>JBLHWO010000128.1:0-9677 GCA_047629215.1 Cellvibrionaceae bacterium | reverse complement strand
ACTTCGTATTTATTTGCCTGCCGCCAAACCGTTTCCGTTTGAGGCTGAACACCCGAAGAACCACAAAGCACAACTACTGCTCCATCAAGTACGCGCAAAGAACGCTCAACCTCAATAGTGAAGTCCACGTGTCCCGGCGTATCGATAATATTGATTCTATGCTGATCAAACTGCTGCTGCATGCCAGCCCAGAAACAGGTGGTTGCCGCAGAAGTAATAGTGATTCCGCGCTCTTGCTCTTGCTCCATCCAATCCATGGTGGCAGCGCCATCATGGACCTCACCAATTTTGTGGGATAGACCAGTATAAAAAAGCACACGCTCAGTTGTCGTCGTCTTACCCGCATCAACGTGCGCGACAATACCGATATTACGATAACGTGAAAGGGGTGTTTTACGAGCCAAAACCGACAACCTCCAAAAAACTTTAGATCAGACAGCAAAAAAGGCAGCGATTATAGCTACCTTTAACGACAAGCAGCACACACTTAAAAACGGTAGTGCGAGAATGCCTTGTTAGCCTCTGCCATACGATGAACGTCTTCACGTTTCTTCACTGCAGAACCCTTACCTTGTGATGCGTCTAACAACTCACCAGCCAAACGAGCAGCCATAGACTTTTCACTACGCTTACGCGAGAACTCAACCAGCCAACGCATAGCCAGAGCTTCACGACGAGCCGGGCGAACCTCAACAGGAACCTGGTAAGTTGCACCACCTACTCGTCGAGCTTTCACCTCTACTAGCGGGGCAATGGCCTCTAAAGCTTCACCGAAAACTTCCAAAGCCTCTTTATCGGCTTTATTCCCTACGATCTCCAGCGCACCATAAACAATACGCTCAGCGACAGCCTTCTTACCACTGACCATTAGAATGTTCATAAATTTTGCTAATGTTATATTACCAAACTTAGGATCTGGCAATATTTCGCGTTTCGCGACGACTCTTCTTCTTGGCATGTTAAATAGCCTCTTTTTGGCCTCGGCCTCAGTTTCAGGTTAACTCTAAGACAGAACTCTTATATTGATGCGGCTCTTTTGAAAAGCTGCAAAAATATAAGTGCGCTTAGCCTTACTCTCAGTTGTATCTAAAAAACTTCACTCCTTAGAGATAGACGAACTAGCTATAAGGAGTGGCACCAGCACCTTACTTAGGGCGCTTAGTACCATACTTAGAACGACCTTGCTTACGATCTGCAACACCAGAGGTATCCAGACTACCGCGAACAGTGTGATAACGTACACCAGGCAAATCTTTTACACGACCACCTCGGATAAGCACAACACTATGTTCTTGCAAATTATGCCCCTCACCACCGATATAAGAAGTTACTTCAAAGCCATTTGTTAGGCGCACACGGCAGACCTTACGCAAAGCTGAGTTTGGCTTCTTAGGTGTAGTAGTGTAAACACGAGTGCAAACACCACGCTTTTGAGGGTTGCCTTGCAAAGCAGGTACATCGCTCTTTTGTAATTTACGTTTTCTAGGCTTACGAACCAATTGGTTGATCGTTGCCATGAATAAACTCCAAAGGTATATCACTGACATCAGCTTCTGCCTCAAATTACAGCAATAAACGACATCTTATTAGTGGTTAAAATAAAAAGGACAGTAAAGCCCGCCCCCAGAAACAGGGGTGACGAATTGTACGGAGTGTGGAGGAGTACGTCAACCGCTCTACAGCCTATATTAAAATATCAACGATAAGTGTCCGCCCCACTTACCTAACCACAACTCAGAAGCCATTACGCCCGCCAATCTTCCAATATCGCATGCCCCTAACATCCACTGCAAACACAACATCTCCTGTATTATCCTAATAGGGGAACCACGCATTCACCATATTTTATTGCGCCACCAAGCGCTCATGTTAGGGCACATAAACCTAAAAATAAATTATCTTTGAAGACAGCAATACCTGCCAAACTTAAAATACTTTATAATTGTATGGCATTAGCACCTTGACGCACCACCATCACCATCCAATACATCACTTGGAACTAGCATTATGGAAGAACACCCCTCAGTACACTCACTTGGGTTTGTTGTTATTGGAAGAAATGAAGGCGAACGCTTAAAATCTGGCTTAAAAGCTATTCAGTCGATCTGCCCACAAGCGCCTATTATTTATGTTGATTCTGGCTCAAATGATGATAGCGTCAATTTTGCGAGAGAACATGGGATTACCACTGTAGAGCTCGACATGAGCATTCCATTTACCGCTGCCCGCGCACGCAATATTGGCTTCTCAACCCTACTGAAACACAATCAACACCTTCACTACGTACAATTTTTAGACGGTGACTGTGAACTGCTACCTGGATGGGTCGATATCGCAACGGATTATCTCTCTAAAAATAAAGACGTGGGTATCGCCAGCGGACGACGCAGCGAACGCTTTCCTGACGCCTCCATCTATAACCAGCTCATCGATATCGAATGGAACACGCCCTCAGGGGAAATATTAGCGGTCTTAGGTGACATGTGTGTAAAAGTAGAGGTTTTCAACAAAATTGAAGGTTTCAATGAAACCATCATCGCCGCGGAGGATGATGACTTTTGCTTAAGAGCTCGCCGCACTAACTATAAGACATTTCGACTCGATGCCAATATGAGCAAGCACGACGCGAATATTATGAAGCTCACTCAATGGTATCGACGCTCAAAACGTGGGGGACATGGTTATGCCAACATTCATCACTTACACGGTAAAGGCCCAGAGCAATATTTTAAACGTGAAATCAAAAGTGTTGTTTTTTGGGGAGCACTAATACCTACCGCATTCATTTTATTTTTATTCCTTTTGCCACCCGTCAGCGTATTAATTCTTTTAGGCTATATCGCATTTATCAGCAAAACAATCGTTAGACGACGACGTTTAGGTGACCCTCTTAAAACTGCTATTGCTTATGGCTTGCTTATTTTTTCAGGAAAAATATCGGAGTTCATGGGAATGCTGCAATATTACAAAAACCATCTACTATCACGTAAACATCAACTCATTGAGTATAAATAATTGTTATGACTAGATCACCTTATCGCACAGCTATCCTTGGCGCTGGTTATATATCTAACTTTCATTCGAAGGCGATTACCGAGCAAGCAAACAGTCAGCTAATCGCCGTCTGCGATATGAATGAAACAGCCGCTAGACGCTTAGCCGCCGAACATGAAGGGGCATTGATTTACACTGACTTAGATAAAATGCTGGCAGAGGCTAAGTTGGACGTTGTTCATATTTTAACTCAGCCTGACAGCCACTTTTTTCTCACAAAAAAAGTCATTGAAGCGGGCTGTCACGCCATAGTAGAAAAGCCAGTTACCGTTAGCTCTGAAGAAGCCGAAATTCTTGCTAAGCTAGCCAAAGATAACAATGTAAACATTGCCATCAATCATAACTTTGTTTTTTCAAGGCCCTTTAATGCGTTACGCAAAACCTTAGATCAAGGCACTTTAGGACCGCTGAAATCGATCCGCGTCGTCTGGAAAAAAGGCTTACCGCCGATTAATGCTGGCCCTTGGGATTTGTGGATGATACGGGAGCCCGGCAATATTTTATTTGAGACCGGCTCACACTCACTCTCTGAGTTATTAGCCATTGTTAACGAGCCCGTCATAAGTAGTGTGGATGCGCGACTACCTAAAGCCCTACCCTCAGGCTCGACTTTTTACCGTCGTTGGAACATTACAGCAAACGAAGGCCCTATTAGCATTCAAATTGATACCGCTTTTGATCAAGGCTATGAGCAACATTTTGTCGAAGTCGAGGGCATGTTTGGCGTTGCCAAAGCCGATATAGAAAATGATATTTTCACCCTCGATAAACCGACAGGACGAGCCTACGATTCCGAACGTTTTCACATTAACCTAAATACGGGCTTAGCTCGTGCGCAACAGGCGTTTCGAACCTACGGTAGCTATATCGCCTCAAAATTCATACCTTCCGCTACGGGCGCTCCTTACGAAACCAGCATGCTAAATGGCATTCGCAACTGCTATTTAGAGCTCGCCGGAGAATCAAATCGGATTGGATCCAGTATCGATTACGCCATCGCCATTGCCAAAACAGCGGAATCAATACAATCAAAACTACCCCAAGAACCTACAACAAAAAGAATCAATTCGCCCATGCCTGAAACGGTTATTGAACCTACATTAGAGGCCACTACACTTATCGTTGGCGCATCGGGCTTTATCGGAAAACGCTTATTGATTGCGCTACAAAACAAAGGCACTAAGGTTAGAGCCATTGTTCGCAATGCCTCTTCACTAGCGGGCGTAAACATAAAAGATAATTGCGAAATTATCGTTGGCGACTTCCGCAATCAAGAAGTGATGGAAAAAGCCTTAAAGGGAATAGATGTCGTTTACCATTTAGCGGTTGCTCACGGCAATAGCCTAGAGAGTTATCTCAAAGCTGATGTCGAACCCACTAAAAAGTTTATCGAGCAATGCAAAGCGCACAAGATTAAACGTTTTATTTATACGGGCACCATTGATTCTTTATATCTTGGGCCTGATGCCGGAATAGTTAAAGAAAGCGATGGTGTCGATAAGCACATAAAACGCCGAAATAACTATGCTCATAGCAAATCTATTAGCGAGAAGTATCTAAACGAATTATACCGAACACAAAATTTCCCAGCAGTCATTATTCGTCCCGCTATCGTACTGGGTGCTGGCGGCCCCATTAACCACGTTGGTGTAGCAAACTGGTCGGGCCTAGGCTTATGTTCTTTTTGGGGCGACGGTAAACATAACTTACCATTAGTGCTGGCTGACGATATTGTCGACGGTTTAATACGCGCAATGGAAACAGAGGGTATAGAAGGTAACACCTATAACTTAGCAGCAGAGTCTTGCCTCTCTGCTCAAGACTATGTAGCTGAAGTAGAAGCGGTACTCGGCAGTAAAATCACAAAAACCTACACGCATCATCTCAAACACTATGCAGGTGATATGACAAAGTGGTTAATCAAAATACTAGCCCGTCATCCAGATGCTAAACGTAGGCCGTCGATTCGGGATTGGCGCTGCCGAGAACAACATGCCAGTTTTGATACTAACAAAGCCCAACAGGAACTAGGCTGGAAACCCACCAATGATCGCGAAATAATCATTGAGAAGGGAATACGAGAGCCCGCCAGACTATTTCTGGAAAGCTAAACACGTGTAAAGGATAAAAAAATGATCACTCCATTATTATGAAATTTGCTATTACTGGGGCCAATGGATTTATTGGCAAGCACGTTGTTGCTGAGGCTTTAACCCAAGGCCATAGTGCTGTAGCGCTAACGAGACAAGCAAAAGAGTCTTATCTGGCTAGTTTTTTAGTTGAGCACAAAAAAATCAATATCGATAACCTCGATATTAAAGAGTGTGATTTAAACGATAAGAAGACATTAACGGAATCGATTGATGATTGCGATACCGTGATTCATCTTGCTGCCTCCATATCCTCTCATATAGCCGGAGAAAAGCCAGACGGAAAAAGGCAATATCAGCAAACGCTAGACACTACCAATCACGTTATTGAGGCTATTAACAGTAGCAATATAAATACATTGGTTTTGGTTAGCAGCATTTCTGTTTTAGATTATGTTAACCAAACTGCAGATTCTATTATTGATGAAGAAACACCGCTCTGTAATCGAGATAATGATATCGGTGATTACGCTCGCATGAAGCGCGACCAAGAAAAACTATGCCAACAATGGCAGCTTGAAACAGGCAAACAACTCATCATTGTCAGGCCAGGCTTAGTCTATAGCGATGAAGAATTGTCTGATGCACATGCGGGCTTCATAAAAAAGGGCTTAGGTATTGCTGCCATACACCATGGTCAAGTTCCGCTAATCAAAGTGAATCACGTTTCAGAAATAATTATCGGAATCTTTAATCGACCGCTCTATACAAAAGAGTTGTTTCACTTAATTGGAAAACCGCCCGTTTTACAAATAGACTATCTAGAGCAATTAAAACGACAAGGCAAGCTACGATTTTATTTACCCCTACCCTGGAAAGCCTATTCGCGCCTAACTAAAGCCATTTTGTGGATATTAACCAAGGCCAACAAACAGGATAAAATCCCTGATAGCTTTCACGCCAATAGCGTTGCCGCCAGACAAAAGCCTTTTGTCTTCAACTCAGAAAAAATCAATAACTTTATTAAATGAAGGATACAATGTGCGCCTAGCCTATTTTACCAACACCTATCCAAGAGCAACCGACACCTTCATTCGAAGAGAGGTCGTTGGCTTGCGCGAAAGAGGCTTTGAGGTTCTTACTTTTTCCGTTAGAAAAACAGGGGCTGATCACGATGTTGACGATGAAGTTATCCAAGAAAAGAAAAATACACACTACTTATTACCCTGCTCACCGTTCAAGCTACTTAAGTCCCACCTAAGAGCTATTACGTCTTATCCCACAACTTACGTTCAAACACTATATTTAGCCTTCAAAACATCCCGCCCCGGATCTAAAGGACACTTACTTCAACTCATTTATTTTTTTGAAGCAATACTACTCGCTGATTTAGTTAAAGAACATAAAGTAGAACACTTGCATAATCATTTAGGTGATAACAGTGGCACGGTTACATTACTTGCCGCTAAGCTTGCGCGCATCACTTATAGTATTAGTATCCATGGCCCCCATATTTTTTTCGACGGGCTGCACTGGGCTTTAGACGTTAAAACAGCTAACTCTTCTTTCATTTCTTGCATTGGTCATTTTTGTACAAGCCAAATGATGCTGTACACCAAGAAACAAGATTGGGATAAATTTAAAATTGTGCGCTGCGGTATTAATCCAGAACAGTTTAGCTACAGAGAACCGTCTAAAAACATCAACAAACTCGTTTATGTGGGTAGGCTATCAGCAGAAAAAGGTGTCCCGGTTTTATTTGACAGCTTGCAACTACTAAAATCAAAAGGCTATGTGTTTGAGTTAACCTTGCTTGGTGATGGCGACGCCCGCCAAGATCTTGAAGCATCTGCAAAAGAATACGGCATTAGCCAACAGGTACACTTTGCTGGTTTTGTCGATCAGAAGACCATTACAGACACATTGCGATCCAGCGACATTTTTGTACTGCCGAGTTTTGCCGAAGGCATCCCCGTAGCATTAATGGAAGCGATGGCCATGGGCGTACCCGTCATTGCAACCTATGTTGGGGGCATAACGGAACTTGTTATAGATAAAATCACAGGCCAAATGATTTACCCATCAGACAAAGAGGGTTTGGCTAATGCGATAGCTTATTACATAGATAATCCTGACGAATGTAAGAGAATTTCAAAAAATGCACGCGAAAAAGTGGTCGCTGAATTTAATATCGACGACCAAGTAGATAAGCTCGCCACGCTTTTAAATAAAGACTACCAAAAGAATTAAAACATGAATGATAAAAACCATAATACCGTCAATATCGCTATAGTTGGTTGTGGCTTTGTCGCTGATTATTACATGGCGACTTTAGATGCGTATCCAGAGCTTAATATAGTTGGTGTATTTGATAAAGACAGCGAGCGATTAAATACCTTTTGCCAATATTATTCATTGGAATATTACTCTTCTCTAGATGACATGTTAGCCAACAACTGCATCAGCATTGTGCTCAATCTGACCGACCCTCGCTCACATTACACAATCTCTAAGCAGTGCTTAAACGCCAATAAAAATGTCTATAGCGAAAAACCTCTAGCCATGTCATTTACTGAAGCTGAAGAGTTATGCGAACTGGCAAAAGAAAAGAAACTAGACATTATCTCGGCGCCCTGCAGTGTATTAGGTAAAGCGGCTAAAACGCTGTCTTATGCTGTCAAACAAGGCTTGTGCGGCCAGCCTAAGTTAGTTTACGCTGAGCTAGATGATGGCCTAGTTCACAAGATGGCATATAAAAAATGGCGAAGTATTAGTGGTGCCCCCTGGCCATACCGTGATGAGTTTGAGGTGGGCTGCACCTTAGAGCATGCTGGCTACTATCTGACATGGTTAATGGAGATGTTTGGACCGGTAAAAAGCGTCACGGCATTTTCTGATTGCCTTATCCCAGAAAAAGTAGACCCTGAACCCACTTTATCCCCAGCTGATACCGCAGACGTTTCCTTTGGTATTTTAAAGTTTGAAAGCGGGGTAGTTGCCCGCCTGAGTACGACCATCGTTGCACCTCACGACCACTCTATTCGTATTTTTGGCGACAAAGGTGTAATCAGCCTAAAAGAGTGCTGGGACAACAATGACAAAGTTTACTTTAGGAAGTTGATGCGTATCAGGCGTAAGACTTTTTTATCTCCACACAGAAAAAAAGTTAATTACCCCAAAGACATTAACGTCCATAAATTAAACCGAGGGAATACGAAGATGGATTTTCTATTAGGAGTAGATGCTTTAGCTAATAAAATTTATAACGACGAGGCCTCAGTATTATCTATTGATTTCTGCTTACATATTACAGAAGTGTCTCTCGCCCTTCAGCACTCGGGAATACAATCTGAGACTTACATAACAAAAAGCCGTTTTTAGCACTAAAATAAAGCTTTAATCTACTTATACTTTTCAGCCAATTTACGCGATCTACTTCTAAATAAGCTCTCAACATAAACGTAAAAATACCTCGAAATAAAAATAACCATTATGAGGATTAGGCTATTTATGATTAATGAATTAAAGCCTGATATAGAGTCGACATCCCACTTCAAGATAGACTGAAACAAAATAAACACCCCCTCAAGGACTATAGCGTGAAGCATATAAATAGAATAAGACCACAAACCAATTTTTCTAAATGGGGTTAGCAGCAGCAACCTTCCTAAAAAGCCCGACTCTTCATGAGAAAATACATATATTGCAAAAGCAAATATAGCGATTACTGGAATAAAATACAACAAATGCAAACTTACAAATGAAACAGAAACAACACAGCCAACGAGACACAAAAACTCTAAAAGAAATAAATTTTCCCTAATAAAACCAGAATCCTTTTTCATCTGATGCACCCTTAAAACTAACACCCCGACATAAAAAGCCGCCAAACATCTCAAAAAACCATAATCATAAGTCACATCAATATTATCTTTCACTAAATAGATAAGCAACAAATAACAAGACACCGAAATAAAGGCTGCAAATAATATTGAATCTTTTTTATCAAGAAAAACGGTTAACCAGTAGAATGCTATGTAAGCAAAAAATTCAGCACTAATACTCCAAGCCGGATAATTCCAACTAAGTGATTCATCCACACCTATAGAACTAATAAGAAAAACATGCGAAACAAATGAACCGAGATGATACTCAGCAAACTGATCAAACCCCCCTAGATCTAACACATACATAAGTTGCCTGAGAAGAATATACGCACCCCACAGAAGCAGTATAGTTAGATGCAATGGATATATACGTCCCAATCTTAAAATAAAATAAGCCTTAAAGTGTAAATTTTTCTTAATCCGGCTAGTGTAGGCTAGCGCCATCACAAAACCAGACAACACAAAGAAAAAATCTACAAACAAGTAACTATTAGAAATAAAAGTAATGGTTTTCTCGCCAACATTAAATGGCGAATGATAGAGAATCACCAAACACGCAGCAATCCCTCTTAATGATTCGAGCTTATAAAACATCTACAACCCAGCCTACTTAAGTTTATACTCATACTCTTTACCCAGAGACACA
>JBLHWO010000127.1:0-9796 GCA_047629215.1 Cellvibrionaceae bacterium | reverse complement strand
TGAGCATTATACCATGACCTTTTTAACAGTCAATGAAAATTTAAACCCGACTATAATTATCATTAAATGCGAACAATAGTTGGACTCTCCCCTAGCCTGTGGGAAAATGAAGATCTTGGTCAACACGGTTACGTTTATCATTTTTCATTTATTACTCTTGGGATACGACATGAGCGCATTAGTACTCGACGGCAAATTACTCGCTAAACAAACAGAAGCAGAGCTCATCGACAGGGTGTCAAAACTGAAGTCTAGGAGTAATGGCCGCACCCCTATTCTTGCCACCATACTCGTTGGTGATGACCCTGCCTCGTCTACCTATGTCAATATGAAGGGTAGCGCTTGTGCTCGCATTGGCATGGGCTCTTTGAAAGTTGAGTTACCCTCTGATACAACGACCCAAGCGCTACTCGACAAAATACATGAACTCAATAGCAACGAAGATATTCACGGTATTTTGTTACAACACCCAGTACCTCATCAAATCGATGAACGCGCCTGCTTCGATGCAATTGACCTAAGCAAAGATGTCGATGGCGTTACCTGCTTGGGGTTTGGGCGCATGAGCATGGGAGAAAGCGCCTATGGTTGTGCAACACCTAAAGGTATCATGCGCATTCTAGAAGCCTACAACATTCCCTTGTCAGGCAAGCACGCCGTTATTGTTGGCCGAAGTCCCATTCTAGGCAAGCCCATGGCAATGATGTTATTAGGCGCAGATGCAACGGTCACTATTTGCCATTCCCGCACACAAAATCTAGCAGCACATATCAAACAAGCCGATATTGTTGTTGGTGCCGTTGGTAAGCCCGAATTCATCAAAGCGGACTGGATTAAAGATGGCGCCGTAGTGATTGATGCTGGTTACCACCCGGGTGGTTTAGGGGATATAGAGCTAGGCCCATTAGTTGATCGTGTGGCGGCCTTCACTCCGGTTCCCGGAGGTGTTGGTCCCATGACCATCAATACGCTCATATATCAATCCGTTGACTCTGGCGAAAAGAAAATAAACTAATTAACTTATGATAAGGCTAGATAAATATCTCGCTCAATCGACCGATTATTCCCGCTCAGACGTTAAGAGATTAATTAAACTGAGCGCGGTCTCTATCAACAACAAAATAGCCTCCGGCAGCGGTGAAAAAATCAACCCCGAGAACGACATTATTTTTCTCGAGGGAAAGCAAATACAGGCACTTAAACCTCGTTATTTTATGGTGCACAAACCAAAAAAAATGGTGTGCGCCAATCACGATAGTCAACACCCTACTGTTATTGACCTATTAAATGAGCCGCAACAACACACGCTACAAATTGTTGGACGCCTAGATAAAGATACAACCGGTTTAGTTCTTATCACTGATGATGGCCAATGGAATCATCGCGTTACCGCACCTACACGAGCGTGCGCTAAGGTCTATGAAGTCATTGTTCAAGAACCATTAACT
Organism: Cellvibrionaceae bacterium; assembly: GCA_047629215.1. Classification (GTDB taxonomy): domain Bacteria; phylum Pseudomonadota; class Gammaproteobacteria; order Pseudomonadales; family Cellvibrionaceae; genus CANLBN01. Next base: position 8,348 of record JBLHWO010000127.1, on the reverse strand, counting down.
AAAGACTTAATCGAATTATTTGCAGCGGGTATATTGCTTAAAAGTGAAGCAAAGCCGACACTCCCCGCTGAACTAAACATCATTAATGAGTTTACTGCCGAGCTCACCATACAAGAAGGTAAATATCATCAAGTTAAACGTATGTTTGCTGCGGTTAACAATCATGTTATTGAATTACACCGTAAACGTATTGGCCCTATTATACTTGACCCTGATTTAGCTTCGGGAAAATACCGCTCGCTCACTCTGGAGGAAATAAATTATTTTACAAACTGATCATACACTGCAAACAATACTACCCTACCTGCAGAATATTACCGAACCCACCTTATGGTATGCCGATGAGAATGCAGCACCAGCTGTCGACTTTGTGCCACAAAGTCAACTACTTACTCTCGTCACCAATCGTTATGATATTTATCTGAGTGCACTTAACAAAAAAATAAATGTCATTTTTAGTGACTTTGACCCAGACGATTACCCTAAAAAAGAATACAGCGCTATTGTCTATAGAATTTCAAAAGAAAAGGCACTAACCCACCACCTCATCAATCAAGCAGCCCAGCTATTAGAAAAAAAAGGGACGTTGGTCATTAGTGGCTATAAACAAGAAGGCATTAAAACGTATTCAGACAAGATTAAAAAAACATTAAAAGCCAGTGGTAAGCTAGAAAAAACTGGCGTGAGCTACATAGGAAAATTTAGCTCCCTAGACAGTGATCAAACGCTAGATGATAAAAATTATACCACTATCCAAAAGGTTAAAGCTGAAACCTTACCTCAAGGCTACTTTTTCAGCAAACCAGGTGTTTTCGGGTGGAATAAAATCGATAAGGGCTCGGAACTCTTGATAGCTTCAGCACAATCACTATTAGAAGAAAAAGTAATTTCGCCTAAAAACGTATTAGATTTAGGTTGCGGGTATGGATGGATATTTTTAAATATGGAAAAATACGCAATCTCCTCCATCACAGCCACTGATAATAATGCAGCCGCTATACTCTCTGCGGAAGAAAATACAAAGTTAACAACAACACCTTTAAATATTATCGCTAGTAATTGCGCTGATTCAATAAAAGAAAAGTTTGATTTAATCCTATGCAACCCACCTTTTCACCAAGGTTTCAAACATAACCAAGAGTTGACAGGCCGGTTCTTACACGCCTGTAAAGACAAGCTAAGCAAACAAGGAACGGCCTTGTTTGTGCTCAATGAGTTTATTGCGATCGACAACCACATTAAGAAAGAAAAATTAAAACAAAAAATACTAACAAAAAAATTAGGTTTCAAAGTAGTTATTATTGAACACAAATAGTAGACAGGGCGCTTAAACAGCACTATTACAAAGCGCCATTAAAAAAAACCTCTATAAAAATAGAAAAAAATCTTAGTACTTTACAGGAAACGCCTTAGATTAATGGCGACGACTGTTTGTTTAAGATCCCTAACAGGCAATTTAAACGCTCCTTAGCTGAGCTCATTTCAAGAATATCTTGCTGTAACCCAGGCTCGAACTGTAGCAATCCAAATATTGCAAAACTAAAATCACTAGCCCTTTTTGACGTCCATTTTTCGGATTGGAGTAAGTTGTGAATGTCTGGCACATTCGATGTCATGGCTAACAAACGAGTGACTACCTTTTCTTTAAGCTGATCAATTTCTTCAACTTGATTCGCTTCTACCGGTCTGTCTATAAAAGAATCACAACGACAAATAGTAAAGGGTAAGGTTTGCTCTTCAGCTACCGCAAGAAAACGAGATTCCATATGAACGTGAAGATAGAGCCGGCCATCGTCCAAGACCTTTAATAATTCACATCGGCCCGCAGAAAAAACAGGAAAAGGCTTGTAGGTAGCTTGATTCGACTGCAACGCTTCCTCTAATACTTGGCCTGGCTTAGCATCCCGAACCACTTTTTGAGTATGTGCAATACCAAGCAAAGTATCATTTTCTAAACAGTAATCAATCATACTGCGATAACGTGGCTCAAAGACATGCAAGGGGAAGGTCGTTCCCGGAAAGGTAACGCAGTTAGGAATAGGAAATACGGGAATTTTAACCATAGCTGTTTACATCTAGAGTAGAGTCATCGAAGGATGCCCTAATCATAATTATTTTTTCAGCAAGCAGTACTAATAACTGCCACTACCAATACTCAACATCTAATATCACTACCAGAAAGTACATTATCCAAGGCTCGGTAAGCCCGAGCATTCTCAGCGCCACATCCCCTTGCCCTAAGTAACGTTGCACCATATAAGGGAGTGCTAATAAGCACCTAAGACAAGGGTAAATTGTCTTTCCATAATAAGCCATAAACTGCTTAAAATCACCTGCTTTACGATGAGACAAACTTAAATAATTAAGATAGCCTTTCTAATTCTACAATATCTTTGCGTTGTATCGCAGTCGTTAAGGTATGTATCGCTTGCTTAAAATGCCATCATACACACTCGGGCATGGACAATCTTTATCATAAATGGGGCAAAGATACCGACACTGTTTGCACTAGAAGTACTGAATATAGATTCACTTAAATTAAGCACGCAAGGTTTGCCGGGGCTAGTAATTGGTGTTATTGCGGGCTGTACCTTACTTCGGCACATTAATTTAAAAAATTTAAAATTGGCAATAAGAACAATTGCAATATTGGCTGCGTTAAAAATATTATTCAGCTAGAGAGAGTACGACAAGCATGCCCCTCAAAAAAAGCATAATTAAGAACCGTGTCGAGAACCCCATAGTTTTGCAACCGCACGCTCGGACCCCAGTCCACCAACGATCAAACTAACCAAAGCAGCACTACCAAATACAAGACCCGGTATTAAGAATCCAAAGCCCTCTCCTCGCAAACCAACTGCAAACACACCCGTCGCTAACAAAGAGAATAAGCCGCCCACTGCTAACAAGATAGCCCTATGAGACGGCTTATAAGCGTAAAGCTCATCTCCCGACTCGAAAAGATTGAGTACCGGTGAAAATATTTTTTGTAAACTATTTTTCATAACTTCAGTGGAGTCATAATGGTAAAAAACGAGCTATCATTGTGCTGTATTCTATAAAAGGATACTACCGAACTCACTAAAAACTTTTTCGATAGGAATCGCTATACCAAACCCTTCAGAGCCATCTTGGCTACCAGCCATAAATTTAAGAGTATTAACGCCCACAATACCGCCATCTTGATCCAGCAGCGGCCCTCCGCTATTGCCAGGTAAAATAGTCGCATCTGTAATGATTTCTTTAGCGTCAATCTTTGTGATAACCCCTGATGTTACTGAATCAGACTGCCCTACTTTCATCTTTATAGCGATATATTTCCGCAGATAGAATTTGAGAATGAAATATAATTAACAAATAAAAGAAAACGAATAAAATATTGCCCTTCATGCTTACATCACTCCTCATTCCATATCCAAGCAGGTATTAAATTTAATAACCCAGTGCTGGCCTCAGCCATTTTTCAGCTTTTATTAAATCCCAGCCCTTACGCTCGGCATAGTTTTCAACTTGGTCTTTAGCGATTTGCCCTAAAGCAAAATAGCGTGAATCAGGATGGGCGAAGTACCAGCCACTGACTGAGGACGCTGGCATCATGGCATAGCTTTCTGTCAGTTGCGTACCAATCGCATTCTCCGCATCGAGCAAAGACCATAAACTTGCCTTTTCGCTATGCTCAGGGCAAGCAGGATAACCCGGGGCAGGCCGAATGCCTTGATAAGCTTCCTTAATGAGTTCCTGATTAGATAAATGCTCTTCGCTGGCATAGCCCCATAGCTCTTTACGCACTTTTTCATGCATTACTTCGGCAAATGCTTCTGCAAAGCGATCTGCAATGGCTTTGACCATAATCGAATTATAATCATCGTGGTCCGCTTCATATTGTTTAGCTAAGACTTCGGCGCCCAAACAGCTGACGGCAAAGCCACCCATATAATCATTCACGCCCGATGCTTTAGGCGCAATAAAATCAGCCAGTGAGCGATACGGCCGGCCGGCCGGACGATCCACCTGCTGCCGAACATGGTTCAAGGTTAAAATTGTATTTGTTTTTGACTGATCACTATAAATTTCGGTTTGATCATTATCAATACCGTTGGCAGGGTATAAACCAATCACACCTCGACAACGTAGCAATTTATTATTAATAATTTCTGCTAATGTATTTTTAGCATCATCAAATAACTTAGACGCCTCTTCACCAACGACCTTATCCGTCAAAATGGCAGGGAACTTACCGTGTAACTCCCATGTTTTAAAAAACGGTTCCCAATCAAAACGCTCAGCAATTTCGGCCAGCGGGTAATCGGTAAACACCTTATTACCAATAAAAGTAGGCTCTTTAGGCTTATAGGCAGACCAATCAATTACAGCGGGGTTACTGCGGGCTTTATCTAAACTAGCAAAAACTTTTTTAGCGCGGCGTTTGGCATTTTGAACGCGCACCGCTTCGTTGTCAGATTTAATTGTTTTAATATAATCCGCTTTACTCTCACTTAATAAGCCTGATGCCACAGGCACCGATTTGGAAGCATCTAATACATGAACGGTCAGACCGGTATATTCTGGCTCGATTTTAACCGCCGTATGTACTTTAGAGGTAGTTGCTCCGCCAATCATTAAGGGTAAATTTATTCCCTCGGCTTCCATCATCTGCGCAATAGTGACCATTTCATCTAGTGATGGCGTGATCAAACCAGACAATCCAATAATATCGGCATTGTGCTCCTTTGCAGCGGCCAATATTTTTTCGGGCGGCACCATTACACCTAAGTCAATGACTTCATAATTATTACAAGACAAAACGACACCCACAATATTTTTGCCAATATCATGAACATCGCCCTTAACCGTCGCCATAATAATAATGCCGTTATTTTTGCTTACATTACCGCTACGTCGCTTTTCTTCTTCAATATAAGGCAAGAGGTGAGCCACGGCTTTTTTCATTACCCGCGCACTTTTTACCACTTGCGGTAAAAACATTTTACCTGCACCAAATAAATCACCGACCACATTCATACCAACCATCAAGGGGCCTTCAATGACGTGTATGGGTTTATCTGCCAGTAAGCGTGCCTCTTCTACATCCTCTACAATAAATTCAGCAATGCCTTTAACCAGCGAGTGAGTAATACGCTCCTGTAACTCACCTTCTCGCCACTTAAGCTTATCAGTTTCTTTAACTTCGTTTGATTGACCACGAACCTGTTCCGCATAGTCAACTAAACGTTCGCCGGCATCTTCGCGACGATTTAAAACAACATCTTCAACACGCTCTAACAAGTCTTTTTCGATATCATCATAAATCGTTAACATGCCCGCGTTAACGATGGCCATATCCATGCCGGCCTTAAGAGCGTGATATAAGAAAACTGAATGCATGGCTTCGCGTACAAAATCGTTCCCACGAAACGAAAACGACATATTAGATAAACCACCAGAGACTTTAGCCCCCGGTAAATTTGCTTTTATCCACTTAGTGGCTTCAAAAAAATCAACCGCATAATTATCGTGATCGGGAATACCCGTCGCAATAGGAAAAATATTAGGGTCAAAAACAATATCTTGTGCAGGCAAGCCAACGATATCAACTAGAATATCGTAAGAGCGTTTGCAAATATCGATACGCCGCTGGTAGGTATCCGCCTGCCCTTTCTCATCAAAGGCCATTACCACAACCGCCGCACCATAACGCTTAACCGTTTTGGCATAACGAATAAATTCTTCTTCACCTTCTTTCATCGAAATAGAATTAACAATTGGCTTACCTTGGACGCACTGTAAACCGGCTTCGATAATTTCAAATTTTGAGGAATCAATCATAAAAGGAACCCTCGAAATATCAGGTTCCGCTGCCAATAAATTTAGATAACGACGCATGGCGGCAACGCCATCGAGCATAGCATCATCCATGTTGACATCGATAATTTGCGCGCCATCTTCCACCTGTATTCGTGCAATTTCAATCGCCTCTTCGTAATTTTCTTCTTGAATTAAACGCGCAAATTTACGTGAACCCGTCACATTCGCGCGCTCACCCACATTAACAAAGCCAGTGACATCATTTACAACAAGAGTCTCTAAACCACTCAGCACCATATCTGGTATTTTTTTTGATTTTTTTGACATAAAATAAATCTTTTAAAATGTTTAATAACATAAGGTGAGCTACGCCCGCCAAAATTTTTACGCTTGCGCACTTACCTTGCAATCGCCTTAACAGACCCAGCCGCCGCTACTCTTGCTTACGCGGCTGATGCTTATCGGCTAATTGTTTGATTGCTTCAATATGTTCTGGCGTAGTGCCGCAACAACCACCCAAAATATTTAAATGTCGCCCCTCAACAAAAGGTTCCAACTGCTCAACCATTATGTCCGGGGTTTGATCGTACTCACCAAATTCATTCGGCAAGCCTGCGTTTGGATGAGCAGAAATAAAGACATCAGCCAGCTTATCTACACGCTTTATATAGGGCAATAGATCATCCGCACCTAACGCACAGTTAAAACCAATACTTAACAAATCGCCATGCTGCATAGAAGTCCAAAACGCTTCAGGTGTCTGGCCCGATAGAGTACGTCCACTGGCATCGGTAATGGTACCCGACACCATAACGGGAATTTCACCACGCTCTTCTCGTACTTGATCAACAGCAAATAATGCCGCTTTAGCATTGAGACTATCAAAAACGGTTTCGATCATTAGAATATCGGCACCACCATCTAACAAGGCTTCGGCAGCATGCTTATAAGCTTCACGTAAATCATCAAATGTCACTAGACGCATTCCGGGGTCGTTTACATCGGGCGATAGCGAAGCAGTCCGGTTTGTTGGCCCTAAAGCGCCAATCACAAAGCGTGGTTGATAGGGCGTCTTCGCCGTCCACTCATCTGCCGCACGGCGAGCACACTGGGCCGCACAATAATTAATATCATAGACCGCATTCTCTAAACCATAGTCTGCTTGGGCGATAGTGGTACCGTTAAAGGAGTTACTGGTGGCAAAATCCGCACCCACCTCGAAATAAGCACTATGAATAGATTCAATAATATCGGGGCGGGTAATCGCCAATAAATCATTATCTCCCTTCAGAGGACTAGGATGATCCTTAAAGTTCTCCCCCCTAAAATCCTCTTCCTCTAGAGTGTGACGCTGAATCATGGTCCCCATTGCACCATCCAAGATCATAATACGCTTAGATAAGATGTCATTAAGAGTTTCAAGGGTCGTAAGCGCCATAGATTTTTCTGCCATTGCTTAATTTTTTCTAATTAAAGTGCTTTTCATGAATATAAGCACTAAAGTAAAAAGGAGCTACATTTTACAGAAAAGCCGAGGCTTCGCCAGTACACAGGCAAGACTATATCAAAATATTTTGATATAGAGTAGCGGGTAAAATAACAATTACTGACACCAAAGACCCTGAACTGGGCAAAATATATACGCTAAACCTAGATAATCCGGAATGACAGCGCTTAACTTATTAGCGATCATAAAAAAATATCGCTGACCTCTTGCTTAATCAGTTGGCGACTCTCCCCCACAGCTAAACCTTCATCGAGTACTAAATTACCCACCGAGACTCTCTGCAGTGCCAGTACCTCTATTTGAAAATGACCAAACATGCGCTTAATCTGGTGATAACGTCCCTGCTCCATTGTGACGCTGACATACTGACTCCCAATTAATGTACCGCTATTAATAATAGACGGCTCCTCAATAACAGAAAGTTGTACCGGCCGCGTAGTTAAATCTTCAAACACAAAATAAATTCCTTCAATAAAGGCATCAATCACATGCTGCGTAATGGGCTTATCCAGACCAACCCAATAGCATTTCTTTATATGCGATTCAGGCTCACTCAAGCGACGTGACCAACGACCATCATTAGTCAGCAATAATAAGCCCGTCGAATTAAAATCTAAACGGCCAACTATATGAAGGTTTTCAGGATATCCTTCAGGTAGTAAGTCAATAACAGTGGAGTGCTTTGCATCTTTAGTCGCACTGACCACCCCTTCAGGTTTATTGAGTTGAATATAGCTGGGAATATTAGCCTGTAAGGTTTGACCATCACACTGTACGTGGGTGTACTCATCGACCAAAAGTTGAATATCATTAGCCTCTTGGTCATCCACCCTCACCCGCCCTTGCGCCAAGAGTAAACGTACATCTTTGCGATTAATAGATAAGTGCTTACTTAAAAACCGATCTAAACGGGAGCGCTTAGACTTCATAATGCAACATACGCTAATACCCTAAGGAACTGAATAAGATGGTATTATCATTGATTGGGAGCCATTTAATCAATGCGCTCACCCTACCGGTTTAGACACTAACTGGC
>JBLHWO010000126.1:0-9882 GCA_047629215.1 Cellvibrionaceae bacterium | reverse complement strand
CATTAGCAATATTATTGCCGGTTAAACGTAAATCATCGTTAGCGGCACGAATACCGCTGAGTGCTGTATTAAAAGGCATAAATTACTCCTGCTCTACTGTTTAGTTATTTCTTAAAAAAAGCGTCCTACCTTTTTTAAGAAGTCGAAATAAAATAATGGCGTAAATGCGTCGATTGCACTGACGCCATCCATAGCATCAACTCCTTCGGAGCAGCTATTCGCTATGTTAATCGGCTATCCTACCGACTGGCTTCTGATATTTTTACTTCTCGCATTGACCTATCAAGCAATATCTATTCATACCGGCTAGAAAGACGCAGCTGCAGTAAAAAAGACCATTATAAAACCACTTTTTAATTGAATTGTTTTATATCGTTAATGCTAACCGGACCAATACCAGCTAAATTAAGCACTAACTGATTATTACTATCGACTGTGACACTGTTAACATTGGCCGTGAGTGCAGTATCCAATTGTTGCGGCTCACCATCTTGAGTCGCCAAGACTTCAAAACGAAAATCGCCATTAGTGATTGGATCTTCTGAACGCCACTCGGTTAACTTACCATCTACTTCTAAACGATTACCATCCCAACGAAAAACAAGATTCCCACCGGACTGTGATCCCATTGGAATTTGCTCAAGTAAATCGCCCTCTTGACTATAAATATTCATTGTCATATCGGATGTCGACGCCGGTACATTAATTGTACCGCCAACAAAACCACCTTCAAAAAGTTGTGCTTCTGTACTGGGCACAGACACGGATGTACCAACAAGAGAAGATGCTTGTAATGCCTGATTGGAAATAAAATTAGAAGAAAAATCATCAAAACTATTATTTAAACGATCTATACCTTCAACCGAGCTAAATTGCGCTAGCTGTGCAACGAACTCAGAATTATCTTGTGGACTCAATGGATCTTGATTTTCTAATTGCGTTATCATTAATTGTAAAAATGCACTTTGCCCTAACTCATTACTGCCTGCATCAGCTTCGTTAGCTGCAGATTCTTGTTGCTGGCGGGTATCTAAAGATAGACTATTAAGATAATTATTTGTCGATATATCTGGCATCACTTTTCTCCACTAGGACTTAATGCAAACACTTACTATTTGTGGAAAATCGGAACAAGTCATGAATTATTTTTCACTGTTTAAAATCGCCTGATTTTTTCACTGAAGACCTAACTAGACTTATTCGGAAGTTATCTTATAAATGTTACTGGCCTATGGTCAGTACACGTTGCATCATTTGTTTTGCTGAGTTCATTACTTCAACATTCATTTGAAATGAACGCGATGCAGAAATCATATTCGTCATTTCTTCAACGACGTTAACATTCGGGTAATAAACATAACCTTCTTCATCGGCTAATGGATGATGCGGTTCATAACGAGGCTGCAGTGGTGCATCGCTTTCAACAATTCCCGTAACCTCGACACCAATATTCACGCCATTACCTTTCATACCTAGATTTAAAATATCATTATTTAAAGCCGAAAAAATAGGGTGACGGCCGCGATAGGTCTCATCGATACTAGACGATGCCGCGTCTGCATTAGCCAAATTACTTGCCGTTGTATTAAGACGAACGCTTTGCGCATTCATACCCGAACCGGCAATAGAAAAAATATTAGTCAATGACATTGTTATTCCCCTTTAATCGCTTTTAGTAAGCCCGTAAATTTTCTGTTTAATAAAGTGAAGCTCGCTTGAAAATCTAAATTATTTTTCATAAATGCGGCATGCTCAATTTGCTCTTCTACCGTATTACCATCTAGTGATGGCTGTTGAGGTATTCGATACAAGGTATTCATGTCTGACGATAATCCTTGTCCTGCCATATGCTTATTATTAGTGACTTTCATTGATGTACCACTCTTCGCAATATCAACTTGTCCTTGTAAAATACCCTTAAAGTCAATGTCTCTAGATTTATATCCAGGCGTATCTGCATTAGCTAGGTTATTCGCTAATACTTGTGCTCGCTGGCTACGCACCTGTAAGGCTTGCTCGTGTATACCTAGGGCTTTATCAAAGTTGATCGTCATTAATTTACAACCTGTTATCCTTTATCACAATACTAAATAGAGCAAAACTTACGCCAAGGTTTTTTTTATTTTCAACCCATTGATTTTAAATGTTTTTTTAATTTTAACAGCTTAAGTTTGTAAACTAATTTTTGACTTAACTAGGTAAGCGGCAAGTTATTACCGCTACAGGAGTGAAGGGAGTTCGAGTAATCTAGGGTGTGCTGCGCCCACCAAAAATAATATTAAGAGAACTTTGCACGGAAGATGATTTTGCTTCCAGGAAAGGCAAAAATGCACAGAAAGAGTGATTTTATGCGTTATAAATGATCGATTGAGTACGTTTTTAACGCCGCATGAAAGTAAAATGCCTTTCCTGCAAAAGTCTCGTTAGATTTAAATACTCGTTTTGGTGGGTATGGCCCCACCCTACTTTGGTTTTTTTAAAGAGGGGAAAATAAAATGCTAACGATACTATTTTGCCTGGTAGATTAAACCTGGCTGACAGTTAATCATTGTAAATAAGGAAGAACGATCACCTAAGCCTTCCGACGAGCCCAAGCAAATATACCCTCCTGGGTTTAATGCCTGATGCATGCGGGTTAACATTGCTGACCTTGTCTCTTTTGTAAAATAAATCAATACGTTACGGCAAAAAATAATATCAAACTTACCCAGATTGGCATAACTCTCAAGTAGATTAATGGGCTGAAAACGTATATTTTTACGAACAGCGGGAGCCACTGCCCAACGCTTTTCACAAGAAGTACTGAAGAACTTATTAAGCCGATTTTTAGAAAGACCTCGTCCCATTGATAGGTGATCATATTCACCTAACTTTGCATTTTCAAGAATTTGGCTTGAGAGATCCGTTGCAATAATTTCAACACGTTTTGTGAAACGATTTTTCTCTTTATATTCTTCGATTAGCATCGCCAATGAATAAGGCTCTTGCCCTGATGAACAAGCCGCCGACCAAATTCTTATAGGTTTATGCTCGTAGTGTTTATCTGCGTTCCAAGTAGGTAATAATGTATTAGAAAAAAAATCAAAAGGGTAGTTATCCCTAAACCAGAATGTTTCATTCGTTGTCATTGCATCGACAACTTTCTGTTGAAGCCCTCTGTTATGACATTTCAACTGGAGTAGTAGATCGGCCAATGTCTTAAAGTCATAATCCACCATTATCTGACGAATGCGAGCGCTAACTAAATAGCTTTTGCCCGGCGAAATGGTTATACCACTGGCTTTTTTTAAATAAACGCAGAACTCGGTAAACTCAGGGTTCTCTTCCGAGAGGTTATTTAAGGCATCAACCATTATGTATCCTTACTCTATTTACTATAAGGGCGATAGTACCAAAAGACGTTCACAGAGCACTTACTCTTCATCTAAAATACTATCTCCTGTTACCGCCTTGACTCTATCGTTTAGGCGCTGAGCAAGTAAGTCAGGGTTAAATTTTGAGAGAAAAGCATCTGCTCCAACCTTTTTCACCATGGCTTCGTTGAATACACCGCTAAGGGAGGTATGTAATATAATATGTAAGTCTTTTAACTTCTCATTACCTCTGACTTCGGCCGTAAAAGTATAACCATCCATTTCTGGCATTTCGATATCAGATATAACCAATACAAGCTCTTCCATAGGATCACGACCTTGAGCCACTAACTCCTCTAAGTAGGTCAAAGCCTCCCGACCATCTTTTCGTAAAGTACACTTAATGCCCATTTGCTCAACAACACGCTGGATTTGTTTTCGAGCAATAGCTGAATCATCTACAATTAAAATATGCTTTTTAACAGCCCTTTCAGCAATGCCATCTTCAATGATACCCTCTGTAATATTTTCTGCTAAGGGAGAAACCTCAGCAAGAATTTTTTCTACGTCGATAATTTCAATGAGTCGTTCGTCAATCTTAGTCACTGCCGTCAAATAATTGTCTTTGCCCACTCCCTTTGGAGGCGGATGAATATCCTCCCAATTCATATTAATAATACGCTCTACCGCTTTCACTAAAAAACCCTGTGTAGAGCCATTATATTCTGTAATAATAACAAAACTATTTTCTATGCTATCAATAGGCTGATTACCAATAGCACAATTCATGTCAATAATCGAAATCGTACTGCCGCGAACATGAGCCACACCACACACAACATGATGCCGCTGTGGCAACTGGTTTAATTTTGGGCATTGCAACACTTCTTTTACTTTAAATACATTAATACCGTATAGCTGATCAGAGTTTAATCGGAACAATAAAAGCTCTAGCCGGTTTTGACCCACAAGCTGGGTACGCTGGTTTACTGATTCCAGTACACTGGCCATAAAGTTTCCTCACTGGGTAAAATTTCCAAAATCATGGGCTGCTTTCTTAATCTAAACTTGAACATTCTTGCCTAATAATGTCTTATTTTTCTAGGCGGCACACCATTTGCTTTAAATTAGAACAAGTTAAACTAAGTCAAAATAGTAAGCCTTAAGTACTTTTTAAGGTCGGAAGCGCCAAAACACCGTTGATCATATTTTAGGTGACAGAACGTGCGGTCTACTTAAAGCATAGGACAAGATTTATGAAAACGACTAATTTTTCACTTTTTTTTTATCTGCTTTTCTTATCATCTCTTTACGGTACTAGTGCCAGTGCTAATGGCGTTGTGCATACAAAATTGATTAAGCGTCAAGTAGAGAATTTTTTAAGAGAAAAAATTATTAAGCACCTACCAAAAAATCAGCATTCTGGTGTCAACATTCATGTTCGAAATCTAGATCAGCACTTACGACTATCTAAATGCGCCAAAGCATTGACGCTAAGACTCCAAGGTCAAACAGTACAACCAAATTCGTCCGTGAAAGTGATGTGCGAAGACGATAAACCATGGTCGGTCTATATAAGGAGTAAAATATCATTAGAGATGCCTGTAATAAGCTTACGCATTGGCCTACCCAGACGCCATGTCGTGAAAGAAAGAGACTTAATCACGACTCAGAGAGACATATATTCTCTCCGTGATGGCTATACAACTAACCCTAAGAATATTATTGGGCAAGAACTTAAGCGAGCACTCAAAGCAGGTGATGTGGTTTATAGCTTTCACTTACGAGCACCTGATATTATAAAAAAAGGAGACCGAGTCACTATGGTTGCAAAACGTGGAGGCCTGTCCGTAATTAGTCATGGTATTGCCTTGACTAATGCGAGTAAGGGAGAAAGAATTCGAGTTGAAAATCAACGCTCTGCGCGAGTCATTCAAGCTAAAGTTGTGGGGCCAGGGACTGTAGAAGTTTTATAGCGTATTGATTCAAATAAATAAGGGGTGAACTACCTATAGTTATATATAGCTCATAGGCTATCAACCCATAATTTTCAAAGACAATACCAATAAAAGTTAATATAAACTAAAGTGTTAGCCAAAATAGCCGATAGCATGGGTGAAGACACTAACTGAATGATGCTTTTAATAATCCCTACAGCGCTAATTCAGTGCTAAATAGTGGACGAACATAAAGCTAATATGAGATTGAGTTATGCAAATTAACAACAGCAGTATCACTAACAATACGACTAATGGAGGCGCCAGCAACCAAAAAACGGGTGGCTCTGCAAAGCTTGCAGGGACTTCCGAAGGGACTTCCAACACTACTGCCAGCTCGGTACCGAAGAGTAATGACAGTATAGAATTAAGCCAAGCGGCGAAGGTAATGACAGATCTGGAAGCAAAAATCGCCTCCGCTTCTGACGTCGACGCAGGTCGAGTAGAGAGTATTAAACAGGCCATTAACAATGGAGCTTACTCTATCGATACTGATAGTATTGCCTCTAAAATAGTATCGATCGATGATTTTTTTTAAGATGGGTAGTAGTATTACCATTTCACCTGTCTTAAACATTTCCCCGAATTCATTCTACCTGTGCTCACTTTAAAGATGATATTTCAAGAGTCTAATAGCAGCTTCCTTCTCCTCACCACGCATACACCTTTATAGCTTTGTTTATAACTTTAATATGAACTACATCCCTTATACCCAGTTTTTCTGGGCTCAGATTAAAGCATTATTATAACTAGGCTTTGCAACTAGCCCATTCTCTCTAAACTTTTTTCTGGCACTGCTTTTGCTAACTAATTAGGTTCTAGATGAATAAGAATTTTAGAATAGAAAAACCTATTCTAAAACGCTAAAATAGCTGGGTACAATTATGAATGCGAACGAGTTAAGCGAAATCCACAACATGATGCAGCAAGACCTTGCCACCAGTAGGCAACTACTTGCCCTATTAGAAAAAGAGAGTGATTCAACCCAAGCGCGTGACTATGCCAGCATGTCTCAGCTCTTGAAAGATAAAAAACCGTTATTAGAACAACTTAAAATTAATGCTCAGCAGCGTTCTAGTTGGTTATCATCATTAAACTGTACTCCCAACGAAAAAAACTGGAACAAACTACTACAATCCCTCAATAGTGAGGACATTCAAAAACAGTGGAACAGTGTTAGAAATAACATTGAACACTGTCAAAAAATCAATAATGTAAATGGCAAATTAATTAGTCGGGGTGCAAAATCTCACGAGCGCTTACTGCAGCTGATGCGCGGAAAGACACAACAAGCCGATATTTATGATGCGCGAGGAAGCAAGCACTCTACCAGCTTTTCAGGAACGGTAACCCAGGCTTAAATTAAACCTAAAAACTACAAGAGAGTCATGAAGGACTACACAATGTCTTGATATACCTATAAGGTTTATTAGCAACATAAGTTTGAATTCGCTCACGACCAATAAGGTCGCTATGCGATTCTAAAACTTTCTATGCCTACACGGACGTAGAGACCATCTACCACATACCACCACAAGTAGTTAAATCATCACTTGCGGTGAGCATTCAGCTTGATTCTTAATCACACCACAACAAGGGTGGGCTAACTTCCGCATGGCTGCTCCCAATGATTGCATTTTAATTTTTCCATTATCCAGCAAACGTTTTTTTTGATCATATGTTATATCATATTGGCCTGCTACGATCGCTGCCATATACAATTTTTCTATCACTAAGCCCAGCCCTTTTTTACTTAAACAACTGCGCCATCAGAATACTCCTGACTCTGTCAATCGAGGAATAACACCGATAAAATTTGCCAATCCTTCTGCTTTTTTAAAACGATGACTATGGATGAATCACGACATAATCCGAGACATAACAGACCATCCTGATAACGCTTCTGCTTTAAAATAACTGATTTTAAAGCAGCAAGAAATACGCTCCACAAACTGAGTTATTTGATGAGACCAAAAGCAAAAGTAGCGTTAGTCCTACTGAAGGAGCCGAAACCATTACCCTATAAAAAGCAGTTGGGCACCAAAAAAATACGTAAGTTATTGGTGAGCATAGTGAATTTTAAAATCGCGTGCTCTCCTTGTTGGCGATGAGCGTATTTTAAAATTTGCTGGTTGGATTAAAAATTTATGTAAACTTTCGTGATCCAACTGCTTTATCTAGGATTACGCTAAAGCCCGCCCAAAGTACCACAAAAAAACTAAGCCTAGTCGTGATCCACTGCCCAAAGCACTTCCCCGTTCTCGCATAGAATACGATACCCCTGAACACGAAAAGACCTGCGCTTACGACTGTCAAAAACCCTGCATTAGTGAAGAAACCAGCTCAACATTATTCCGGCGATAGTTCGGATATTTGTACACACGCGCAAGTAATACAAATGTTGATAATTTACTGACCACTTCCTTGTAAGTATTGATATAAAAAATTGATGAAAATGTAATACGCCTTTTTGAGTGCGCTTCCAGTAAGGTGTAACTTCTACCGCTGCAATTTTTAGTAAAAAATTCGATATTTGGGATATAAAAAAACTGCTTTTTATTCCATTAAAAAATAAAAATACCGAAATAAATCACACTGGACTTTAATATAATCGCTTAATGTATCCGTATACGGTTCCTAATGCCGAGATGATTGTTTAGCTTGATGCATAACTAAGTCGGCCTTATGGTTACGTTGCTGAATTTTTTCTTTATCTCCAGACTCAGGGTAGCGGGCAATACCAATGCTACATTCCACATTAAACTCATGATTGTTAATGGTGTAGAGCTCATTTGCATCATTAACAATTTTTTCTGCAAGCTCCATAACCTCATTTGTATTGCCGAGATTGTGCAATATAACGGTAAATTCATCCGCCCCCATTCTGGCAACGGTATCATTACGCCGAACTGATCTCAGTAACCGCTCGGAAAATTGTTTTAATACTTTATCCCCAGTATCGTAACCGTACGAATCGTTTATGCTTTTGAAGTCATTCAGGTCGATAAACAATAACGTAAATTGATTTTTACTGTGCTCAGCTAAGTTAATAGAGCTCCTGAGTCGATCAAGGAATAAACTACGGTTGGGTAAGTCGGTTAAAGGATCGTAGTTAGCGTGGCGGTCGAGGCGGCCTTCAATTTGTTTGCGCTCGACAGCATAGCGAATAGTGCGCTCAAGTAATTGTGAGTTAATACGACTTTTTGTTAGATAGTCGGATGCACCTTCGCGAATGGCGTGTTGGTCAATCTCAGACTCCATGTCATCAGTCATTACAATGATGGGTATATGGCAATTCTTACTACGTGCTTTGCTTAAAAAATCACGCCCTATACTCGAGCCTCCCCAATTATAGTCAAGCAGTACTACATCACAGGTTCTGCTCTCTATATGCTCTATTGCCTTTTCTAAACGTTCACACCAGACGAGGCGATAGTCATCGTTATCGGCTTCTGATAGCAAATAGCCCATCATCAGGAACTCTTGACGATCGTCACCCACAAGTAGCACAGTAGTGGGATTTGTATCTTCTTTCGTGTCTGTCTGCGTGACTTTTTTGGCGATTTTTCTCGTGTCTTCTGGGGTGACATTTCTCGTAGATAACATAGTATTGGTGCTCATGGGGTAACTCTCTTGTTATTTCTATAGCTATTTATTGGCGCGCCCCGCATGGGCGTGTACTTTGGGACAAGCAACGTTAAACTTTCTTATTTTCTTCAGCAAAATTCAATATTATCTGATAAATAGTTTCTTTTAATTGCGTCTTATTGGAGAAGCTATTTTTATCTATGACTAATTTTTTAAGATGAGAGGACGTATCTGAAGAAGGTTTTTTTTTATTTTCCGAGTCCGTTTTTATCGGCTCTTTATTAATCAATGCTGCATGACTACCCGAAATTCTCATTCTTCAAACCTCTGCTCATCTACAACTTTATCGTTGTTTGTGTCATCTTCATCACTTTGAAACTTTATCAACAACTTCAATCGATTTTCACTTTCAACAATATAAACCATGCCAGCTGTATTTTTATCGTTATCCTCTCCCTCACTAGAATAAAAAATAGCTTTATCAATAGCGGCGCCTAACTCTTCACTATCCTCTATAAACATAACATGATTATTGAATAGAATTTCTTTTTCATTAATAAATTCTATTCCAATTGATATGTATCTATCGCCGCCTTTTATTTCTTCTGAAAAATCAACGAAACTAACAACACTCTCACTACCTATATATTCTAAAAATTTTCTTAAACCTACTTCAGCATCAAAATAGACAGCGTTTGATGAAGCCACCTCCGCTTCATAGTTAACTCTCAATTTACTTATCGATGGAGTACCCACAGATGATAATATAGAATATATCTCTTCTTTATTACCATCTGTGGGTATAGGGGAGCTGCTCATTCTAGCCTCTTATATTTTTATTTAATGTTTCCACTAAAAGTGCTGCGACTAAAGTAGCCTATTAATTTAAGCTGGCACTGATCAAGGCTAGGAGGTCTCCGCTCTATCAGATTTAGCCAAAATCA
>JBLHWO010000125.1:0-9937 GCA_047629215.1 Cellvibrionaceae bacterium | reverse complement strand
CCCCAAGTAAATAAATGACAATAATTTTCGCATTGGCCATTTGCCAGAAATTAAGCCTGAAGAATAAGCCCCTACAACATTGAACAAACCAATAAGGCTACATTAAAACCACAAACAAAAAAACCAATGAACAACCACCAATAAGAGCCCTTGGCCAAAGGGATCGACAGTATGGCATCAACAATGTCGCCACCGCCATCATATGCGGAGCGAATTGCCAATCTGAATAGTCGATTAAGCCTTGAACCAGAGGCACCACCAGAAACTGTCCAAGAGAACCGGCAGCCGTACCCGCAACACCGGCTCCCACCAACATTCCTGTACTGGCATTTAACAACCAGATACTCTCAACACCCGCGGCAAACCACATACCAAGGCCAAACAATACGGCAGCTGTAATAATAACTTTTTGCTACCAAAGCGATCCGCCAAACCACCCGCAAATACCGCAACCACTCCCCATATGAGGTTTTGAATCGCCAAAGCTATCGATATAGTCTACCGCCCCCAGCCATTGGGCTTAGTAATATCGGTGACAAACAAACCAAAACTCGAACGGAAACCAAAGGATAAGAACAGCAATCCACAAGCAGAGATAACAACCTAGATAATGGGGGCGTGAGTTTATTCATTAACAGCCCATCAACTCACGTACACTAAATGAAAGCACTCTAAGCTGTCTGCAGCCATCTGTAAACTTTACGGCGAAGCTTGAGGTGAAGAAAAATCGCCAAATTCATGCTGGATTATGGACAGTGCGGCAAGTGGTGCCGTCTCTGCACGTAAAATGCGAGGCCCCAGGCTTATAGAGCAAAAGCTATAGCGATGAGCAAGCGCCACTTCCTCATCAGTCAAGCCGCCCTCGGGACCCACTAATAAAGCAACGCTGTGAATATTTTCATTTGAGGTACTATCAAGCGATTGAGCCTCATAAGGATGCAATATAATTTTTTTATCGACCTTAATAGGTTCAATCCAGGCATTCAACCCTCGTGGCGAAGCCACGGTAGGAATATGTGTACGACCCGATTGCTCACAAGCACTCACAACGACTTGCTGCCAATGATCGACTTTTTTCTTTAAGCGGTTTTGAGGTATTTTAATGTCAGTGCATTCACTAAATAGAGGCACGAAGGAAGTTACGCCCAACTCTGTTGCTTTTTGCAACAGCCAATCCATACGGTCGCTCTTTATTAAACAACAAGCCAGCTCGATAGATAGCGGAGACTCAAGTTGAACATCATTAAAATTGTCTATTTCAAAACTAACTGTTTTTTTATTAGAATCAACGATAGTGGCGCTGTACTCACCACCGTGACCATTAAACAAAATAACCTGCCGGCCCACTTTCATCCGCAGCACCGTATTAACATAATGCGCTACCGTCGAGCCGGCTGTGAAGCATTCGTTAAACGCTATAGACTGATTAATATAAATTCGAGGAATGCGCATAGACGAGAGCTTACAACAGATGGAACAAAGCTTACAGTAGAGTTTAAAAAACTAAACTGCTATTGACAAACCTAAATTTTCAACAATGGTCTTTGTCGGCTCCAATTGATTCATTGTATAAAAATGCAAACCGGGAACACCATTCTCTAGTAAAATATCACAAAGCTCAGTAATAACATCAATGCCGAATGCCTGCATACTAGCCTGATCATCACCATAGGCTTCAAGTGCTTTTTGCAACCAACGAGGAATCTCTGCGCCACACATACCGCTAAAGCGCACTAGATTTTTGATATTAATAATCGGCATAATGCCCGGATAAATGGGTTGATCGATACCCACTTTATGACACTGATCTAGGAAATAGTGAAATCCATCAGGATTAAAAAAATATTGTGTGATGGCGCTGTTAGCGCCTGCATCAAACTTTCCTTTTAAATATTGAATATCCGCTGTGTAAGACTGGGCCTCTGGATGAATTTCCGGGTAGGCGGCAACCTCTAAATGAAAAGCATCATCAAATTTATCGCGAATAAAAGCCACTAGCTCATTTGCATAAACCATTTGCGAAGCGCCACCCATACCAGAAGGCATATCGCCACGCAGGGCAACAATGCGATCCACACCCGCGGCTTTATATTCAGACAATAATACCTTAATGGTGTCTTCTGAGTCACCACCGAATGATAGATGGGGAGCCGTTGAAAAACCCTGAGCGTTAAAATCTGTAACCAATGTTTTTGTATTATCGCGAGTTGAGCCTCCAGCCCCGTAAGTCATCGAAAAAAAATCAGGATTTAATTTTCCCAACTCATTGCGCACACTGATTAACTTCTCTCTACCGACATCTGTTTTTGGTGGAAAAAACTCAAAGCTTAAACGTAATTTATCTTCAGTCATTTTAGCGCATCTCAGTTTGCATGAAGCAACGAAGGTGAAGACAAAGCATTTAACCTTGCCCCCAACTTTCTATTTTAATATGTATAAACTTCCGGCTCACTCTCTTTTAATACTTATAAGTCTCCGACTTAAAGGGGCCTTCAACAGGTACTTTAATATAATCGGCTTGGGTTTTTGTCAGCTTAGTAATAACGCCATTAAAGCCTGCCACCATATCGGCTGCGACTTCTTCATCTAATTTTTTAGGCAAAACTTTTAGATAAAGGTTATTTGATTTTTCAGACTCGGCTAAATCAGCAAATCTTGCTTCGTACAAATACATTTGAGCAAGTACTTGGTTAGCAAAAGATCCATCCATAATACGTGAAGGGTGACCCGTTGCATTACCTAAGTTAACCAGACGACCTTCGGATAATAAAATTAAGTGATCGCCCGCTTTATCGCTACGGTCAACTTTATGTACCTGAGGCTTAACTTCATCCCACTGCCAATTTTCGCGCATATAAGCGGTATCAATTTCATTATCAAAATGGCCAATATTACATACCACTGCACCTGGCTTCAATGCTTCCAACATAAACCTATCACAAACATTTGTATTGCCTGTCGTAGTAACAATTAAATCGGTAGCGCCCAGCAACTGCTTGTTTATCGAATCAGCACTTTCAAGATTAACGCCGTCATTGTAGGGAGAAACCACTTCATAACCGTCCATACAAGCCTGCATCGCACAAATAGGGTCAACCTCACTCACCTTAACAATCATACCTTCTTGACTTAAAGAAGCAGCAGAACCTTTACCCACATCGCCATAACCCACTACTAACGCTTTTTTACCCATCAATAAATGATCGGTACCACGCTTGATAGCATCACTTAAACTGTGGCGACAACCGTATTTGTTATCGTTTTTAGATTTAGTGACTGAATCGTTGACGTTAATGGCCGGTACTTTTAGTTCGCCTGACGCTAACATATCTTGCAAGCGATGAACGCCTGTCGTGGTCTCTTCAGAAATACCATGGATGATATCTAGCATTGCTGGGTATTTATTGTGGCACATCTCGGTTAAATCACCACCGTCATCTAAAATCATATTGGCATCCCAAACTTCGCTACCGTCTTTTTCTGACATGATAGTTTGCTCGATACACCACAAAAACTCTTCTTCTGTTTCGCCTTTCCACGCAAAAACAGGAATACCCGCAGCGGCAATAGCAGCGGCAGCATGATCTTGCGTTGAGAAGATATTACACGAAGACCAACGCACTTCTGCACCTAAATCAGTCAAGGTCTCGATCAGCACTGCCGTTTGTATCGTCATGTGGATACAACCCATAATTTTTGCGCCGGCCAGCGGCTGCTCTGCTTTATACTTAGAGCGTAGCGCCATTAATGCAGGCATTTCGCCTTCCGCTATATTAATTTCTTTACGGCCCCACTCTGCATCTTTACGAAATTGCTCTAGGTTATCAGCAGCTACTTTATAATCGGTAAAATTTTCTACAACCTTTAATTCTGCACTCATGTTAAAAACCTCCAGGTTTATTCTAAACGCCGCACGCTAATCGTCGGACGCATTAACTATTTTTAATTAAATAATTTGTCATTAAGTAACTGCTCATTAAAGTAAGGCTACTTAATGTATTACTCAAGCATCACTAAAGTGCTTTTTTCAAGTCCTCTACTTTATCGGTTTTTTCCCACGTGAAATTTTCTTCTTCTCTACCAAAGTGTCCATAAGCAGCGGTAGACTGGTAAATAGGGCGTTTAAGATCAAGCATAGCCACTAATCCACCTGCGCGCAGGTCAAAATGCTCTCGTACTAAGTCAGAAATCTCTGACTCTGGTAACTTTCCAGTACCAAAAGTATTAATGGAGATCGAAGTGGGCTCAGATACACCAATTGCATAAGAAACCTGTATTTCACAACGATCCGCCATGCCTGCCGCAACAATATTTTTTGCAACGTAACGCGCTGCATAGGCTGCTGAACGGTCTACTTTTGATGGGTCTTTTCCCGAAAATGCTCCACCACCATGTCGCGCCATACCACCGTAGGTATCGACAATAATTTTCCTACCCGTTAAACCACAATCACCAACAGGGCCGCCAATCACAAAATTACCGGTTGGATTAATGTGAAACAAAGTGTCTTTATGTAACCACTCTGCAGGTAAAACCGGCTTAATAATTTCTTCAAGAACCGCCTCACGTAAATTTTCTAGGGAAATACCTTCGTCGTGCTGTGTTGACAATACAATTGCATCAATAGCCACAGGCTTACCATGCTCATAACGCAAGGTAACTTGGCTTTTCGCATCGGGACGCAACCAAGGCAATACTTTTTCTTTACGCATCTTTGCCTGACGCTCAACCAAACGGTGTGAATAATAAATAGGTGCCGGCATCAGCACGTCGGTTTCGTTGGTTGCATAACCAAACATTAAACCCTGATCACCTGCCCCTTGGTCCTTATCATCACCTTCATCAACACCCATCGCGATATCGACCGACTGTTTGCCGATAGCATTTAATACCGCACAAGAGGCACCATCAAAACCAACATCACTTGAATCGTAACCAATATCAAGAATAACCTTACGAACAAGATCCTCTAAATCAACGTATGTCGATGTTCTTACCTCTCCAGCTAAAACCACCATCCCTGTCTTCACCATAGTCTCTACGGCTACCCGAGAATCAGGATCATCCTTTAGCATTGCATCAACTACTGCATCAGAGATTTGGTCTGCCACTTTATCTGGATGACCTTCAGACACAGACTCCGATGTAAATACTGAATATTCAGACATTATTTTTCCTCTTGAGATTGTTAGTCATTTGAAAACATGGGGTCGAGCAAACATTTCTATCGTATCAATAAAAACTTGAGACGGTGTTGAAGAAAAATTTACTCTGACCCTACTTTCTTATAATTACTCTACCTTAAAAAATTGCTGCAATTGAATCTGAAACCCATTACGCAATGCCAAATAATTACTGTGTCCCTTGCGCAAACCCGCTAGCGCGGCCCAATGTTCTAATTCTTCTGCATCAAAGCCTAACCAGAGATCGCCACAGGCAGTCTTAGCCCAATCTTGATCGTGGCGACATAAATCTGTTATTAGCAGAGCACCCTTGTTTTTCAAACAGACCGACACATCAAGAAATATATCTGCGGGCGACGGTGTATGGTGAAGCACCATATTCAGTAAAACGCAGTCCACAGTAGACTTCTTTTCAAGCAGGCATTTAGTATCGCCCTTGATAAAGTCAATATTGCCAAGCTTGCGTTCGGCACAATACTGCTTCGCTTTCTCTAACATTGTAGGCGCATTATCCAGCGCTATTACCCGATCAAACTGCTGGGCTAAAACAGGCAAGCATTCACCCGCTCCGGGGCCGACCTCTACTGCCACATTGCGCTCGAGCAAAACGGTCTTATTCAATAATTCCGCTACCACTTCTCCATAAGCAGGGTACTCAGCAATTAAATCTTGCTGAGCTTTAAATTTATCGGCCTGCTCCACAAAAAATTGCTGAGACTGACCAGCTCTTTCTTCCTGCGTTCTCTGTAGGCGCTTCGCCACCAGCTTTGAAATCGCTATCGAATCAACCGTAGCGCATAACTGTTGATACAAGGCCCCAAACTCATCCACAACGTGAGGCAGTGCACGGCTATAAAAAATCGAGTTGCCTTCTCGCCGCTTTGCCACTAAACCCGCCTCAGCGAGCACCTTTAAGTGGTGGCTCATCCCCGACTGCTTATGCTGAAAAATCTCACACAGCTCTAATACGCCATAAGAATCCTGAGCCAACACACGCAAAATCTCTAAGCGCAAAGGTTCGCCGGCGGCTTTATTCAGGGCGGAGACATCTCCAAAGGATAGGCTTGAGTCAATCATTGAGAGGTACTATATCAGGGGAATATCAGAGGATCAAACCTATATCAATATTTTTTGATATAGCTTCCAGGTAAAGAAAATCAAAATGCTGTGTAAACGCTATGGGCTCGTCGTTTAGGGAACTTTGCTTAAGGCGAGCAGTGAGGCGATAATTGAAGGCAAAGCTTCCGTTACCGCTTATTGACACGGATAGATGTATGCCGGCTCTGCATCATCACATGAAAGTTACTTATTTGAACAAGCAGGATCAGTTGTCGATGAGTAGGATCCGGCAGCCTCAATCCTCGAAGCCTACCCTATGGAGCAAAGTTTAAGTGCGCCAGCTAAGCTTTTTAGGCTAAAGAAGCCTTTTATTACGAGATCAAAAAACCAATAAACGCCGATCGAGCAGCCCCAACGTATAAACTTGAAGTCTGTATGTACTCAATATAAGCCTCTAACATTTACATACAAATATCGTTACTATACATATAATTACACACATACACATGCTTAGGCCTGCATTATTCCATGGAACTGATTGTTTTCGACTTAGATGGCACACTATTAAATAATGCCTCTCAAATTTCGCCCTTCACCAAAGAAACGTTGTCACTCCTGACAAAAAAAAATATTGCTTATACTTTAGCAACGGGCCGGACTCTGCATTCGGCGCAAAATATTATTGAAGGGCATGGCTTTCATCTACCCCATATTTACAGTAATGGCGTCATTACTTGGGACCCAAAAACTAACGCACTTTCTTTAGACAAGCTCTTAACAGTGGCAGAAGCGATTTATATAATGGATGCCACCTTATCTCAAGGTATTACTCCTTTCATTACCAGTATCGATAAAAATAATAACCACTTCATCTATCATCCGGAAGTGGCCCACGAAGCCGAAGAATGCCTACTCAATACTTTTCATATACGGCCCAGCGCCAATGTACTGCCGATAGAGCTTATGCCAAGCGATGCACAAATTACTAACATTAGCATGCTGGGAAAGGCAAGCGATGTAGACTCTGTCGAAAAAGGCCTCAGCCGCAAGTCCAACCTTATCTCATATTCCGGCCCGGCCCTAGAAGGTAAGGGATTAAAATGGATGGACATACATCATAGTGATGCCAATAAAGGCGACGCAGTAGAACTATTAAAGCAGCAGCTTAACGCTAGCAAAATCATTTGCTTTGGCGATAACGACAACGACCTCAGCATGTTCGAATTAGCGGACGAATGCTATGCGCCCGAAAACGCCAACGACACCGTAAAAGCAGCTGCAAGCTCAGTAATTGGCCATCACCATGACGATGGAGTGGCACTATATTTACGGGAACGGTTTAACCTGTAAGAAAATTGCAGCTTTGTGGTCACCTTACCCAAAGATAAGAGAGGATGTGTAAACCAATCAAATAGATAAATAACGGGTCAATGACAGATCAATGGGGCCGATTAAAGGCCGTATGGCGGAGCTGATCTAAAGGAAATACGATTAACGATAAATAAATTTTGGTTGTCGGGGAGCTATCGGTTTCGTCGAGAGTTTGAAGTCAGAGTGCAGCAGGGCGCGGTTGCTGGGCCAGTAGATAGGGGCTGAAAATCAAAAAAAGGGCGTGACGCGAACAATCAATGGCCCTGACCCCATTGATTCCAATGATTCTGACGCGTAAAATCAGTTAATATGGTTCACTGATTCAAAATACACGGCAAAATCGTACATTGTATGCGTTCAACCCCGATTTTCATGTCCCTACTGGGGGCGTTAACTCTAACCTGGGATTACCCTTTTAATGCAAGAAAAGATCAGCAACATACGAAATTATATTAACGATGTTAAGACTCGCTGCACCTACAATGCAGCAGCTCAAGCACTCGGCATTAAACCAGCTGAATTTAAAAAACTACTCGGTGATCGTATCCCAGAAAACTCCTGGTTTGTGAATACAGGTGCTGGAGAGCCAGTAGGATATGCGGACAATGAAAAACATCCTGAACTTTATCGAACAAAACGAATTATCACATCCGCAGAAGTTTTAACCAGAAATGTTGATTTGTGAAAAAAGAGTTAACGAAACGTTCAGCGAGCATGATAAAGTTACTGCGACTTCAGTATCTATTGATACGAAATTGGCTCTGAAGATAAGTTGAAGCGCTTTTAGAAATACAGTTTACCTCTTGATACAAGTCCCGAAGACGAGCTTGTAACAGATATGGCTGAAAAAGCTCAATTACTAAGAATTGAGCACTTCTCACGACTCGCATGCTCGATTAGTGGGTAGGAGCTTACCGAACATACAGACACTTTGGCTGAAAGCAGACAGCCATTCCCGCCAATATTCTTATTACAAGCCATTTGAAGCACTCTCCCATAATTTTTCCTCCTCCGCTAACCACGCGCCCAGATATTTTATGAATTGCCGCAATTATGGCGCTGGGCTCATTATACTAAAAGCCGCAGCTGGATCGAAGAGAGCGGTGTCTAGCATAAACTGTACTTTTACCAAAAACACTGAAGCTCAGTGGCAGCAACACTGGTAGAGATATCTGTAGCGCATCTACCAAATATTCGGGCTATCTCCTTTTCGGTTATCGAATAGTGTTCTGGATACGGCTTTTCGATATAGGCTTTATGCGAGGAGTTTGATGTACGCCATTATTTTAGTACAAAAATTTACCCGCTTGATAACACCACCAGATAGATTAACCTTTGCTCAAAGAATAATTAGTAACGGCTTCACCCACCTTAGCCATTGTGCTTATGGATAAAATTTGACTTTAACTGGCTCCGCAGTTTAGATTGTAAGTTCGCTGCCATAATAACAATCAATAATTACTCGCGGCTTAAAAATGCGTTGTCATTTGATCTAGAAACTAAAAGCACTAAAATCAAGCATTTTTTTCGGCCATAAATTGAAAGTTGACTGCATTTTGCTGGTCGACGTGAAAACCATGGGCCTGTTAAGGCTTCAAGCAAAACTGCCATTCCCACCATCCTTGGTGGTCAAGGCTTGCCATCATTGACTTTAGGCCAAGGTGAGCATTTAAAATGCGAGTAAAAAAATCCTATTATAGTAGTATTTTGATTGCGGCCCTCAGAAGCGCTTACAGAAGGCGTTTTTTAGGATTAACCCGTTAGGTATGGGGAAGATATGACTAACACTGCTTCAATCTAGCTAACTTACGCCAAGGAAGCTGACTTCCTCATTTAAGAAACCCCTGATAGCGTCTTTATTACCGGCACTGTTTTTCGCATGCCAGCGTTTGGATCCGAGACTTGGACCTTCAAAAAATTGATAATTAAGGCCTATGATTTGGTGATTAGCCAGGACCTCGCGCTTCCCAGCAAAACGATAACAATTGCCTCCCATCGTCTGGCGATTCTACCCGGCGTTACTATTTCGGTTTCTGGGGAGGATGCTAACGCCCATTCTATAGCCGCTAATAATGGGCGTTCTCATGGCGCGCATGGAGATAAAGGTTTGCCCGGTAATAAAGGTGAAAATGCAGGCAATAGTTTTTTGCATTTCGATGAACTGGTAGCCGAACAGTTCAACCTTGAGGCAAATGGCGGCAATGGCCAAGACCATGATAGCCGGAACACGGGCAATGGGAGCCTAGGAGGCAATGGCCAACATGGCGGGAATACAGGACAAGGCCGCGGCTCAGGTGGTAATAGTGGCGTAGTCGAAGTTTATT
>JBLHWO010000124.1:0-9939 GCA_047629215.1 Cellvibrionaceae bacterium | reverse complement strand
CCCAAGTGTAGTTGAAGCATTAACCCGCTTGCACGAACAGTTTTTGATCAACAGTGCGATAAGCAATTTAGTTTTTTGGCTTGCACTGGGTGTTATCGCTGCATGGGCGCTGAATCGATGGACTTTAACTGAGAACACTTCACCTGAGAGTACTTCACTTGAGAACAATACCCCTGGCCATAAAGCGGTAGCCCCTGAAACAATCTCGAATGATCATGACGATACTTAACTTTCCTTTTACTGCCATTGTAGGTCAGCCTCTATTTAAGTTAGCTCTTCAGCTGGCAACGATTAACCCTGCTATTGGTGGTGTGTTAGTGAGTGGTCCTAGAGGTTCTGCCAAGTCAACATTAGCACGAAGTTTAGCTGATATTGCGCCGTTTGATGGAGATAGTTATCCATTTGTTACATTGCCTCTAGGTGCCACCGAAGAAATGTTAGTGGGCAGCCTTAATTTACAAGAAGCATTAAAAAAACAGAACGTTATCTTTCAAGAAGGCTTATTGGCAAAAGCCAACGGCGGTGTGTTGTACGTTGACGAGGTTAACCTGTTGCAAGATAACCTTGTTGACTTACTCCTTGATGTTGCTGCCAGCGGTACTAATGTGATTGAGCGTGACGGCATTAGCCACAGTCATACCTCTCAGTTTTTATTGATGGGTACCATGAACCCCGACGAAGGGGAGTTGCGTCCCCAGCTGCACGATCGCTTTGGATTTTCTGTTGAGTTAGGCAACGAGTATAGTGTTGAGGATCGTGTTGCGATAGTACGTCTACGAGAGGCGTTTGATATCGCCCCGCAAGCCTTTATTGGACAATACCAAGCCCAACAAGTGGCATTGCAAACACGGCTTACCGTTGCTAAACGTTATTTGACCTCTATCGTTTGCAGTGATGAATTTAGAGTCACCATTGCTGAACGTTGTCAGCAAGCTTATGTTGATGGCCTTCGAGCCGACATTGTTTGGTATCGTGCGGCAGTGGCACATGCGGCATGGCGCTTGAGTGATAAAGAGGGTAGCAGAGAGCAAGGCTTCGAAGATAAGGGCGCGCAAGGCTCTAAAGAATCCTGTGTTACCAACCAGGATATTGATGTAGTTGAAGAATTAGTGTTGGCACATCGTCGAAAAATGCCGCCTAGCAACCCTTCTTCTAACAATTCTTCTCCTAAGAATGAGTCTACTCTTAAAAATGAATCTGCGGCGAAAACACCTCCGAAAAAACCATCACCGCCACAAAAACCATTTTCGCGCCCGCCTGGGTCTTATTCTCAAACTAGCCATTCAGAAGATAGCTCTTCACAAGACAGTTCTTCAGAAAATGGACAAAATCGACAAAAACAACAAAAAAAAGAGCAGGGTGATTGGGGGCAGATGCAGGCTCAGCAACAGCTAAGTTCAGAGCATAAGCCGCATTTATTGTTACAAAGTTTAGCGTTACAAAATTCATCCTTACAAAACAAACGGCATTCCTCAGCCAATAAAATGAGAGTGAATAAAAAGGCTTCTTTTTTGCCAAGGTCAAGCACCTCTCTTATTAACTCACCAACGGTTAGCGCTAAAGGTAAAGTAGCCTCTCTAAATAGTCGAGCGATTGATTGGTTTTCCAGTTTCGTGGCGAATGCGGGGCAGTGGCCATTGACGCAGCTGCGTTATCGAAAAGCAAAAATAGGGCAGCCCGTCTTACACCTTGTGTTATTGGATACGTCCGCATCTACCTTGCACAATACATTGCTCGCTCACGCAAAGGCAGCCGTTTTATCTATTGCTGAACAAGCTTACTTAAATCGTGAGCAGTTAACTATTTTAGGTTTTGGTAATCAGCAGGTTAAAATATTGCTACCGCAAAAAAAAGCCCCTAAAGTATTACGTCGATGGTTAGATAGTGTGACTGCAGCTGGCGGTACGCCCTTGCGCGAGGTACTTGACCAGGCATTGCATTTACAACAAAAGTACTTACAAAAAAGCCACTCTCGACAATCGTCTCAAGCAACCATACGAACGTATTTAATTACTGATGGTAGAACAACCCAGACCGTTGATGATAAAGAATTATTCGGTGATGTTGTTGTTATCGACACGGAGCAATCATCTGTTAGGCGAGGCAAAGGAAAGTTAATTGCAGAGTCGCTTTGTGCTGGTTATATTCCTTTATTCGCATACTAAAATAACTATTAAAGAATTACTTAAAGAACTATAAAATGACAGATACAGATAAGCATAAAGCTCGCATGATCGCTAGAAAAATGGTTATGGATAAAAAAATAGCTGAAGCCACAGAAGAACGCGGCGTATTAATTTTATTAAAAGGCAACGGTAAAGGAAAAAGTAGTTCTGCCTTTGGCACAATGGCCCGCTCAATAGGGCATGGAAAAAAGTGTGCGGTAATTCAATTTATAAAAGGCCGTAATGAAACCGGTGAGTATAAATTTTTTAAAGATCACCCCATGGTCGATTGGCATGTGATGGGGCATGGCTTTACGTGGGAAACACAAGATAAAACTCAAGACATTGATGCGGCAAAAAAAGCGTGGGCGCTTGCTGAAAAACTCTTACAAGATGATCATTACGATATGCTTGTATTTGATGAAATGAGCTACATGTTTAAATATCAGTATCTTGACGTTGATCCGGTTGTGGCTGCGTTACTCGCGCGCCCAAAAGATCAAAATGTGATTATTACGGGTCGAACAATGGCTGTACCGCTACACGATATCGCCGATACCATTTCTGTTGTGCAGGATGAACGCCATGCCTTTCGCTTAGGGGTTAAAGCGCAAAAAGGAATAGAGTTTTAATGGCAAACCTAAAAATGCACTTTTCACGCGATAGCGGCGTCACCGATTTTTACTCCTGCAAAATCGGATTGCCGTTCGTCCTGTACATAACTTCCGTGCTCCCAATGTTTACACAAAAGGGCTCATTTACTTTGTGTAAATTGTGGTTCTGTGCGCGGAGCTTCCTTGCCTGCAGGAAGCAGGTAATGAGCGTGAACAGGAGCGGAAGCGTTGCTCTCACGCAAAAATTACTTTTTTTAGAGGCCCCATAGTCAAAATGGCTTTAAATAACAGTGTGAGCTGCCCAGCATTATTTTTGTCTGCTCCGGCATCAGGGCAAGGTAAAACGACAATTACCGCGGCCTTGGCTCGGTTGCTAAAACGTCAGGGCAAAACAGTTCGTATTTTTAAAACCGGTCCCGATTACTTAGACCCGCAAATTTTAGCCCAAGCATCGGGGCAAGATGTCGTCCCTTTAGATATGTGGATGGCGGGCGAGGAGTGGTGTCAAGATCAATTATATCGTGCTGCACAAACAGCAGATCTAATTTTAATCGAAGGTGCTATGGGCTTGTTTGATGGTGAGCCTTCTAGCGCTGACCTAGCGGTTCGTTTTTCGATTCCGGTGGCGATTGTTATAGACGTTAAAGGCATGGCGCAAACCGTTGCCGCCGTTGCAATGGGTCTTGCTGGCTTTAGAAATGATGTTCAGATTGCGGGCTTAATTGCGAATAATTGTGGCTCCGACAGACATCGCGAATTAATCGAGGGAGCCTTACCTGAAGATTTACCTTTATTGTTCACTGTTGCCCGTTCTGAAACAATGGCTTTACCAGAAAGACATTTGGGCCTAGTACAAGCCAATGAAGTGAAAGATGAATTAGAGCAACGTTTTGAAAATGGTGCTGATTGTCTAGAAAAAACGGATGCTATAAATATCGTCGAACAAATAAAACCCGTTGAATTTATTGAGCCAAAACTAAGCGAAAATAGTCCCTCTAGAATAAATAATAAGCCACTCGCCACTATTACGGTCGCTATTGCAAAAGATAAGGCCTTTAGTTTTATTTATGATGCCAATGTTAGTTTTCTTAAAGATTTAGGGGCAGAGATTATTTTCTTTTCCCCCATCAGTGAGGCAGTAGTGCCCCATGCGGATGCCCTATGGCTACCCGGCGGGTATCCAGAGTTACATGCTCAAGAATTATCACAAAATGTTACGATGCTGGAATCGATTAACGTTTTCTTTAATCAACAAAAAACTATTTTGGCGGAGTGTGGTGGTTTTCTGTATACCTTAGACACACTCACCGACTTAAGCGATACCACTTATTCTATGGCAGGTTTGCTCAAAGGTGAGGGTGCCATGCGGGGCAAACGTGGTTGTCAGGGTATGCAAACAGCGCCGTTACCCGAAGGTGAAATTCGTGGCCATGCACATCACCGTTCGCGCAGTGTCGTTAACAAAGAACCCGTTGCCTACGGTCGTCGGCAACGTCATCCGGCACCCGGCGAGGCTATTTATCGTGAGAAAAAGCTAACGGCAACTTACTTGCATTTGTTTTTTCCTTCTAACCCCGAGGCAACCATTCATTTATTTTTGGCGGGCAAAAACGCACAAACTCAAGAAAATGGGACGCTAGCACTAATGAAAAGTGCTAATGCGGGCGTTAATTCAAAGTGCAAATCAAGAGTGTGAACGATGTTAGTTGAGTGGATGCCTTTAATTTTATTGGGTTTTGGCTTAGGTCTATTACATGCCTTAGATGCTGATCATATTATGGCAGTATCTGCATTGGCCAATCAAAACCCAAGCATAAAGCGTACGTTGGTGTTTAGTTTACATTGGGCATTGGGGCATGGTGGGGTTTTATTAGCTTGTGGTCTCGTTTTTTTTGGTTTAGGTGTCGCCATTCCCAGTGGTTTTCAAACCCTGGCTGAAATAATGGTGGGTGTGTTATTAATTATTTTAGGTTTTCGTTTTTTTTGGCGTTTTCGGCGATTAAATATTACTTTAGTTCAGCACAGCCATGATGATGTTGTGCATACGCATTGGTCGACCGAAACACATGCACATAGTAAAATTGAAAAGCATGTAAATCATGAAAAGAAAAAAGAAAAAATGATGAAAATTCACCAGCCCGTAATGATTGGTGTTTTACATGGTATGGCAGGTAGTGCTCCAGCACTGGCGTTAATTCCTGCGGTCGCTTCAGGACAATTAAGTGTGGCGCTAACGTACTTAATTATTTTTTCATTGGGCGTTGTCTTGTCTATGTTGGCATTTGGTCTAGGGTTTTCGTGGATACAGCAATACCTCTTTCAATATTATCAGCGAGCATTTACCGTGTGTCGGCATGGTATTGCCTTGGTCGCGGTGGTGGTAGGTGTTTTTTTATTAATAAAGACAATCTAAAGTTTGTGTATCTTTTTATGGGTTCAGCTTCTAAGAATGCTATTTCTATACGGAAAAACTAATGTGGCACGAAAGTGAGGAAGCCAAAAAAGGTGCAAGCCCACCGGCACTGCGAACGGGTTTGACCACAGGTTCTTGCGCGACCGCCTGCTGTGTAGCCGCGGCCACTTATTTACTAGCAGAAAAGTTTTCTCCAGAGTCTCCTCCAAAATCCCCTCAAGTCATCAGCATCACCTTACCCACGCGTAAAGAAAAAAAAAGCAAAACAGTAGAGTTATCGATTATCAATTATGAAGCAATTGAAAGCGGAGTTCGTACTAGCACCATAAAAGATGCAGGCGATGATCCCGATGCAACTCATGGAGCCACGGTCTTTATTGAGTTAGGGCTTAATACTAGTCGAGGCGTTCAGTTTAAAGCTGCGGTCGGTGTAGGAACGGTCACGAAAGAAGGCTTGTTACTTGCCGTGGGTGAACCAGCGATTAACCCTGTACCGCGACAAATGATGGTGGAGCATCTAGAACGGCTTGCCGAAGAATATCAATATGAAGGCGGTTTTAGTGTGGCTGTTGGTGTTGAAAATGGCGAAGCGATCGCTCAAAAAACCATGAACCCACGTTTGGGTATTGTGGGTGGCCTATCTATTTTAGGGACGACGGGTATCGTAAGGCCATTTTCGTGTGCAGCGTGGATAGCCTCTATTTACCAAGGGATCGATGTTGCCGAAGCCAATGGCTGCACTCATATTGCGGCAACTACCGGTAACCGTAGCGAGGAAACCATACAAGAGCATTATCAATTAGATGATACGGCACTCATCGAAATGGGTGATTTTGCAGGCGCAGTATTAAAACACTTGAAAAAACTTGCTGTAGAAAAGCTCAGTGAAAAGCCTTTAGCGGCCACAAATATGCCTTTAGCTACTAATAAGAATTCTTTAGCGACTAAAAATAAACCCTTAGGAATAAAAAAATTATCGATTTGTGGTGGTTTTGGAAAAATCAGTAAATTGGCACAGGGGCATATGGACCTAAACAGTCGCGCCTCCTCTATCGATTTTGATTATTTAGTATCTGTCGCAAAAAGTTTAGGGGCTACAGACGCTTTATGCAAAAAAATACAAGGCTCAAATACCAGTATAGAGGCATTAAAGCATTGCCAAGATAAGAAAATTGATTTGGCATTAGCCTTGTGTCAAAGAGCGTTAACCGTCGCGCAAAATATTGTGCCGGATGAGATCGATGTAGAAGTCATGGCGATTGATCGTCATGGAAAATTTGTCGCGAGTACGTCAGCATCTGTTATGCGAGACAATTATTAACAATGAAATTATTATTGTTAGGGGGTACAGCAGACGGTCGTTGCTTGGCAGAAGCATTACACCAGCATAATATTGACGTCATTTATAGTATTGCCGGTTTGGTGAGAATACCACAAGTGGCTTGCAATATTGTGAGTGGCGGCTTTACCCAATTTGGTGGTTTAGCAGATTTTATCGAAAAAGAAAAAATCACGGCTATTTTAGATGCGACTCATCCCTATGCACAAAATATGAGTGTAAACGCCGTCAATGCAGCCAAGGCATGCCATATTCCTTGTTGGCGTTTTCATCGCCAGGAATGGCAAGTGCAAGGGGGTGATGATTGGCAATTCGTTAGCCACTGGCAAGCAGCCTTACCTTTGCTAGTGGGAAAGAAGTCCGTACTGCTCTCGGCAGGGCAGTTGGAGCAAAAATTTATTGACAGTTTAGGTAGCAATAGCCAGCAGCAGCAACTTTTACGAACGGCGGTACAACCAAAAACCATTTTACCGCCGACAATGCAGTGGGTTAAAGCGATCGGCCCGTTTGCCTATGAAAACGAGTTTGCTTTAATGCAGAATCATAAGACAGATGTACTTGTGAGTAAAAATAGTGGCGGTGATTCTACGGTGGCAAAACTAAAGGCTGCAAGGATGTTAACTATTCCGGTGATCATGTTGAAAAGGCCAGAACTACCTAATGCTGATACACTATTTTTTACGAGAGAAGCCTGCATAGAATTTATTCTTAATCAAAATAATGATAAAAAATCATAACGAGTGTTAAATGCCTTTTACCTACGAAGCAGATCCACAAAAAATTGAGAAAGAAAGTTTTCGCCAAATACGTGAGCTGAGTTCTCTAGATAATTTAAGTCGAGAGCAACAGCAAGTAACAATGCGTATTGTCCATAGTTTAGGCTTACCGCATTTAGTTGACCAAGTTCGCTTTAGTGAAAATGCCTGTACGCAAGGACTACAGGCATTGGTAGGTGACTGTACTATTTTGTGTGACGTTGAAATGGTTAAGCAAGGCGTGACTAAGCGTATGATTAATAAAGAACCCCTGTGTTTTTTAAATCACCCCGATACCGCTGAACTAGCCAAGTTAAATGGTGAAACTCGCTCAATGGCGGCGGTAGCGCAATGGCAAAACCACATAGAAAATAGCGTCGTTATTATTGGCAATGCGCCTACTGCTTTATTCCGCTTATTGGAAAATATTGAAGCCGGCGGTAAAAAGCCAGCCTTGATTGTTGGTATGCCCGTCGGTTTTGTCGGTGCGGCTGAATCAAAACAAGCGCTATGGGATTGTCATAAAGCCCTAGGTCTGGAGTGCATTACCTTATTGGGGCGAGAAGGGGGTAGTGCAGTGTCATCGGCAACCTGTAATGCTTTACTGCGCTGCAACCGAGGCGAGTACTATTAACATTATCATTTTAAGAGTGTTGATTAAATGAAAGCCAACACTATTCATATTATCGGCTTAGGTGTCGCTGAAGAAGCGGTGCTGTCCGACCTATTGCAAGATATTATTCATAATGCGGATGTGGTGATTGGTTCTGAAAGACAATTACTAACAATACAAAATAGTGTGTCAGTGAATCAAAGGAAAAATAATACAATATTATTACCCGCTTTGTCTGAGTTAGCGTCATTACTGAATACGTTTAATGACAAGCAAGTCGTTGTGTTGGCCTCGGGTGATCCACTGTATTACGGTATTGGTCGTTGGTTCGTTAATAATATTGATACTGAACAACTTAATTTTTATCCTGCGGTGTCTAGTATACAAGCTGCTTGCCATCAATTAGGTTTCTCGCTGCAAGATGTTGAAGTGCTTAGCCTGCATGGTCGGCCCTTAGAAAAAATACGCACACAATTGCATCGAAATAAAAAATTAGTCGTATTAACCGATAAATATAGTCAGCCACAAATTTTAGCTAATGAATGTATCGCCGCAGGATGTGGGCTATCGACCTTAACCGTGTGTGAAAATTTAGGCTATAAAGAACAGCGCGTTCGCTCTTTTACCGCCAATGCATTAGCAAAAGAGAAAGACGTATTATTTGACCCCTTGCATGTCACTGTCATCGAGGTTGTTGGTGAGGTTATGGGAGAGCTTGTCGGTGCGATGGGCGGTCAGAGCAGAGTGCTCCCTGAATTCCCCGGTATTCCCGATGCGCATTTCATTACAGGTGAAGAAGCGGGAAAGGGAATGATCAGTAAGCGCGAAGTGCGCTTAGTAATTTTATCCTTACTACAACCCGGTGCACAGGATATTATTTGGGATGTGGGTGCGGGTTGTGGTGGTGTAACGGTTGAGCTCGCCTATTGGAATGAAACCACAACGGTCTTTGCCATTGAGCATAATCAAGAACGTCTTCAGTATTTACTGGCAAACTGTCAGCGTTTTGGTGTAACGCATAATGTGAATGTCGTCGCCGGTCGAGCACCCGATGCCCTAAGTGATTTGCCACTCCCTAATAAAGTGTTTGTCGGTGGCAGTGATGGTGAGCTTGCTACCTTGCTAGAAAAAACATGGCAGCTATTGCCTGTAGGAGGGGTGTTAGTCGCCAGTGCAGTTACGGAAGTCACAAAACAACAGTTAACACAATTCGCAGAAGGTACTACTACAGCGATAGTAGAAAGTGTTGAGGTCAGTATTAAGCGGGGTAGTTTGCAAACCGGCAAGTCAGAAAAGAATAAACTGATTTATGAATCAAGGTTGCCAGTTGAAATATTTAAGCTAAAAAAATGTGCTCTTTAGCATTTGGTTTTAAGTATCGGTTTCAGGTCTTGGCTTCGGGATTAGTTTCGAAGAAAAAATGTGAGACAGAATAGGAATAAATGTTAGACAGAATAAATAGTCGAGCAAGTCAGGGTTAACTAGATCAAAGAGAATATGATGTAATGGCTGCAAAATTTATAGGTGTAGGTGTGGGTCCGGGCGACCCAGAGTTAATTACTCTAAAGGCAGCGCGTTTGATTCAAGAGGCGGATGTCATTAGTTATATATCTAATGAAAAAGGCCAGTCTCAGGCTAAAAATATTGCCGTGTTGGTCTTGAGTCATGTGAATAAACCGCAAGATGAAATCCCGGTCATTATGCCGATGTCTGAAGATCGCAGTATTGCGAATGGTATTTACGATAAGGCCGCGACAGATATAAAAGCCGTTATTGCCGCCGGTAAGTCTGTGGTGTTTCTTTGCGAAGGCGATCCCTTGTTTTTTGGTTCATTTGCTTATTTGTTAGAACGTTTACAAGAGGCTGCTATTACTTGCGAAGTAGTGCCGGGTATTTCGTCAGTGCATGCGGCAGCATCGAGACTACAGATTCCCTTAACCATGTTAAAAGAATCGTTTGCGGTGATGAGCGGGCGCCACAGCTCACAACAACTCATCGCAGCATTAGTTGCGCACGACAGTGTTGTCATTATGAAGGCGG
>JBLHWO010000123.1:0-10348 GCA_047629215.1 Cellvibrionaceae bacterium | reverse complement strand
TACGTAAAGCCTTTAAGCATATGAACGAAACGCTAGACAGAAAAGGCCAGCACTTTTTGCACAAACACGTCGCCAAAACTCGCGAAGTCAAAAATCTAAACGGCCGTATTGTGCGTGAGTCCATCCCTATTACCAGCCATGCTTATGTAGGAAAGCTCGCCAATCTTGCCAAAATAGGCAAAGTAGCTGGTCCCGGGATGATATTACTAGATGGTTTTTTACGTTACGACAAAGTCAGTGATATGTATAAAGCGAATAACCCCCAGTGGCAGCGGCCCCACTAATTCCCTTACTTTAATTAGATCTTCAACATCCAACAGTGAATAAGCAGCCTTCAATATTGCGATTCCGGTAAATGCACGGTCAAACCCTCTAACGCTTCAGTCACTTTAATCTGGCAGCTTAAACGGCTATTGGGTTTAGCGTTGCTGCTGGCTTCAATCATTTCTAGTTCGGTGCCACTGGCTGTACCGGTAAGGTTTATCCAGGCGTCATCGATATAGCAGTGGCAGGTGGCGCAGCTCATTACGCCGCCGCATTCGCCGAGTATGCCGTCTATCATGTTGGTTACTGCGCCGTTCATTACGCTGTCACCTAATGGAGTATCGGCTTCATGCATATCGCCACGGTGATTCACGTAAAAAACTAAAGGCATAATGGGCTTCTCTCGGTAAAATGTTTAGAATGCGTAATCTTAAAACAAATGGCACACTTATTCTATGAGCGACACTTTATGAACGACAAGGCTGAACCTTCTTTAAAAATTGGCCGCTACCGCCACTATAAAGGCGGTGAGTATGATGTTATCTCTATTGCGCAGCACAGTGAAACGCGTGAGCCTTTGGTTGTTTATCGCTGCCTTTACGATGGTAGTTCTTGGTGGGTGCGTCCCTTGGCGATGTTTTGTGAAGCCGTCACTATTGATGGCGACGTAAAGCCCCGTTTTGAATTTATAGGTGATGTAGGGAATGATGTGGGGATTGGTATAGGGAGCAGCGATGTCAGTTGAAAAAAAAGGTGACGTTTATTGGATGCAAGAGGCGCTTACATTAGCGCGGCAAGCGGGAGATGAAGGCGAGGTGCCTGTCGGTGCGATTGTTGTGATAGATAACAACATCGTCGGCCAAGGTTTTAATCAGCCCATCAGCAGTTGTGACCCTACGGCCCACGCCGAAATCATTGCGTTGCGTGATGCGGCTAAAAATATTGGTAATTACCGCCTAGTCAATGCCACTATTTATGTCACCTTAGAGCCTTGTACTATGTGTGCGGGAGCGATTGTTCACAGCCGGGTTAAGCGTTTGATTTATGGTGCTAAAGAGCCCAAGGCGGGTGCGATAGAAAGTCAGGCTGAATTGTTGAGAGCGCCTTATATAAATTATCGAGTTGAAGTTGAGGGCGGTATTTGCGAGCAAGAAAGTAGCGAGTTGATTAGTGCTTTTTTTACTGGGCGCAGGGCGCAACAAAGAGAGCAGAAAAAGAAAGAAGAAAATGAATAGTGAAAGTTAGAGCTGAGAAAGTGTCCCATTTTTCATGCGTAAGAAGTTCACGGGCTCAATTTCATTTTGTAGCTCAAGTGCCAAACGCCGTTGCTGGGATTCGTGATGCCATACTAATATATTGTAATAGTTTCGAATATTTTCAACGTAACGTACGGGTTCGTAACCACGAGCGTAGCCGTGTTTTGTTTTAGAATAGTATTTTTTCTTACTGAGTAACGGCAGGCGTTCTTTTATATCTGCCCATGAATCTGGGTTGCCACCTTGTTTTTCTGTCAATATGCGCGCGTCTTCTAAGTGACCTAAACCTACATTGTAAGCGGCCAATGCCATCCATAAGCGATCGGGGTTTTGAATACGATCGGGTAAGCTTTCAAGCCGTTGAATAAAATATTTGGCACCACCGTAAATGCTTTCTTCGGGGTCGGTTCTGTCTTTCACGCCTAAGTCTTTTGCTGTGTTACGGGTTAGCATCATTAAGCCTCTAACTCCCGTAAACGATTTTGCTTTCGCATTCCAGTGTGATTCTTGGTAGCTAATTGCCGCTAGGAATAACCAGTCTAGCTCAAACTCTTCTGCTGTTTCACGAAACAGTTCTTCCCATTTCGGTAAGCGTTTATCAATATGCTGTGAAAAAGTGAGTGCGCCGCCAACATCTAAATAATCATTATCAAAATATTTACTTGTGAGCTCATCTAGTTTGCCGCTGTCTCTGTACTCCACTAAAAATTTATTAGCTGCTTTGTAAAGGCTGTCGTCACCGTTTTTGGGAAATGCCCAGGCGATATTTTTAGCGCCAGGTAGATTAAAGCCGCGCCGTGCTCGGGGGTAGATATTGCTGTTAACGGTATAAGCGGTTGAGTCGGCAATGGTGATATCGGCTTTGCCGCTGTGTATCATTTCGAGAAGGTCTAGTTGTTCTAAGTCATCTACTTCTCTCCATTGTAAATCGGGAAAGGTAAGTTGTAAGTTTTGTAATAGTTCGGCATGGGAGCTATGGGCAGCAACAACAATATCTAAGCCAATAAGATCTTCTACTTTTCTAGGGCGATTACTGCCTCGGCGGTAAATGACATGCTGGTCAACTTGCATGTAAGGTACAGAGAACTGTAAAGACTTTTGGCGTTTACCGGTTACGCTGAGGCCGCTCGCGGCAAAGAGCCCAGCGGAGCTACCCACGCTATTTAACATATCGCCTAGACTCGATTCATCTTTAATGGCGAGTTCGAGGCCGAGATCTTCTGCGAAGGCTTCGGCTAGTTCATACTCAAAGCCGGTGTAACCAAATGGGCCCTCGTAATAGGTGATGGGGCCGTTGCTGGATAGAATTGGGAGAAAGCCTTGGTCGATAGTACGTTCTAATAATGTGGGAATTGAGCTGCTTGAGAGCAGAAATGGCATCATGCATAACAGTAAGCCACCCAAGGTATAGATAGGGCGACCTTTACTTCTAATTGAATCTTGCTTTTCGGTACTCATGATTGTTTTAACATAGTTCTTTATAAGCAGCCCTGTAAAAATGACTATTACATAGAATAACAGCGTTAATTTGATGTGAATTTAAACAGATTGTACCTTATCACACATCAAATACCGATTTTTTTCGATTATCCCTCTCTGTTTAGGCTTTCAGAGGCGTTCTTGCAAAGGCCTCTTTGAATGTGCTGCCTTCAGCGCCCTTATCAAGTACAATGCGCGCCTACTATTACCCAACTATTCAGACCGCATTCATGACTATGCTGACCTTTTCCGGCGCTAAGGCGTTATCTTCATTTCGTTTCGATAAACTACAGCAACTTATACGTGATATTTCGCCAAATTTGTCACTGCTCAGCGCGCGCTATCTGCATTTTGCATCGGTATCGCAAGCGCTAGATACAGAGGAAGAGTCGATTTTAGCCCGTTTGCTAGAATATGGCTCTTCGGCAGAATATGCGGATGACGGCAGCCTATTTTTGGTGGTGCCTCGCCTAGGCACGATTTCGCCATGGTCCTCTAAAGCGACGGATATTGCTCGTAATGCGGGTTTAGACAAGGTAAAGCGGATCGAGCGCAGTATTGCTTATCGTTTATCAGGTGTTGATAAAAGCGAAGTTAAGGCACTGACAGCATTATTACACGACCGCATGGTTGATGTGGTTTTTTCGAGTGTAGAGTCAGCAGAACAGCTATTTATAGAGCAGCAGCCAGAGACGCAAAGTGAGATAGATATACTGGGTAGTGGCCGAGAGGCTCTGTCAATCGCTAATGGTGAGTTAGGTTTAGCCCTTGCCGACGATGAAATCGATTATTTACTTGAGAGTTTTAAAGGCTTAAAGCGCAACCCCGTCGATGTAGAGCTAATGATGTTTGCTCAAGCTAACTCTGAGCATTGTCGTCATAAAATCTTCAATGCATCGTGGACGATAGAGGGCAAAGATCAGCCGATTTCCCTATTTGAAATGATTAAAAACACCAACGAAGTCGGCGGTGATAATGTACTTTCAGCTTATTCCGATAATGCTTCGGTTGTGGTGGGTACTGAGGCCGGGCGCTTTTATCCTAATCCAAGCGACCTCACTTATGGTTATGTGCAGGAGCCCATCCATATGTTGATGAAGGTCGAAACCCATAATCACCCCACAGCAATTTCACCTTTCTCGGGTGCAGGCACCGGTTCTGGTGGTGAAATTCGAGATGAGGGAGCGGTAGGCCGAGGCTCAAAGCCGAAGGTGGGCTTGACCGGCTTTACCGTGTCTAATTTACAGATTCCTGGCTATGAAATGCCTTGGGAGATGGATTACGGTAAGCCAGATCGTATCGTCAATGCCCTTGATATTATGCTCGAAGGACCTATAGGTGGTGCGGCTTTCAATAATGAATTTGGTCGCCCCAATATTTGTGGTTATTTCAGAACCTTCGAAATGGACTTTGATGGTGAGCGCCGTGGTTATCACAAGCCGATTATGTTGGCGGGCGGTTACGGCAATATTAAAGCCGAGCATGTCGATAAGGTTGAATTTGCACCTGGTGCAAAGTTAGTGGTACTGGGTGGCCCGGCTATGTTGATTGGTTTAGGCGGCGGCGCTGCTTCGTCCATGGCCTCTGGCACCTCTGACGAGGAACTAGATTTTGCGTCTGTGCAGCGTCAAAACCCAGAAATGGAACGTCGCTGCCAAGAGGTGATTGATCAGTGCTGGCAGCTCAGCGATAAAAACCCGATCGCTTTTATTCACGATGTCGGTGCGGGTGGTTTGTCTAACGCTTTTCCTGAATTGGTAAAAGATGGCGGCTGTGGCGGCAATTTTGAGCTGCGCAATGTACCGAATGATGAGCCCGGCATGAGCCCATTGGCGATTTGGTGTAACGAATCCCAAGAGCGCTATGTAATGGCAATATTGCCAGAGGACTTATCTCGTTTTGAAGCTATCTGTCAGCGCGAACGCTGCCCTTATGCGGTAGTAGGTGAAGCCACGGCAGAAAAACATTTATTAGTTAACGATACTTTATTGGATGCTAAGCCTGTCGATTTACCCATGTCGATCTTATTTGGTAAACCACCCAAAATGCATCGCAATGCCGTGGGTTATAAAGCCACAACTAAGCCCTTTGATACCAGCTCAATTGATTTAAAAGAGGCGGCAGAGCGTGTATTAAGGCACCCGACTGTAGCCAGTAAATTATTTTTAATTACGATTGGCGACCGCTCGGTAACAGGCCAAGTGGTTCGTGATCAGCTAGTGGGCCCTTGGCAGGTGCCGGTGGCAGACTGCGCCGTTACGACGGTAGCTTACGATACCCATACCGGTAACTATGGCGGTGAAGCCATGTCGATGGGCGAGCGTAATCCAATGGCCTTAATCAATGCTCCAGCCTCGGGCCGTATGGCAATAGGTGAAGCGATTACTAATATTGCGGCGACCTGTATTGGGCAGTTAAGCGATATTAAATTATCGGCCAACTGGATGTGTGCTGCCGGCCATAAAGGCGAAGATGAAAAATTATTCCGTACCGTCGAAACCATTGGTATGGAACTATGCCCCGCCTTAGGCATGACTATACCCGTCGGTAAAGACTCTATGTCTATGCGCACCGCATGGCAGCAAGACGGTGAAGATAAAGCCGTTACCTCACCTATGTCGGTTGCAATAACTGCATTTTCTCCGGTGCTGGATGTACGCAAAACACTTACGCCTCAATTAAATACTAAGATTGAAAGCGAATTATTTTTATTGGATCTAGGCTGTGGTAATAATCGTTTAGGCGCTTCTATTTTAGCTCAAGTCTATGGTGAGATGGGTGAGGTAGTTGCCGACCTCGATAAAGCCGATCACTTAAAAGCGTTTTTTAATGTGATACAAGATTGCTTAGCCGACACACTATTATTGGCCTATCACGATCGCAGTGATGGCGGATTACTTGCGTGCCTATGTGAAATGGCGTTTGCTGGACATTGCGGCATTAATGTTGATCTATCTGAACTCTTGTTACAATCAAAAGTATCGAAAACCAAAGGCGGTATCAATTCAGTATTATTTAATGAAGAGCTCGGCGCTGTAATACAGATAGCATCAAATAATATTGGTCTGGTTACACAATTTGTTAAGGCTGCGGGTCTCGGCGATTATT
The DNA here is from genome assembly GCA_047629215.1 of Cellvibrionaceae bacterium. Lineage (GTDB taxonomy): Bacteria > Pseudomonadota > Gammaproteobacteria > Pseudomonadales > Cellvibrionaceae > CANLBN01. The sequence goes on along the minus strand of JBLHWO010000123.1, from coordinate 4,241 downwards.
TTCATCGTGTTGGGCATGTTAATGACGATGATCATATTCGTTTTGTAAAAGAGGGTGAAACTTTACTGTCTGAATCTCGCACTCACTTGTACTCCGTGTGGAGCGAGACGAGCTATCGAGTGCAGTCACTTCGCGATAATCCTGATTGCGCTAAAGAGGAATTTGATTTCATTCAGCAGGCTAACCCAGGCCTTAGCGTTTCATTAAGCTATGACCCTAGTGATGATATTACTGCGCCGTTTATTCGTCAGCAAACTAAGCCTAAGGTGGCTATATTGCGCGAACAAGGGGTAAATGGTCATGTTGAAATGGCCGCTGCATTTGACCGTGCTGGTTTTGCGGCGGTCGATGTTCATATGAGCGATATTTTGGCAGGCCGCATTCGCTTAGATGATTTTAAAGGTTTAGTGGCTTGTGGTGGCTTTTCTTACGGCGATGTACTAGGTGCCGGCGAAGGCTGGGCCAAAACGATTTTATTTAATGCTATTGCACGCGATCAGTTTGAAGCATTTTTTCATCGTAATGACAGCTTTAGTTTAGGTGTTTGTAACGGTTGTCAGATGATGTCGAATTTGCATTCATTAATTCCGGGCACTGACCACTGGCCACATTTTGGGCGCAACGAGTCAGAGCAATTTGAAGCGCGTTTTAGCTTAGTGAAAATCCCAGAAACACCGTCGGTATTATTTAAAGGGATGGCGGGCTCTCATTTACCGGTGGCGATTGCTCACGGTGAAGGTCGAGCAGAGTTTAAAAATGAGGGTGCATTTGCGCAGTGTAATCAGAGTGGCTTAATTTCTTTACGTTATATCGATAATCACTTAAAGCCAGCATTCAGTTACCCTGCTAATCCAAATGGTTCTGCGGGTGCCATTGCAAGTGTCACCTCAGTGGATGGCCGCACTACTATTATGATGCCGCATCCAGAGCGAGTATTTCGCACAGTGACTAATTCATGGCATCCGGCAGAGTGGGGTGAAGATGGTGGCTGGTTGCGGATGTTCCGCAATGCGCGCATGTTTGTAAACTGAGCGAATAGATTGAGAATGTAGATTAATTTTTTATGGATGTAAAATTATAAACGGTGTGGGGTGGTTCACATATATTGAAAAAACATTTACTGATAATCAGTTTATAATTGTTTTGAATACATTACGTTAACGATGTGAAAAATGACAGTGAGGGAATGCTATGTATAAGCCACCATCATCTAAAAATACACTATCAAAAAAAATAGGCTTTGCTTTACTACTTGGGACTTGTGCGAGCGTAAGTGCAAGCGAGTTTTATAATGCCAAAACCCTAGCAACAGGTGGTGCTGGTGTTGCTGGAGCTGATTTTAACAATGGAGCGTTGTTGAATCCTGCATTAGTTGCCCAGCAGGCTAAAGATGCTAAGGGCAATGTTAATAATAATGCCCTATCAATGAATGCCAGTGTCGGTATTTTGGGTTCGGATAAAGACGAATTGATTGAAAGCTTAGAGGATCTGGACGATGAGCTAGATGATATCGATGATTCTATTCCCTCTAGTAATGAAGTCGAAGACATCGTTGATTTACTAAACGATATTGATCGTGCGGAAGCGAATTTTGAATTCGCTAGTTATTTCCAGATCGTATTACCTAATAAACATCTCTCCCTTGCGTTTTATGTCAATTTAATGTCCGATACCAGTGTGTCCGCCAATGTTGTTACTAGCGATATAACCGCGTTAAATGCGGCGGCAGATACTGCGGTATTTGACTCTGACGCTGTTGCTAGTGAAGTGTTAGTTTTAGGAACGGGAATCGGGGAATACGGCATTGCTTTGGGTAAGACTGTCAGCTTGTCTGATTCATCTAGTCTCACCTTTGGGTTTTCGCCTAAGTTTCAAGATATCGATATTTATGACTATGTTGCAACGGTTGATAACTATGATGAAGATGATTTCGATGATAGAAGCAGCCGCAGCTCTGAAAGCCATTTTAATGCAGATGTGGGACTACACTACACCATTAATGATGCTTTTTCGCTTGCTGCCGTCATTAAAAATATTAATGAAGATGAGTTTGAAACTGAAGAAAATCGTCTGCTGGAGCTCGAGTCGCGATCAACAGCGGGTTTTATTTACCGTACAGGTGAGAACTTTTTTGAAATCAACTTGGATCTCGATGCGTCTAAAGAGTTTGCCTCTCAACAAGAAACACAAATGTTGCGCTTAGGGTCACAGCTAGATCTAGTAAGTTGGGCTAAATTTCGCTTCGGTCTGCGTCATGATCTTGAAGATAATACAGAAGATTTATTCACCTTTGGTCTTGGCTTTAAATCGGGTCGGGTGATGAGTATTGATTTTGCTGGAATTTTGGGTGAAGGCGAAACTTTAGGTGGCGTTATTCAGTTTGGTTTTAAGCTATAAATTAAATAGTACATTTAGTTTTGCTGTCCTCCACGGGCGTAGGTAATGAGTAGGAGCGGTAGCGGTATACCCCAAGGGCCTCTCTTGATGTGCCCTAAAGTTAAGCAATAAGTATTTACTGCTGCGATGGTCTCAAAATAAAATTTGTGTTTGGAAGGTTATTACTTTGTCTTCGCCATAAGGGATATAGCCAATAGTAGAGCGTAAAGCCCTGTATCCGAAAGAAATGGATGGGTGAAGAATGGGTGATACAATGGGCGCATTAAGAGGTGTTTCATCATATCCTGTTGAAAGCAGCAGCCCTAAGCCCGGTGAAATGATTATGTCGTTATAAATATAAAAATCTTTGTTTAGTACTGCTCCAGCATAGACCGATGTTTTAAAATAACTATTTTCAAAAAAACCGACTTTAATATCAATATAATCGGTATAGCCATAGGTCATACCAAAACCATTGTTCTTTTCGTTGTAATGTTGGTTTTTAGCATAAGTGGCATTACTATGCTTAGAGCTGGTGTTAAAATCCATGGTCCATTCGTAAACTTCTAGGGCATAAGTTTGCAGGCTTAGTAAGCCTAATAGCCCTGTAAAAAACAAGGTACATAACTTCAACATCTCTTGTCTCCAGTAATACTTCAAGGCTTTGTGTGTGGTTTGCCTAAAGCAACGGCAACGGATTAAATTTTCGCCAATCTCTTATTTAAGTAATAGCGTATAAGGCAGTATTTGTCAGGGAGAAAACGATGAAGGCAGCATTTTTGCTAGGCTTTGTTATTATGATTTCGAGTATTCTTTTAGCATGCTCGCCGGTAACGATTGATGACTACCAAGGACGTGAGCCCGCAATAGACTTACAGGCATTTTTTGCGGGTGATCTGGTTGCTTACGGTATTGTTAGGGATCGATCTGGAAAGGTGATTCGTTATTTCAAAGCGGTATTAAAAGGCGAGTGGCAAGAGAGTGGTATAGGTACTTTAGATGAGGTGTTTTGGTTTGACGATGGACAGCGCCAAACCCGATTATGGACAATGACACCAAGCGAAAATGGGGACTATATTGGTACGGCTGGTGATGTAGAAGGCTCTGCTCTTATTCAGACCCGCGGTAATGCAATCCGCTTATCTTATAAATTGAGGGTTCCTTACAATGATAGTGAAATTGTTGTATCTATGGACGATTGGGTGTATCAGGTCGTTCCCGGCGTGGTTATTAATGAAACGGTTATGACCAAATTTGGTTTTGAGGTAGGGAAGGTCACGTTAGTTATTATGAAGTCAGGTATTGTTAACGATATTCCCAGCTTGGTTAAGCAGTTTAGTGGGCAGTAGGTCAAAGGAGTCTATTATCAAGTCACGAATTTTTTTTGATGGCAAAAATTCAACCCTGACTCGACAAGAGCTTCCCTAATTTAATAAAGCTTGTCCATCTGTGCGGTAAAGGTCTTTGATGAAGTGTAAACCCCGATATGTATTGGTAGTACTTTTTTTTCTATTTGCTCATTCCGCCATAGCCGAAGGGCCTGTCTGGAAGGTGAGTAAGGGTGAGCATCATGTCTTTATCGGGGGCACCATTCATTTGTTGGGCGAGAAAGATTACCCTTTGCCGACCTCTTTTTACCGTGGATATGATGCCTCCCAAATAGTTGTATTCGAAATTGATCCCGATGTTGCCAGCTCCCCTGAAGCGCAACAGAAGTTTAATCAACATGCGCGCTACAACGATGACCGTACTCTCAAATCGGTGCTCAATAACAAAACCTATACCGAGCTAAGTCTTTTTCTCTCGGCCAGAGGCATGTCCATAAGCTCTTTCGAGCAATTTAAGCCGAGCATGTTATCCGTTGT
>JBLHWO010000122.1:0-10405 GCA_047629215.1 Cellvibrionaceae bacterium | reverse complement strand
GGTTTCTTTAGCTTTATTGGTAGTGCCGCTGTCGGTTGGATGTTGAAATCTAAACTGGCACCCGGTGTCCGTTGCGCGCTCGAGCACGGTGGTGTTGCCCCCATTATTGTTGAAGCCGATGGCGATTTAGACGATGCAGCACCGCTGCTAGCCAAAGGCGGTTTTTATCATGCAGGGCAGGTATGCGTATCGGTACAGCGAATATTTGCACACCGTGATATCGCTGAAGACCTAGCTAACCGAATAGCTTCACTTGGCAGTGCCATGAAGGTTGGTGATCCGACCTTGGCGGATACCGAGATTGGTCCGCTAATTAACTCAAAAGAAGTCGACCGTATTGACCTGTGGGTTCAAGAGGCAATCAAGGCGGGTGCCGAGGTGCTGTGCGGTGGCAACCGTCTACCAAACAACTGTTATGAAGCCACCGTATTATTAAACCCACCCAAGGACTGCACTATTAGCAAAACAGAAATCTTTGGCCCCGTTATTTGTGTTTATAGTTATGATGAAGTCGACGAGGCCATTGCCGAAGCCAATTCGCTTATGTTCTCTTTTCAAGCGGCGGTGTTCACCAAAAATATTGACAAAGCGTTACATTTTTATACCCAAATTGATGCTGCTGCAGTGATGATTAACACCCACACCGCCTTCCGCGTAGACTGGATGCCTTTCGCCGGTCTAAAACATTCGGGACATGGTGTTGGCGGAATTCCTTATACTTATGAAGAAATGCAAGTGACTAAACTAGCCGTCATTCGCTCGCCATCATTGGCATAAGCTCCCGTCCACCTCGGCCTTAATAGTAACGGTTGTCACTTAAGGCCGATGAATACGGATGTTAAATAATTTCGTCCAAGGACGAATTGCTTTTTTTGTATTGGCACGAGATGCGTAACCAAAGAAAATACACCTCACATTCAAGCCCTTGCCCTACAAGGACTTAGGGTATTTGTAGGGCAAGGGCAATTTTTTTATCGAGTAGCTTCGCTTTTGATAAAAATAACAGGTCGGCTTTATGTCCCATGACCTACTGGGACGCAGGGGATGCAGGTTTTGCAGAAGAAAACCCCCTGCCCCTGTGACAAGACACCTTAAGTCAACGTCTTGTTGACTTAAGGTATTATTTTTATCAACACTTAGCTTGAATAAAGCGAGGTTTGTAAGTTCAGTTATCCGAAAAATGAGTGTGCCTTTTGATTTTAACCCCACTTAGAAATCGCCTTGAATGCGTTAGTAATAACAGCTGCAAGCGAGTACTGGAAGAAATCCTTTTAGCATCGCAAAAATGGTCGAGTTGCGCCTTGTGAAACGAGTTGGACTAAACTACAAATCTTCATCAAGTTAATGTATAAACACTTGCCAAGCGCCTAAAAAGGGCCATTAAAAATTACGAACTTCAATATTGTATTTTTTAATGCGCGAGGCAAGTGTTGTCGGCTTTATCTCTATCAGCTCGGCAGCACCGTCTTTACCAAATACTTTACCTTGTGTGCGCTCTAAGGCGAGTAATATATTTCGGCGATCTTGCATCTTAAGCTCGGCCTCGGTCATGATGGCATGTTGGTTAATTTGAGTTGCAAGCATAGAAGTTTCTTTTGGCGCTAATGAAGAAGTATCAAATCTTATCGTATCATTACGTGCGAGAATAACTTGTCGCTCTATGACATTTTCTAATTCACGAATATTGCCGGGCCAGTGATAGGCCTCGAGTTTTTCAAGCTCGGTTATCGGTAACTTCAAGCCTGCTTTGTTTGCCCTGCTGCAGGACTTTTTTAAAAAGTGCTGAGTCAATAAGGGTATATCTTCTCGCCGCTCGCGCAATGGAATCGACTGTAGCGGAAATACGTTTAATCGAAAATATAAATCTTCACGAAACGCCTGTTGTTCAACCAATACGCTCAAATCTTTATTAGTGGCGGCAATAATGCGCACATCGACTTTACGGGTTTTATTGTCGCCAATACGCTCTAGCTCTTGCTCTTGAAGAACACGCAATAATTTACTTTGTAAGTATAGGGGTATCTCACCGACCTCATCGAGAAACAAGGTGCCTCCATCGGCCAATTCGAAACGTCCAGGACGCTCGCTTGTTGCACCGGTAAACGCGCCTTTAATATGGCCAAAGAATTCGCTTTCAAATAAGTCGACTGGAATTGCTGCGCAGTTAACTCGAATTAATGGCCTATCTGAGCGGTGACTGTTTTCGTGAATAGCGCGAGCAATAAGTTCTTTCCCGGTCCCAGATTCACCATGAATTAATACCGTGGCCTCCGTTGGCGCGACAAGATCAATCTGCTGTAGGACATTCTTAAGTGCCTGGCTATGCCCAATCATTTTATGATAATTAAATTCTGAGCTGATCTCTTCTTGAAGATAGGCTTTCTCCATTTCTAATCTATTTTTTAGGCTTTCAACTTCTTTAAGTGCTTCAATTAATTTTCGCTCAGAGGCTTTTTTTTGTGATATGTCTCGAAAGATCACTACGGCACCTACAATAAAACCGCTATCTTTAATGGGGGTGCTGGTGTATTGAACGTCTACCGGCTCTCCCGCTTTATTCCAAAATATATCTTCCTCGACGGTATGAATGACACCATCTTTAAAGGCAGCAAAAATAGGGCAATCTTTAACACTAAAGTGGCTACCATCGGAGTGGCAATAATGTACCGTACTATGCATATTTCGTCCCGCTAACTCGAGCGCGGTATAACCCAAAATTTGTTGTGCTGCTGGGTTCACGAATGTCGTTATACCATCGGCATCGACGCCATAAATACCTTCGCCGGCTGCATCGAGTAGGAGTTGATTTTCTCGTTCAAATTCCTGAAAAGTACGCGACACATGATTCCAATGTCCAATGCCGGATAAGTAATGTCTATGTGCATCCGAATGCTCGCGGCACTGATCAATTTCGGTAATACGTTGCATACTTAAATATACCTTCGTCCCACCACCTGCAGTTTCGTAGATGCCATTAACTTCGACACACTCATCGCCATTTTTGGTTTCAATTAAAAGCTGATCGCTCCAAGCGCGACCAAGACTTATAAGCTCTTGGGTAAAAACAATAAGATCGGGAAAGCAGACAGCAAATAGCTGACTGACGCGTCGTGATTCTATTTTCTCGGCGTCCATTCCTAAAAATCTACATGCCTCTTGATTGACTGCAATAACCGTATCGGTGATCGGGTCGATAACTAATTGCGCTGTCGCTGAATAATGAAAATGTGATGAGTGATCCAGAGGTAACTTTATTGGTTTTTGTGAAGAGTCTGAATGAGTGTTAATGATTTGAAATGATTCGCTATTTGTTTGATTGATTAGACTCATATTGTTCCTGTTTAAAGCTAGGGTAAAACTGAGGTTAAAAACTAGGGCGCTACATGATGCTTGCAAAAATATTTGAGATACCTTTTGAGGCATTTAATTAAATGCCTCGCATCACTTAATTAAGGGTGCGCTATCTATTATTAGTATCACTGGACTAGCCCCTTAACTTTTTAAATTTATCTTTCTTGCAAAGCGCTCATCAAAAGTTATTCAATAACTAAGCCAATGTCACGAAATCTCGTAATTAAAATCACAGCTTTTCGTAATTAACGAAATGTCGTAGCTATCTTAAAAATAAAATAAATAATAATTCTTATATTTTTCAATTGCTTAATAACAATAATCTGGTTGGCATACCGCTTGCAATACTGGTGTGGACAGTAGAGGTCGTAGTGTTAGTCACAGGGTGTAAATTGTGAGGGATGTAAAAGCATGCACTCGCTTAGATAGCGGGCGATGCTAGAGAGTGAGTTTAATTTTCAATGCCTGGGCGAGCGCACTACTAAAGAACAAAGAGTTATCCGGCGCACCAAATTAGAACGCTATTGAATAACTAAAATAGTAATGAACAGCAGATGCATTAATTACAAACTCAAGTGTATCTGAGACCAATAACGATTTTGACCTGATTATATTAAACAGAGGATTGAATGCATGACTTCAAAAAGCTTAGGTAATCCGTTTGACGGAAAGACTCGACTTAACCATACCACCAGTTGTCGCTGTGAAGTTTGCGTAGGCAACACTGGAAATCCTCAGGGCTTATCAGATTATCAGCAAGGTGCACTCTTTGAAAAACAAATAGAGAAGCAAGAAACTCAAGCACACCGCCACGCTAATCATAAGCCAGCGTCGAGAATAGAGACGCCTACTTTTGATAACAGCGAAGATATGATGGATCGCGCAATTGAAAGCGCAATTGTTCGCGGTATGTTTGGACATAATGACGAATCGCGTAGACGCTTTATTAAATTGGTAGGCGGCGGTACTCTCGCTGCTGCATTGGCAACTGTCATTCCTTTAAATAAAGTTAAAGCTGCTGTGAAAGATTCTATCGGGCCTTTAGAGAAGAAAAAACTTAACGTCGGTTTTGTTCCTATTACCTGTGCAACGCCTATTATTATGGCTCAACCAATGGGCTTTTATGCTAAGTATGGCCTAGATGTCGATGTGATAAAAACAGCCGGTTGGGCGGTTGCGCGCGATAAATCACTTAACGGTGAATACGATGCCTCGCACATGTTGTCGCCTATGCCTTTGGCGATGTCGATGGGCGCCGGTTCTATTGCATCGCCCTATATTATGCCTGCAATTGAAAATATTAATGGCCAGGCGATTGTGCTTGCCAATAAACATAAAGACAAACGCGATCCTAAAGATTGGAAAGGCTTTAAGTTTGGCGTACCTTTTGAATATTCAATGCATAATTTTTTACTGCGTTATTACGTTGCAGAATTTGGCCTTGATCCAGATGTCGATATTCAAATACGAGTGGTACCACCACCCGAGATGGTTGCTAATTTACGTGCAGGTAATCTCGATGGTTACTTGTCTCCAGATCCGTTTAATCAGCGCGCAGTCTACGAGAAAATTGGTTTTCTACATATGCTGACTAAAGATATATGGGAAGGTCATCCTTGCTGTGCTTTTGCTTGTAGTCAAAAATTTGCGACAGAGATGCCTAATACCTACGCGGCGTTATTTAAGTCTATTGTTGATGCTACACAATTTTCATCAAAAGCTGAGAATCGTGTAGAAATTGCCAAGGCTATTTCACCTAAAAATTATTTGAATCAACCAGAAATTGTGGTCAAGCAAGTACTTACCGGCCGCTATGTAGATGGTCTGCAGAATAAAATTTTGGATGTGCCAAATCGTATCGATTTTGACCCGTTCCCATGGCATTCGATGGCGGTATGGATCTTGACGCAGATGAAGCGTTGGGGATATGTAGAGGGCGATATCGACTACAAAGGCATTGCTGAAAAAGTCTATGTGGCTGCCGATACAGCGCAAGTGATGAGGGAGTTAGGCTATACACCCCCTTCAAAAACTTACAAAAAGCATACGATTATGGGTAAGGAGTTTGATTACAACAAGCCTGAAGAGTATATCAATAGCTTTGCTATTAAGAAGACGCCTTCATGACATCTTCTCTTAATGTTCGAGCGGCATTATTGTCGTTCATCATACTTTTTATAGCGTTGGGCGTCTGGGAGACGCTCAATCAGCCGCCTCCATCTAAAGAAGCTCTAACGGAATATGAGTTGATGATGGGTAGTTCGGATAACGAGGCTAGAGTTCCACCACCTTCGGCAGTGTTGGGCCGGGCGTGGCAAGAATTGAGCAATCCTTTTTACGATGCGGGGCCCAATGATAAGGGTATTGGTATTCAGTTAGCGTATTCATTGTACCGAGTCATTGTGGGTTTTTTTTCGGCTGCGTTAATTGCTATACCGTTGGGTTTTTTGATTGGCATGTCGCCATTAATGCACAAGGCACTGAATCCATTTATTCAAGTGTTGCGACCGATATCACCACTCGCGTGGATGCCATTGGCTTTATTTGTGATTAAAGATTCTGAACTGTCGGCTATCTTTGTTATTTTTATATGCTCTATTTGGCCGATGTTAATCAACACTGCCTTTGGTGTATCAAATGTTCGCAAGGATTGGGTAAATGTGGCTAGAACTCATGAGCTAAGCCAATTGAAGACTGCTTTTTTAGTGATTCTTCCGGCGGCGGCGCCAACGATATTAACCGGTATGCGTATTTCTATTGGTATTGCATGGTTAGTTATTGTGGCTGCAGAAATGTTAGTGGGTGGTACGGGTATTGGTTACTACGTATGGAATGAGTGGAATAATCTTGATCTTAATAGTGTTATTTTTTCTATATTGATGATCGGTATTATCGGCATGTTGCTCGATATGGCACTAGGTGCTGTTGCTAAATTAGTGGCATATGAGGAGTAGAGCATGTCAAAAAACTTTGTAAGTGTAGAAAATTTAAGTAAGGTTTACCCATCATCAGATGGTGATGTTACTGTTTTTGATAACGTCAATATTGGCATTAAAAAAGGTGAGTTTGTCTGTATTATCGGCCACTCAGGTTGTGGTAAATCTACGATTATGAATGTTCTTGCAGGGCTTGATGAACCGACTAATGGTAGTGTCATCATGGATGGCAAAGAAATTTCTGGGCCGAGCCTAGATCGCGGTGTGGTTTTTCAAAACTATAGTTTGCTACCTTGGCTAACAACATTACAAAACGTCAGTTTTGGTGTTGCAGCAAGAAATCCAAGATGGAGCAAAGCTAAAGTAGATGAGCACAGTACGCATTATCTCGACATGGTGGGCCTTGGTGCGGCGTTAAAAAAGAAACCTTCTGAGTTGTCGGGTGGTATGCGTCAACGTGTCAGCATCGCTCGCGCTTTTGCGACTAGCCCAAAGTTATTGTTGTTAGACGAACCTTTTGGTGCGCTCGACGCACTGACTCGTGGTGTGATTCAAGAGGAGCTATTAAAAATATGGAGCGAAACACAGCAAACCGTTTTTATGATTACGCATGATGTCGATGAAGCTATATTACTTGCCGATCGTATTTTGTTGATGTCTAACGGTCCTAACGCCCGAGTTGCTGAATCAGTCAAAATTAACATCGCACGCCCTAGAAAACGCGCTGAGATTATCGAAGACCGAGCCTATTATAAAATACGTAATCACCTGGTTAACTTTTTGATTAATTGTCCTAAGGCGACACCGTCTGCTGATGATGGCAAAGGCAATATGCCTCTTGATGTAGATCCAAGTCTCATCGACAGTGTTACTAACAATAGTGGCAGTAACGTCGAGCAAATAAAAGATAGTGATGAATTTACTGCTAAAAAAAAGAGCGTAGATACATCAACTATTGTAAAAAAAATTAAAGCATAAGTTTTTAAATGGCTTTAGTGATAACAAATTATTATTTAATTGACATATAAATAACGAGTAGGAGATTTTATGAACAAGGTAGAAATGACTGAGCTGATTATCAGTACAAAATTAGAAAAAAAATTATCGTGGGAAAAGATAGGAACTGACCTTGGCTTGTCGCCTGTATGGCTGACATCAGCTTGTTTAGGAATGAATGCCGCGCCGCCTGAAAAAGCCAAAGCCATTGCCGAGTATTTAGGCCTAGGCTCTGAAGTGACGACTGCTTTAGAAGTTTTTCCCACTAAAATATGGGACCAAGCCGTACCTACTGACCCCTTAATGTATCGTTTATACGAAGTGGTGGGTGTGTATGGCGAGACACTCAAAGAAGTAATCCAAGAGAAATTTGGTGACGGTATTATGAGCGCAATTGACTTTACGATGGAGGTAGATAAAATCGAAGACCCTAAGGGTGACAGAGTTTTACTGACATTAAACGGTAAGTTTTTACCTTATAAAAGCTGGTAGTTATTTAAAAAAGTGACCAATGTTTTATGAAACTGAGGGTTAAAATAAATTCCTCTTTGACGATTTATAAAAAAACCCGCATTTGCGGGTTTTTTTATAAATGACGGAGATAGCCAGTTTTATGCGAACCCGTCTCAGAACCTTGGTGACAGGTCTCGCCTTTTAGCCATATTAAAATGGTGTGGTCAAAAGGCAAGACCTGCTCGTAGAATATTTTTTGGTGGAGAGGTCAGCCATTAGGCATTGGGCGCGCCCCGATAGTAATGCCAGAGAAACAAAGAGCCAGCACTGCGCCAGGGCGACCAGTGCTCGATAAGGATACTGGCTTGCTTGGGAGTAGGTTTTTGATCGAGGTTTTTCAGGCGTCCCAGAGCAACTTGTAGGGCCAAGTCATCAGCCGGAAAAATATCTTCTCTTTGCAGCGAAAACATCAAATAAATTTCGGCACTCCAGCGTCCGAACCCCCGCAACGTCATGATTGTCTCAATGGCTTCTTCATTTGATGCCGCGGCCAGTCCAACAATATCCAGATGGCCAGACTGCACAGCCTGCGCTAAGCCTTTGGCATATTCGATTTTTCGGAATGACAGGCCAGCCTCTCTTAGAGTCTTATCTTCAAGGGCCAGAATTGCCGCGGCCGAAGGTTGCGGTAACAGGGCGCGCACCCGGCCCATGATGGCCTTGGCGGCCTGCGTAGATATCTGTTGACTTACGATGGTCGAAAGCAAGGTCTCAAAACCTTGCGGCCGAATACGGGGTTCGGGCAGGCCCACGGACTCTAGCGCCCGGGCTACATCTGAATCAATTCGGGCCAATTCAGCTAGCGCTATGGCGATGTGTTGTTTATTCACTGTTCACCTCTTGTAGCGCGACCGAGTTACTGTTCTGAATATCGCCCAGATATCACCTAAGCTAATCAGTTTATAAGGGCCCGCAATCGCTTCCATATTCGACCATCGATCGCACTTAGACCCAAGCCAATAAGAACCATTCCTGCAATTTGGGCGGGCGCAAGGGTCTCGTTAAGAAACAGCACTCCGAGAAAAATTGCTGACACAGGTACGAGCAAGGTAACCAGAAGGATGTTCGTGGCCCCGGCGGTTTCTAACAGGCGAAAGTAAAGTACGTATGCCAGAGCTGTCGACATGACTGCTAGGCTAGTGACAGCCGCCCAAGCGCTAAAACTTGCTGCGCCGAAGTCGATGGGAGTATCTATCACCACTACGGCAGGAATCAGGATAAAAGCCGAAGCGGTAATTTGTCCTGCTGCGGCGACAATGGGCCGAATGCCTAGAGTGCGAAATCGGCGACCGTAGGCACCCGCGAAAGCATAGCAAAGTGCTGCGCCCAGCACAGCCAGCATGGCAAAAATATCGGTGGTGCTGTCTGTGGGGCCGCCAAACATAACGGCGACGCCTGCAAAACCCGTGAGAGAACCGATAAGCTTCAGCGGCGTTGCACGCTCATCGGCCAGAAATACGCCAGCCACCAATACTGAAAATAGAGGCGCGGTGGCTATGAGCAGCGAGGCCAGCCCCGAGGTTATATGAGTTTGGCCCCAGACGATCAGTGTAAAGGGTATCGCGTTGTTGAGCAGGCCCATGATGAAAAATACTTTCCAGATCGACCAGTTACAAGGCGGTGGATGCCCCAGGGCTATAGCGATACCCCAGAGTATTATTGCTGCACCTGTGAGCCGTATGGCAACAATCGTCAAGGTGGGAAAGCCCGTAATCGCCAGTTCTACAAACAAAAAAGAACTGCCCCACAGAACCGATAAAAAAACCAACGCAGCCCATTCGCGTGCAGACATGGTCGCATTGATACCAGTATTCATCGGATACAGACTCTACATATTAAAAGGGTTAACATCCTCATTTGGCTCAATACTTTAGGGTGAATTCCGATTAATCTTTATGCTGTAACTCAAGCCAGCGTGCAACAAATAAACCAACAACAACAAAACCTAATCCAACTAAAATCGATATAAACTTTATTGGAGAATGAGCATAACTGATGACATCATTAGTGATGATGTCAGTGTCAGTAACGATTCTTATCTCACCTGCGATAACAAAGTAGACGATGGCTGCAGAAACCATTATTGCGAAAAAAAGCAAAGTAGGTGCAATTTTATATTTGTTGTTTTTTGGTGTTTTAATATTCTTATGCGCTCGGCATCAAACAAGTTTTTATCAGTTCCTCGCGGAACTCTAGTTAAAACTGTTGTTAAGATTAATTGTTCAGCTGCAGACAGCTATTTGACAAAGATAAGTACTTAAAATAGAGGTAATGGCCCTATATTCACTCAATCTACTAAAGATCCAAGTTGATGGCAATAGACACGCTATGATTAGTGCTCAACTCTACAAATATTGAGTATGGAGCGATACTATGTCTAGCCATCGGCTAGATCGCCACACTGACAAACGAAGAATTTGAGTCCAGTTCTAAACGCCAAGACTCGAAAATTTAATCGACATCATGCCCTCACGTGAGCCTAGCAATCGCCAGTTGGCTTTATCTAGATAACCTGACTCCTGAAATTATCTGTAATGCCCCATCTATATGCTTAATTGAAGATCAGTTTAGTGCGCTTCGAGACAAATAACGCCGAGTGCGAAAGTCTC
>JBLHWO010000121.1:0-10407 GCA_047629215.1 Cellvibrionaceae bacterium | reverse complement strand
AATGGACACAACCAGCTACCCATTATGGAAGAACCTTATCGAAATTGGTTTAGCGATCCGGACATTCCCGTCTTAGATATTTTTTTTCAAGGGAATTATCGCAATACAATAGATGCCAAAAATAGGAAGATACTCTCCAGACAAAAAAAGGCATTGAACTATAAGCAAGTCCGTTTAATCTCACTTAATTCTGAAAAAAGTTGGAATGAAAATATTTTATCTCGTCGAGTAAGAAGCTTCCTCGACACCACCGCGGTAGGTATTGAAGTTAACAATGCTAAACTCCGTCGATATAAATAAACATTTAGCCGGCTAAGATATCATTCCTCTAAAAAAAAACGATGATTTTTTAACCATACATGTTTTTCTTGCAAAATTGCCATATTTTTTTTTATTTCAGAAATATTGTCAGGCATGCCAATAAAATATAAATCGAGCATTATGCTCTGTTGGTGATAGTGGATTTGTAATTGCTTAGGAACAATATTGTTATTACTTAACATTGCCTCAATGAATTGACGATCTGGTAAATTAGCGGCCATATCGGAATCATCTTCAACATCGTATTCATGGTCAACATGAACCGTTATATCGCTCACTTGATCATACTCTACATTCACATGCCGCATAACATTTTCTGCAATAAAATGCCCTTCGGATACACTTGAAAATTGATCAACCTGAATATGCACATCGAGATAAATATGATTACCCATCATGCGGCTACGCAACATATGCACATCCACTACACCCGGCGTTGACTGTATTGTAGATTTGATCGCTTTCGCCTCCTCGGGCTCAATGCCGCGATCAACTAAATCTTGCGTTGCATTCCAAGTCAACTTAACACCCATATGACCTATTAATATAGCCACCCCAATAGCCGCCAACAATTCTACCCAAGCATAACCGAACCAGGTTGCTACTACGCCAACCAATACCACTACAGAAGACAATGCATCACTACGAGAATGCCATGCATTGGCCTCCATTAAATGCGACTTCACTTTTTTTGCTGCATTCAAGGTATAACGAAAAATCCATTCTTTGAAAACAATCGAAATAGTGGCGATGGCCATTGCCCATATACTGGGGTTAGGAACATGAGCACTTTCAAATATAGCTATTACGCTATCCCAAGCGATAAAAGAAGCAACTACAATTAAGGTGGTCCCCAGAATCACCGTACCTAAGGTTTCATAACGATGATGTCCATAGGGGTGGCCATCATCTGGAGCCAATTGTGCCCAATGAGAAAACGCCACAACGGCCACATCCGTTAACAAGTCACTTAAAGAGTGAAAACCATCCGCTATTAGTGCGGGGCTATGCACCAACCAACCAAAAGTGATTTTAATAAAGGCTAAAAAACCATCTAGGCAAGCCCCGATAAAAGTAACGCGACGGATAATTTTTTGACGCTGATCTTTATTCATTATTTTCTACAAAGAGAAGAGTAAATATAAATAGTCAATATTTAGTTAAACAAATGTCGAATAATATCGAAGCTAAATTTTTGGGGCTCCTGATCAGTTTTACTAGTGATCTTACAACGTAACCTCCAAATACCTATCCCCAATATTTTTGCAAGAGTAGCTAAATAAAAATACATTTTTCCATGATTTTTTGTAAAGTAATGCCGGCGAGAGTCGAGCCAGTAGCTTGGAATACGCTCCCATTGTTTCATGCCGGTCGACGCAGAACCGACATGGGCCACTTTACTTTCCAATAAGTAACGCGTTTTCCAGCCTTGCTTTGCCATACGTAATAGAAAATCAGTTTCTTCAAAATAAAGGAAAAATGTTTCATCGAACAAACCTACCTGATGAATTGTTTCAACGCGGACTAACATGCTGGCACCAGCCAACCAATCGACATCAATAGAGGTTTCGGGAATACCTATTGGCACAATGTATTTATTTAACAGACGGCTGACAGGGCCTAGCTTGATAGCGCCCTCGAACTCACCCTGAATTGTAGGGAAACGGAAAGCGGTAATATGAGGCTCGCCATCCGTACCAAAAATATAACTGCCTGCAACACCATAGTTTTTATTATTATCAAGAAAATAAACTAAAGTTGTTAAAGCCTCTCTTTCAGGAAAAGCATCGGAATTTAAAACATACAGATACTCAAGGTTTTTGTGCTGCATCATTACATGACGAATACCGACATTATTGCCTGCACCAAAACCGCCATTGTTACCCGACTGCAATACATCAACCCGACTCCAACCATCAACCTTACTACGCTGATTATCTAGGCAGACAGCTCGTAACTTTTCTTCACTAGCATCGCCTGAATCGTTATCGACAATAGTTATTGACCACTCAAAGTCAACGTCGACTAAAGCCGCTATTGTTGACTTAATCGCATCGACTGTCATATCGGGAGTACGGAAATTTAAAATAATGGCGGCAAGTTTCATAGTTTCTTCAATGGGGTAAGACTCGATTGGAATTCATATTAAAATTAACTCTTCAACCTAAATAACGCAGTTGAATCGTAGCGACAGATTTTCACTCCTGCATACATTACATCCATGCAAATAAGGCTGCTGAGTATAGAGTGATTTTTTACTTGTTCTAGGCAAATTCGTGGCCACTCTCCGGGTGCAGCCTAAAAAAGTAAAAACCACTTTAGATTCAGTGCAGTAGATCCAACTGCGTTATTTAGGTTCAATAGCGCTAGCCTTCAATCGAGTCTGACCCCCATTAAAAAAGCTAGCGTTTACGAGTTTTAGGGTCGGCATTTTCTATAGCTTGCCTTAGCTTCGAAGCAAGTACTCTTACATTAGGCTCAAGCACCATACTATCGTGATTACCAGGCACCTCATAAACATCGAGATGGTCAACATAAGGCGGCCAGCCGTTGTCTTGATAAATCACCTGTCGATCAGAGTTAGTGACTCTGCCGCCCGCAAGCCGATAGTGAACATCTAAACGCGGACGAAACAGTGTGGCACGAATATCCAATGCCTTGATATCGTAACGACCAAGGGCGTCATAAAAAGCCATTTCCATTCGCTCTGACTGAAAATCATGCGCTTCTT
Source organism: Cellvibrionaceae bacterium (assembly GCA_047629215.1). Taxonomy (GTDB): domain Bacteria; phylum Pseudomonadota; class Gammaproteobacteria; order Pseudomonadales; family Cellvibrionaceae; genus CANLBN01. Next base: position 7,355 of record JBLHWO010000121.1, on the reverse strand, counting down.
TACCTTCGTCGGCTTCAGTAAAACGCTTACGAAATTTCTGTAACTCCCATTGATAGCGATTTTTTGCCCACTCCGTAAAGTAACCCGCTCCTTTCGTTTTAACTTGCTGCCAATGAATCGACATTCTGTCAACTGAACTTAAAGGCTCATTGAATGGTAAAGGCGTATCGAGTAAAATAACTTCAGCCACTTCATGTCCCATGGTTTTTAATTGTTTAGCCATTTCAAACGCGGTAATACCACCACCAGAAAAACCACCCAGAATAAAGGGACCTGAAGACTGCACCGTTAATAATTCAGCAATATAGTCTTTAGCCATTTCTTCAAAGGTTTTATGGGGTTCTGAATCACCGTATAAGCCTCGCGCTTGCAAACCGTAAAATGGACGATCACTACCAATTAACTGGGCTAAATGGCGAAGGTTTAATACGTTACCAAACATCCCTGCCACTAAGAAAAAAGGTGTGGCATCGCTTGATTTGGCACTGTGCATGGGGACTAAATGTGTGTAGCGAGCTTTATGAGTTTTCTCTCTAGAGCCATTCTCACTGCTTGCTAGACCAGACGAAGCGCTCTCACCTACCGCTTCCCGAATAAGATCAGCGCAAGTAGAAATAGTTGGCGCTTCAAACAAAATAGAAATCGGGTAATCGACACTATACACCTGTTGAATTTTTGCAAATAAACGAACGGCAATTAAAGAATGCCCACCGAGATCAAAAAAACTATCTTCGATACCGACTTGATCGACACCCAATAACTCTTCCCAAAAACCAACTAAGGTCTTTTCAATATCATCTCGAGGGCCGATGTAATCGTTGTCGAGATCAGGCCGAGCAAATTTAGTATCATTGTCTTCCTTATGTAACGACGCGGCACTTGCATCAACTTCTTTCATTAAGCCTTCTAATTCTAAAGAAGAAATAATCACTTCCTTTGCCGTACCATTATTAAGTACCGCAAATAACGCCTTACTGCCTTCTTCAGGTAAAATACCTTGAGATAAATTATGATGAAAAGCCATTTCAGCGGGCGACAATTGGCGGAATTCACCCGAGGAGGAAGCCGAGCGTTGATCACTATCTTGTTCTACTGAAACGGGTGCGGATTCTTTAGAAAAGTCGACGACGCCGGTTAACTTTTTAATAGTTAATTCTTTTACTTGCGCCAATACTTGGCCACGACTGTCGTACATTACAACATCAAAACTAGCGAAGTCTTTATCGATAGAATTATCATGGTGATTACGCACCCAACTATAAACCTGTTGAGTCAGTGGCTTATAAAAAGTAAAGCTTGCATAAGAAACAGGCACCCAAAGATTAGCAGCTGAGCCGCCCCCACCATCTGCACTAGCGTAGCCTTTAATCAAATCCATCGCGTAACCCGTTGCAATATCCAGTAGTGCCGGGTGAATTTCGTAATCTGATTGATCATCTGTAAATTCATCAGCTAACGATAAACGCGCTACCGCTTCTTGATTACCTGGCTTTTGGCTATATTTGGCATCGCGTAATACTTGCCAACGCGGGCCAAAGTGTAAGTGATCTTCTTGACGCGTTTTAATTGCGGGTAATTTCACATCTGTTTTTGCCAAAGATAATCTGGCTAATACAGCATCGAGCGTTTCTGTATCCGAATCACTTGCGCCCAATAGCACCCTTGCTTCTGCATGGGTTTGCCAGCCTTTATACCCTTTGGTATCAAGCGTCTCTGATTGAATAGAGAATTGATAGCCCTCTGTCGTCTGCTGCAATTTAACTCTAGCGGTAATGGTTTCGTTATCTGGCACATAGAGTGCTTTTAAGAAAATTAATTCTTTAAGTTCAAACGATCCTTTTTCGCTCGACTCGTGCAATGCCGCTCGCGCCAATTCGATATAGGCGGTACCCGGCAACAGTGCTTGGCCACTTAAAGTACGATGCTCGTCGAGAACCCAGTGTGATTGACTGGACAAATACGCTGTAAACAATAGGGTATCTTTACCGCCACTCGAGCGCGTGATGCGTTTATCAAACAAGGGATAGTTTGCGCTAACAATTTTTTCTTGTTTAGCCGTTTGCCCGTAACCTTGAGCGTGTGCGGTTGCGGCCGCCATTCCCACTTCGTTCCAAACACCCCAATTTACCGCACAGGTGTAACCTTTTTCTTGGGTGCTACGTCGATGTGCATAGGCATTCATAAAGGCATTCGCCGCCACATAATCGATTTGACCAACAGGCGCGATGACGGTACTTGTCGATGAAAATAAAACAAATACATCTAGATCTTTGCCGGAAAAAAGCTCATCCAACACCAATGTACCGTACACTTTTGGGGCAAATACATTTTCCATATCTGACTGTGATTTCATTTGAATAAGGCCGTCATCAACCGTACCAGCCGCATGAATCACGCCATTGATTTGTCCGAAGCGAGTTTCCGCTTCTTCAACGATTTCTCGCATACGATCGATATCAGTTACGTCACCGCAAAGCACAAGTACATCAGCACCTAAGGCCTCTAATTTTTTCACTTTAGTAATGTTGCGGCTAATAGCATCGTCCATACCATGGCTGCGTAACCAATCGGACCACTCATCTTTTGCAGGCAAAGGGGTTCGATTAACTAATACTAATTTAGCCTGATACTGCGTGGCTAGCTCAGCAGCCATAACGTAAGCAATACCACCTAAGCCACCCGTAATAAAATAAACGCCCTCTTGGCGTAAACGGATCGAGGATTTATCGGTATTAATTTCAGAGGCAGCATGGTCATATTGCAATTGCCAACGCACATTGTTGCGATAAGCATAAACGCCATTTTCAACAATGGCGTAAAGTTCTTTGTGCATTAATTCAATAATGGCAGGCAACACTTCTTCATTTGCCTCATTACTAGCACTGCGAACATTATTGCGCGTTGTTAATTTGGCAAGCGAAAAACCACTGTCTTCTTCAGTATGAGCTATATCAATATCGATGGTGCGACAATGAATACCTGGAAATTCTCTAGGTAAAACTTTGCAAGGGCCAAGCACCGTTGCTTTTTCAGGGTAGGGAACCGCTTCGTCAGATACTTGTTGAGATCCGTTGGTATACACGATGAGATCTAGCTCTCGCTCAATAAGATCTTCATCTGCCATTGCACGGGCAAAGAAAAACAAACTGTAAAACCCTTTTTCTTGGTTACGATGCAAGAAACTAGAACCAGGGCGAAAACTTTTTTCGCGGGTAAGCAGCCACAAATGTAAAACACTATCGGGGAAATTACCGCTGGCCACTAAGTCTTTAACGAGAGCCGAGTAGGATTCAGCCCCTAATTCAGAAGCAATACAATATTCTTCATTACTTATTTTATAATAAGCATCACCCCCAACAACACTAACAACCTTATGGCCTTGATTGCGTAATTTTTCAATGAGTTTGTCGCCAATACTATTGCCGTCATTGCTCTCGTTAAAAACTAGCCACGTTTTGGGTTCGGTTGGTTTAGGTAAAACGCCCTGCTGAACCCAAACCGGCTTACGAAACCACGCTTCCCAGACTTCTAGTTTTTCGAGAGCCGCGAATTCATTGGCATCCGCCTGAGCAGGTTTACCGGGTTCAATCCAATACGGATTGTGCTGAAAAGCATAGCTTGGCAAGGGCACTTTATGGCGTTTTTCTTCTGGCCAAATGTGATCGCTTTTTACGGCGTAACCCACGGCCCATAAACGACCCAATATGGTTAAGAAATAACTTGAATCCGGCGTTTGCTCCTGAGGGTGTCGCAAGGTAGAAAACACTCGCTGCGTTGGCGCATTAGGATTTTGCCTTGTTAATGAACCCAAGGTATTACCCGGGCCAACTTCAAGAAATATACATTCTTTCGCTAACAAGGTATTAATACCATCAGAAAAACGAACGGTATTACGTAAATGCTTGACCCAATATTCTGGATCAGTCGCTTCCTCGCCGGTGATCCACGTACCGGTATAGTTAGAAATAAAATCCAACGTTGGCTTGTTGAGTTTAATACTGCGTAAGTAATCCCCAAATGGTTTAAGCATGCCATCCAGCAACCAAGAGTGTGCGGCGATATCAATAGGTATCGATTTATTTTCAATATCAACTGAAGTAAGCTTTTCTGATAAGGCGTGAAGATCTGCTTTAGTTCCAGACGCCACCGAAAGCATAGGGCTATTAATGGCGGCCAAGGCTAACTTGCCGTGTAAATATTTTTTTAATTCTTCTGCAGGTAATTGAACGCTTAACATGCCACCTTTGGGCACATCATCCATTAGCTGCCCTCGCAGTAAAACTAAACCTAAGGCGTCATTAAATTCGAATACACCCGCTAAGCATGCAGCGGTATTTTCACCCATACTGTGCCCTATTAAGGCATCAGGCTTCACCCCCAAAGACATCCATTGTTTTGCTAGAGCATATTCAACTAAAAATATTAGCGGCAGTTGCACTGAGGGTTTTTTAAGCACTTCTTTCGCACTGTCTAAATCTTGATCATCAACAAATAGAAAGCGTTTATAATCTAATCCGGTTTTTTCTTTTAGCACCGCAAAGCCCTGATCCATCAAGGCTTTAAAAACAGGCTCGGCATCATATAAGCCTTTACCCATATCGGCATACTGCGCACCGCCGCCGGGAAACATGAAGACCATGGACTTTTCTTCATTATCGGCAGAGTGAGTAAATACGCGTCGCTGATCTTTACTTTCTAATAGCTGAATAACTTCATCGTGATCGGCACAAGATAGCACTCGACGATGCTCGAAGGCTTCACGCCCATTATATAAACTGTAAGCAACGTCAGCCAAATCAAGCTCTGGACACTCCTTTAAATGTTTGGCGAGACGATCGCAATACACATCAAGCGATTTACGATTTTTTGCAGAAAGAGTAATTAAATGATTACTGCGTGCATGGGCACTTGACGGTGATGGCTTAGGTGGCTCTTCGACTATAATGAAAGCATTAGTACCACCTACTCCCAAAGAATTTATAGCAGCACGACGGGGCTGCTTTTTATGATTGCTATTGGCATTTTGATCGTCCCACTTTTTTAATTTATCATTCACATAAAAAGGAGAATGCACAAAATCAATAGTCGGATTAGGTGCCTCATAATTTATACTCGGTGGAATTTCGCCTTTCTCGACCGCTAGAGTCGCTTTAATAATACTGGCTACACCCGCAGCGGTATCCAAGTGACCGATATTACTTTTAACCGAACCAACACCACAATAACCGGTGCGCTCTGATGTTTGACTAAAGGCCGCCGTTAGTGCCGAAAGCTCAATAGGGTCACCCACTGGCGTACCTGTACCGTGGCACTCAACATACCCAATACTATCCGCATCGACATCCGCAATTTCTAAGGCTTCAGTAATGGCATGGGCCTGCCCTTCAACACTAGGCGCGAGATAACCCACCTTACTTGAGCCATCATTGTTTACCGCAGAACCAATAATGACTCCGTGAATATGATCACCATCGGCAATCGCATCATCTAAGCGACGAAGAACAATCACCCCGGTACCACTTCCAAAAATAGTGCCTTTAGAGCGATGATCAAATGGGCGACAATGGCCATCGGGCGACAATATTTCGCCTTCTCTATAGGGGTAGCCCAGACCGTGAGGAATTTCAATCGTAACGCCGCCGGCAAGCGCCATATCGCATTCTTCGCTTAGCAGACTTTGACATGCAAGGTGAGTTGCAACAGAAGACGTTGAACAAGCCGTTTGCACATTAATGCTAGGGCCCGTTAAATTTAGATTATAAGAGACACGCGTTGCCAAAAAGTCTTTATCGTTGCCGGTATGTCTTAATAAAAACATACCCACTGATTCGACAAGGTCAGGATTAGTAATTAGATTTTGAGCGAAATACGCTCCCATGCCACAACCGGCAAAAACGCCTATAGCGCCATCGAAACGCGAGGGAACATGCCCCGCTCGCTCAAGCGCTTCCCAACAACATTCATAAAACTGTCGATGCTGTGGGTCGAGAATACCCGCTTCCCTTGGGCTAAAACCAAAAAAGTCGGGATCAAAATATTCCATTTTATCTAAGGGAGCGCCAGCTTTAACATAATGAGGGTTTTTTAATTGCTCCGGCTTAACACCACGCGCTAGTAATTGCTCATCGGTATAAAATTGAACAGACTCCGTACCGTTACGCAAGTTATTCCAATATTCGTCGGGGTTACTTGCACCAGGTACACGTGCCGCCATACCGACAATGGCGATGCCATAACCGCCAAAATCATCTTGTTCACTCATAGTAGAAAGATTTCCTTAAATACATTTAACTTATTTTTTGTCCGAAGAGGGGGGTTAAGAAGCCCATAATAACGCCAATGGCTCATACAACATAATCCCCGATAACGAAAAAAAATATAAACGCCATTATAGATGAGGATGCTACAGGGTGACAGCTCAGAAAGATCCTATAGAGTGAATAATTGTCATTTTTAGTGATTTCGCTGCAATAGCAACTACCACTGTATTGGCCTCTGAGTCGGAACAACAGCGCAATTAACTTCAATCGACACGTCATCACCTATCGTCATTAAACCTAAGGCCTTAGCTCAGGCACCAGTATTGAGACGACGGCCCAAAACAGAAGTATCTAAGAGAAAGGGAGAGACAAGCAGCGATAATTGATACCCATTATCGCTTCACATTAACATGAAGTTACGACAGAACTTTTATAAGGACTGAGCGACGGTCCTTGGCATGACGTTATTATTACTAGGCTTTACAGTTTGGGCACAATCCTTTTAGCAATTGCTTGAGCTCTTCTAGCGCACGCTTAAATTCGATGAGCAATCCTGGCTCGATATTATTTGCGAGAGTAGATTCTAAGCGGGTAATACGAGAGTGATGTCTACTCAGCAGTTTTTGGTAAGAAGATTGATTGTGAATATTAAAGTCTATTTTTAGAATATATCTTGCAACATTGCGGAGGTTTTCAATAGCCACTTCCAACGCTTGTATATCCTGATTTTTAATGGCGTCTCTTGCATCACTTAAAATATTACTCGTAATATTATTGGCTAGTGACCTTAGGGCTTTACTTGAGCCTGAAATTTTATACATTCCATTAAAAAAATATAAAGCACTTTTTGTCGAGACAGGCGAGTAGATTTTTTGTTGTATTTTAGTAATAGCCAAAGAATTATACTGCAATAATTTATTTTTATCCGCGGGGGTTAATATCGCTACCGGCGGCAATTTTGGTTGACTCTTGCCATTAGCTGTCGTTTTATTTGGCGTTTTTTTGACAGACTTTTTTGGCCGGGCTTTTCTGGGGGGCTTATTATTGGGTATTGTTGGTACCTCTGCGGCAGGTGGTATTGCTGGCACTACTTCG
>JBLHWO010000120.1:0-10524 GCA_047629215.1 Cellvibrionaceae bacterium | reverse complement strand
AGGGCTATGGGTATGTCTAATGCAATTTTTAATTCAGTTACTAGATCGAAAGCATCATAAGGAGTAAGGATTCCCGCCATATCTTTTATGGCTAATGAATGGGCCCCCATATCTTCGATGGTTTTAGAAAGATCTACCCAGCCTTGCTTAGTATGCACAGGGCTTGTGGTGTAGGAAATTGTACCTTGAACATGTGCGCCTTGTTTCTTTACCGAGGCCATTGCAGTTTGAAAATTACGCGGGTCATTCATGGCGTCGAAAATACGAAAGATATCGATACCGTTGGTTACAGCACGCTCCACAAAAGTTTCTACAACGTCATCAGCGTAATGGCGATAACCGAGTAGGTTTTAACCTCTCAACAACATTTGTTGTTTTGTGTTGGGCATCGCTTTTTTTAATTCGCGAATACGGTTCCAAGGATCTTCTCCCAAGTAGCGTATGCACGAGTCAAAGGTGGCGCCGCCCCAAGATTCAACAGACCAATAACCCACTTGGTCGATTTTTTCCGCAATTGGAAGCATGTCGTCTAGACGCAAACGAGTTGCAAGCAGTGATTGGTGTGCATCACGAAGCACTACGTCAGTGATATTGACAGGCGTAGAGTTTTTCATAAAAGGGCTCGCAGATGAAAAAATTAGTGATTAGCTTGTGCTTTAGCCCATGCGCTAGCGGCAACAGCTGCAATTTCAGCTTCAGGGCTTGTGGAGCTGCTTGTAGGTGTTGGGTCAGCAACGTTTAACTTATTAATAACTGACGACATTAATATTGTGCCGGCAACCAATAAAGACAAAAAAACAAAAACACTGCCCATACCTAAAAGCATGAGTTCAATACTGTTGGCCCAGAAATCATTCATATCTATATAACCAATTTATGAAAATCAGGCAAAGTGCACACTGCTATTAACTTTAGCGTGTAATCTTTTATATGGAACGAATAGTCATTTTATTATAATCGGGCTTAATAACCTTAATATTCGTCTTTTATGAAATGTTATAGCTTGTATTTTTAAATCTTATAGAACTCTATAAGATTTAAAAATAAACATATCTCTGTATTTATCCACTTTAAGCAGTAGCTGAAAGAAATAATACTTCAGGGAATACCACTAGAATAAATACGAGTACCAGTTGGATTAGAATAAACGGAATGACACCTTTATAAATAGTCGTTGTTTTGACTTCCGGTGGCGCAACACCTTTCAAATAAAACAAGCTGAAACCAAATGGCGGAGTCATAAAAGATGACTGTAGGTTCATCGCAATAATGATCGCAAACCACGTCATGTTAAGCCCCATTAGTTCCGCAATAGGCGCAAGAATAGGTACAACGATGAAAGCAATTTCGACAAAGTCGATGAAAAATCCCAACACAAAAATCGCAAGCATAGATAGAAAGACAAAGGTCCATTTTTCACCCGGCAGGCTACCCATAAACTCTTCTACTATTGAGTCGCCACCAGAGTAAGTAAATACCATCGAAAATGCAGTAGCACCGATCAGTACCGCAAATACCATCGACGTTACTTTTACCGTATCTTTAGCGCCTGAAAACATTAGGTCCCAATCTATTTTTCCTGTATAAATTCTAGCTAGAACTAGCGCGCCTATTGCGCCAAGAGCAGATGACTCGGTTGGAGTTGCAATGCCAAATAAAATAGAGCCCAGTACAACGAAGATTAAAATTAACGGAGGAAAGATGTTGCGAAGTGCATCTAGAATTCTCTCTGGGAGATACAGTCTTTTATGTATATCTGTAATAATCAATACGAGGACGCTGGCAATCATTAGTTCTGCAGCTAAAGGTGCGTTGTCATGAATAAATAGTAGTAGGGCCATTAGCACCATCGATGAAATAAAACGCCCCGCTATAACTTTGACTAAATAATTTTTTTTCGGTTTGACGCCGTAGAAAATAGCCAGTGCTAAGCTTCCTGCAAGAGAAATATAGAAACTATAGCCGCTGAAAATAAATGCACCTGCTAGCGCTAGAGGAGGCGCAATACCGCCTAAAAATTTCCCAAACTCGAATAATGTATCATTATGTTCAAATGGTATTGGTGGAGCACAACCTTTATTAAAGTGAGTGATGACTAAAACGTATATCAAATACAGGGTGACTAATGCTAAGCCAGGAATCATTGCCGCCGAAAATAGGTCGCCCACAGGGACGCCCATTACATCACCAAGTATGATTAATATGATTGATGGAGGGATTATCTGCCCTAAGGTTCCTGCGGCACAAATAGTGCCAGTCGCTAATTTTTGATCATAACCATGTTTAAGCATAACCGGTAGAGCGATGACACCCATCGCTACAACACTAGCACCCACCACGCCTGTAGATGCCGCTAAAAATGCACCCACAATAATGGTCGATACAGCCAGTCCGCCTGAGCGCGCACCAAAAAGGCGGCCCATAGACTCCAGTAGGCGCTCGGCTAAGCCCGACTTTTGCAGCACAATACCCATAAAAATGAACATGGGAATCGCCATAAGAATGGTGTTCCCCATAATGGCGTATAGTCGATAAGGCATAAAGTTAAATAAGCCAACGCCTTCAATCCAAAAACCAACTAATAGTGATAGGCCCGCAAACGTTAGCGCAATAGGATAACCAATAAATAGTGCGACTAGCGCGAAAATAAATAGATAAATACCAATCATTTTGAAGTCTCCTCTTGCTTGCCTGCCAGCACTAGAGATTGTTCTAGTATTACTGTGATTGCGCTTAGAATTAAAATAACGAAGGCGACAGAAATAGATAGCTTGATCGGCCAGAGTCGAGCCAAGCTGCCGGGATCGCCTTTATTTTCTTGGCTGGCCCAAGAATCGAGGAAAAAGCCCCAGCCGTAATAAACTACTAGGATAGAAAAAGGGATAGTAAAAATAAGTGTACCGCTAATATTAATCCAAGCTTGTGTGTTTCTTGAAAAATTATCATAGAGAACATCAACGCGGACATGACCATTTTCGCGCAGTGTATAACCCAGGCCAAATAAGAACATCACTGAAAACCAGTGCCACTCCAACTCTTGCATGCCAATACCGCCAAGCCAGCTTAAGTGCTTGTCATACCAAAGGTAAATGTCTAAAGACTTCATGGCCTCAACAACGATATAGCGAACGAATACGTCGATGAACACATTGACGACCATTAGCAGCATGGCGATGACGCAAATCCAGCCAACAATGTCGATTATTCGGTTTAAAAAATTAAGGGTCGTTTTCATAATAATTATTTCCTTACAAAAAGCCCTCTTTGCCAGAAAGCAAAGAGGGCTTGTTATGCCACTTAAAAAGTTATATTACTTTAGGTCTTTAACGTTATCTAAGTAGGCCTTGTCGGAAATTTCAGTCCAAGCACGGGCCGTTTTTACGTAGTCACGCTGTGATGCAATGATTTCTGCAGTAAGGCCACCTTTAGCTTCTAACTCAGCCAATAATTCTTTATTAGCTTTAGCGATAGCACTCATGATTTCTGGGCTGAACGATTTAACCTGAATATTAGGATACTCAAGTTTCATCGTGCTCCAGTTTTTAGCGCTCTCAAAGTTAGATTGAGCTGTCATCTGAAATGCCGCTTCTTTCATAGCGACTTCTAGTATCGCCCGGTAGTTTTTAGGTAGTTTTGCGAAAGCATTTTGGTTAACCATGAACTGAAGTTCAGTTGCAGGCTCATGCCAGCCAGTGTAGTAGAAAGGAGCAATCTTATGGAAGCCCATACGTAGATCTAATGAAGGACCTACCCACTCAAGTGCATCAATCGTATTACGCTCAAGAGCGGTATATAGCTCACCAGGCGGAATGTTAGTCGGTTTTGCGCCTAGCTTAGCGAGCACTTCACCAGCGAAACCTGGGATACGCATTTTTAGACCTTGAAGGTCAGCAACGGTTTTAATTTCTTTCTTAAACCAGCCGCCCATCTGATTGCCCGTGTTACCACCAGGGTAAGAACGGATACCGTATTTATCATAAACTTTAGCTTCTAATTCTTTGCCGCCGCCATAGTAGTACCAAGCATACTGCTCTGATGCAATCATACCTAAAGGCATAGTAGTAAAGAATAGGGTATTGATGTCTTTGCCTTTCCAGTAATAAGACGCGGAATGACCCATTTGATACTGGCCAGCCTTAACAAAGTCAAAAATACCTAGTGCCGCTTTGTGTTTGTTTTTGGAGTCGATGGTAATGGTGAAGTTACCGTCGGTCATTTTTTTAACATTTTCGGCCATCGTTTTAGCTACATCACCAAAAATAGGGAAGTTAGTAGGCCAAGTTTCGGCTAGACGCCAGCGAACTTTCTCTTGAGCCATTGTGCCCATCGATGCCGCAGTCGCTGCAAGCGCGATAGACATCACTGTAATTGCCTTTTTCATAGTATTTAACCTTATGATTAATGGAGGGGAATGATTATTATAATTATATAGAGCACTTATGCTGCATGGTGGCTACTTTACAAATTATTATTGTTGTTTGAAATCCGTATCGTTACCTAGATCATTCTACGGGTTTTTACGTAGGGCTTAACATATGTGGTATATAGTAACTTATTAATAACTTTTTGAAAAATCTGTAGACAACAATATGGGCTTTACTATTGTTAGACTTTAGTCTGCATGGCCTTAATGAAGTATGATGCGCGAAAGAAGAATAAATTGATGATTGCCTAGAGATGTTTTTAGTATGAGTTTATCCCAAAAGATTCAACTGCTGTCAATATTGCCGTTGATGATAGCGATGCTGATCGTTGCTTTGGTAACAGAGGCGCAGTTTGAGAAGTTGTCGACAAAAACGGCTAGTAGTTTTCGTGATAGCATCACCAATAGCCGCAAGCAGGAGTTAAAAAATTATATTACTCTAGCCTTGTCATCTATTGACCATATTTACAGTTATGACAACCAAGACGACGTCGCTATTAAAGAGCTAGTCGTTGAAATGTTATCTAATCTGGAATATGGCGGTGAGGATGGATATTTCTTCGCTTATGATAGTCAGGGCCAAAATGTAGTCCACCCTAGGCAGACATTCAGAATAGGTGAAAGTTGGTGGGACTTACAGGATCCTGATGGGCAGTATATTATTCGTGATCTTATTGAAAAAGCGAAGGGCGGTGGTGGATTTGTTGAGTATGTATGGGAGAAACCATCGAGTCAAGAAACAGCAAAGAAATTAGCCTATTCGGTGTTGCTGGATAAATGGCAGTGGATGTTAGGTACCGGTATTTATATAGACGATATTGATCGCGACGTGGCGGCGATTCAAGGTGAAATAGATAAGCAGATAAGCAACTCATCATTTGTTATTTTGTTAATAGCGTTATGTTCTTTTACCGTTGTCTTTTTTAGTGGAATTTTTTTGCAGTTCAGTGAGCGTAAGTTGGCAGATGCTAAATTACAGCAGCTGACTAAGCGCGTTTTAAATACTCAAGATGAAGAGCGGAGAAGGGTGTCTCGTGAATTGCATGATGGCATTAGTCAATTGGTTGCTAGCGCTAAATTTTCTTTAGAGACTGTTGCGCTAAAAATAAAAAAAAATCAAAGTCCAGATGAAGATATAGCAATTACTCATGAACGTATTGCGCAAACCCTACAAGATTTAAGGCGTATATCCCATGACCTTCATCCTAGTGTTATCGATGATCATGGCTTGTCGGTAGGGATTAAGGCATTGGCGAAAAGCTTTACGGAAAGAACGGGAACTAAAGTTGTATTCGATGATATATCGGTTAGGAATGTATTGCCTTTAGATGTGAAAACGGCCTTGTATCGTGTGGCCCAAGAGGCGTTGACTAATATAGAGCGCCACGCCGCCGCCACTCGCGTTGAAGTAGGGATAAAAGTGGCGGGCAAGTGGATCACCTTATCCATACAAGATAACGGCCTAGGGTTTAATGTAGAATCATTGGCGCGCAGTAAGTCGCCAACAGAGGGAATTGGTTTGCGTAATATGCACGAACGTTTAGCTTATCATAAAGGGGTGTTTTCTATTTCTTCTGATAATAAAGGTACGTTAGTAGAAGCGAAAATCCCTAAGGCCGTGTTGCGTTTTGATGCTAATAAAGACGTGAATAATAAATAGTACTCGAAACAGTTTATAAAAATAACAGGAAGAAAAAGAAGGTGAGAGGTGTTTATGATTAAAGTCATGTTAGTCGATGATCATCCTTTATTTAGAGAGGGTATTAGTGGGCGCTTGAAGATGAGCGGCGAGATTACACTTGTTGGTGAAGCGGAAAATGGTAAAGAGGCGTTGCAAAAATTAGATTTGCTCAAGCCTGATGTTGTTTTAATGGATATTAACATGCCAGAAATGGATGGCATGGATGTGCTCGAAGTGGTTGCTGAAATGGATACGTCGGCGAAATTTATTATTCTAAGTATGCATGCAGATAGAGAATATATTGTTCGGGTGGTTCGAATGGGTGCTGACGGATACATGTTAAAAGATATTTCCGGTGAAGAAATGATTTCTGCTATTAGGTCAGTTTATGCGGGAGAAAAGCATTTTAGTCAAGAGGTGACCGCAATTCTTGCCCAGCAAGAAATTGATAAAAATGAAAATAAGCTAACAAATCGAGAGCAGTTAATTTTACGTTTGATATCTTTGGGTTACAGCAATAAAAATGTCGCTAAAGAATTAAATAATAGTGTAAGAACGGTTGAAACTCATAAGCGTAATATTACTAAAAAGCTGAATATCAGCACTACATCCGGGCTTGTGCGATATGCGATAGAGCATGGGATAGATAAATAGAAAGCCCGATCTAGGTCGGATTTTCTATTTATAGGTAAGGTGTTTTTGTGCGGCGTTCAACCTGAAAAATTAACTTAATACGCTTAACTTAGTGCTATGTGATTTTTCCGTCATCTATGCACACTTCCTGATCCGTAACCCAGGCGGATTTAACGTTTTTGAGGGTCTTGCAGGCGCGTTTAATGTCATCTTTAATAGCATCGCCAAAACTTTTCTTGGGCGAGGAGGTTGCTTCAGTGATTTATAAAGCGCTCAAGGTGGTCTCCTTAAAATTATCGGAATAAAATTATTTTTAAGCCGCTAATGATTGTCTCCTTCTTTTTAGCTCGAAAAAGTAAGTGGCTGCTTATAATGGCAAGGCCAAGCATAGCTTTTGCTGCGCATGCTTTAAACGTTATCTTAATAAATTAGATAGCTTTGGATTCGGTTTTTTAGCCGTTCGCAATATTAAGGCCACCTTACCAATCTCTTGGACTACATGGCTGCTGGTGTGGTCACATATTCTTTTAGTTAATTTTTTGCGGGCGTCTTTGTCATCAAGGGCTAATTTAATTTTAATTAGCTCGTGGTCCGTTAATGCTCTATCAAGTTCGGCCATTACAGTCTTACTGAGTCCATTGCTGGAAATAGTGACTACTGGGTTGAGTCCGTGTCCGATTGAGCGGTAGTGCTTTTTTTGTTCGTTGGTGAATGACATAATAATAGAACTTGTGAGTTAACGGGCTGCTATTCTAGCTTGCTCGTTGCTTAATATCCATGAGAATTGTGTGAGCTTATGACTCGTTCCAAAACCAGTAAGCATTGGCTCAAAGAGCACTTTGATGACCCGTATGTAAAGAAGGCTCAGGAAGATGGCTATCGCTCAAGAGCGAGTTATAAGCTTATCGAGTTAAATCAGAAAGATAAGCTGATTAAGCCGGGAATGACCATAATTGATCTCGGCGCTGCGCCAGGGGGTTGGTCGCAAATTGCAGCCCAATTAGTTGGGGCTAAAGGTTTGGTTGTGGCGTCAGATATATTGCCTATGGATTCGTTGGTAGGTGTTGAATTTGTTCAGGGCGATTTTACTGAAGAGTTAGTTTTTGAGCGAATACTAGATGTGCTGAATGAGCGTCCCGTAGACCTTGTGATTTCTGATATGGCCCCCAACATGAGTGGTATGGCTGATATTGACCAGCCGCGTGCTATGTACTTGATTGAGCTGGCTTTTGACCTTGCTCATCAGGTTTTGTCGCCAGGGGGAAGCTTTGTTGCGAAAGTGTTTCAGGGTGAGGGCGCTGATACGTTAATGCGGGATATGCGTAAACGTTATAGTCGTTTTGTTGCTCGCAAGCCGAACGCTTCTAGAGCGCGCTCTCGCGAAGTTTACTGGGTCGGTAAAGGTTTTAAGGGTTAGATGCGGGACATTAAAACTCGGTATAAAGTGAAACTATTGGTCAGACTGCATGATCAAGAGCTATACTTAATATTAAGGCAGGTAATAATGATATTTGAAGTAGTAAGTACTGCCGGTAATAGGCTTCTCACAGTGTCGAAGAGGGTATTCAGTTGAACGATATGGCAAAGAATTTAGTATTATGGTTGGTAATTGCCGGCATCATCTTAACTGTTGTGCAGGGCTTTGATAAGCCAAGCGAAGAAAAGACGCTGGATTACTCAGCGTTTGTTAATGATGTGCAATCTGGGCGTATAAAAGAAGTGTCTATAAGTGGTCAAGTTATAACGGGTCGCTTCCAAGACGATTCGATCTTCACCGCCATTCGTCCCGAAATACTTGATATGAAGCTGATGGACGATCTACTGGGCAATAATGTTCAAGTTAAAGCGCCTAAGCCAGAAGAAACTAGCCTTTGGAAACAGTTATTAGTCGCTAGCTTCCCAATATTAATCATCATCGCTGTATTTTTGTTCTTTATGCGCCAAATGCAAGGTGGCGGCGGCGGCCGTGGCAACCCGATGAGTTTTGGTAAAAGTAAGGCGCGCTTGCTTGGTGAGGATCAAATCGGTGTTACCTTTGCTGATGTGGCAGGTGTAGATGAAGCTAAAGAAGAGGTTCAAGAGATAGTTGAATTTTTAAGTGACCCTAGTAAATTCCAGCGACTAGGCGGGCGTATACCCCGCGGTGTGCTGATGGCAGGCTCTCCCGGAACAGGTAAAACCTTGCTTGCAAAAGCGATTGCAGGCGAAGCGAAAGTGCCTTTCTTTTCTATTTCTGGTTCAGATTTTGTTGAAATGTTCGTGGGTGTCGGTGCATCTCGTGTTCGAGATATGTTCGAGCAAGCGAAGAAAAGCGCCCCCTGTATTATCTTTATAGATGAGATTGATGCTGTTGGTCGTCATCGCGGTGGTGGTCATGGTGGCGGGAACGATGAGCGTGAGCAAACGCTAAACCAGCTTTTGGTTGAGATGGATGGCTTTGAAAGTAATGATGGTGTGATCGTAATTGCAGCCACTAACCGTCCAGATGTTCTCGATAAGGCCTTGTTGCGTCCGGGTCGTTTTGATCGTCAGGTACATGTTAGTTTGCCGGATATCCGTGGCCGTGAGCAAATTTTAAAAGTTCATATGCGCAAAGTGCCATTATCTGAGCAGGTTGATCCCTCGGTTATCGCACGCGGCACCCCTGGGTTCTCTGGTGCAGATTTAGCGAATTTGGTTAATGAGGCGGCGTTGTTTGCTGCTCGTGGCAATCGTCGTTTGGTTACCAATGAAGAGTTTGAAAAGGCTCGTGATAAGATTTTGATGGGCGCTGAGCGCAAGTCAATGGTGATGAGCGAGAAAGAAAAGGAAAATACCGCCTATCACGAAGCGGGTCACGCGATTGTTGGTCGTTTGGTTCCCGAGCATGACCCTGTCCACAAAGTGACTATTATCCCACGTGGTCGAGCCTTAGGGGTGACCCAGTTTTTACCAGAGGAAGACAAATATAGTTTGAGCAAGCTTGCCCTAGAGTGCCAGCTATGTGCTCTATTTGGCGGCCGAATTGCGGAAGAGCTTACTTTGGGTAAAGATGGGGTCACAACCGGTGCATCTAACGACATCGAGCGTGCTACCCAGTTGGCAAATAATATGGTGACTAAATGGGGTCTGTCAGAAAGTTTGGGACCATTACACTATGGTGAAGATGATTCAGGTATGCCCGGTGCAGGTAATGTGCATTACTCGGGTGAAACTTCTAAGCAAATCGATAAGGAGGTGCGGTCTATTATCGATGATACCTACGGTCGCGCACAAAAAATATTGGAAGATAATCGCGACATTCTTGAAGCTATGAAAGATGCATTGATGGAATATGAGACTATCGATTCTGAGCAGGTCGATGACTTAATGCTGCGTCGTAAGGTTCGCCCCCCTAAAGATTGGCATAATACCGATAGCGATGATTTGTCTGGTGGTGGCTCATCCGTTGTTAGTGATGATAGTGCTGGGAAGAATGGTAGTAAAGATGCGGGCGATCCTATTGGTGGGCCAGCTAGCGAGCATTAATCCGTAGCTTCAAGCTGCTAGCCTCATAATTTTGAGCTGGCAGCTTTAATTTATTTAAACAAGCCTTTCTGTATAACTCCCTAATATTTTTTGTTTTATTTTTATCTTGCAGCTAGAGGTTATAAGCTAGTGGCTTCCAATCTTCCCGATTTATCTCAGCCTCGTTTAATGGCTATTCTCAATGCTACGCCAGATTCTTTTGCGGATGGTGGCTTGTTGCTTAAGGGTCATCGTATCGATATGGGTATGGTAAAGGATAGGGTGGAGTCTTTAATCGAGC
>JBLHWO010000119.1:0-10524 GCA_047629215.1 Cellvibrionaceae bacterium | reverse complement strand
TTCAACCTGGCGGCTCGATTCGCGATGATGAAATCATTGCCGCTGCCGACGAACATGGAATGGCAATGGCCTTTACTGGAATGCGCCATTTTAGACATTAACAAATAAAAATGAGGTCAGAGTAAACTTTTGTTACAGCGAGTAGTTTTAATTATTTACACAGAAGAAAAATTTACTCTGACCCCGTTTTTAGATTTGGAATTTATTTATGAATGTATTAGTTATTGGCTCTGGTGGGCGAGAACATGCTTTAGCATGGAAAGTGGCGCAGAGCGATAAAATCAAAATAGTATTTGTTGCCCCGGGTAACGCCGGCACAGCGACCGAACCTAAATTAAAAAACATTGCAATTGACCCAATGGCATTTAACCAACTTGCCGAGTTTGCAAAAAACAATCAGGTTGGCCTAACTATAGTCGGACCAGAAGCGCCCCTAGTGGATGGCATCGTCGATTTTTTCGAAGCACAAAACTTAAAATGCTTTGGCCCAAGAAAAGGGGCTGCTCAGCTTGAAGGCTCCAAATCTTTTACCAAAGACTTTTTACAACGATATAATATTCCAACAGGCGCTTACGGCACGTTCACGGATGTCGACGCCGCTCTAACCTATTTGCATAAACAAGGTGCACCGATTGTTGTCAAAGCGGATGGTTTAGCTGCAGGAAAAGGTGTGATCGTTGCCGAAACAGTTGAGCAAGCCGAAACTGCAATTAAAGATATGTTATCTGGCAATGCCTTTGGCGAAGCCGGCTGCAAGGTTGTAATTGAAGAGTTTCTGAGTGGTGAAGAAGCCAGCTTTATTGTTTTAGTCGACGGTAAAAATAGTTTGGCTATGGCAACTAGCCAAGACCATAAACGTGTAGGAAATGGCGATACGGGCCTCAATACTGGCGGTATGGGAGCCTATTCACCGGCGCAGGTCGTAACACCTGAAATACACCAACGCATTATGGAAGAAGTTATTAATCCCACGGTTGCCGGCATGGCAGCAGAGGGTAATGATTACACTGGTTTCTTATATGCCGGCTTAATGATCGACACTGATGGCACACCAAAAGTAATCGAATATAATTGCCGTTTTGGCGATCCAGAAACACAACCGATTATGTTACGACTCAAGTCAGACTTAGTGGAATTATGTTTAGCCTCATTTGAAGGCAAACTCGACCAGTGCTCAACTGACTGGGATGAAAGAGCGGCAGTGGGTGTTGTATTAGCGGCAGGCGGCTACCCAGAGAGTTACCGAAAAGGTGATCTCATTTCTGGACTACCGAGCAACAAGCCTAGCTCAAACGATAAAAAAGCTTTTCACGCAGGAACGGCACTAAAAGATCAACAAACTGTAACTAATGGAGGACGAGTACTGTGTGCAACGGCGCTAGGAAATAGTGTGACAGAGGCTCAAAGTGCTGCTTATGAACTAGCGCGCCAAATACAATGGGACGACGTATATTACAGAGACGACATTGCTTATAGAGCCATTGCGCGTGAAGAAAAATTGGGGATGCAAGAAAAAAATTTACTCTGACTCTTATTTAGCCAAGAGAACACTATTATGAATACGACACGTCATTATTCTTTATTCGATAAATTGATTATCGAATCTGATCGTGCTCTCAGAACCCTAAGTAAAAATGCACACTTATCAGCAACACCTTCTCCCGCTGGCAATGATGATGAGTCTATACTCAGCACCAGTGAACGCAAACATGCTTCCGGCCTGATGCGCGTTAATCATACCGGCGAAGTCTGCGCACAGGCGTTATACCAAGGCCAAGCACTAACGGCAAAATTACCCAATGTCCGCGAAGAAATGGAGCAAGCCGCAAAAGAAGAGATTGATCACCTGCACTGGTGCGATGAACGACTAAAGGAATTAAATAGCCGTCCTAGTATGCTAAACCCACTTTTTTACGGTGTTTCGTTTAGCATGGGCGCACTTGCAGGAGCGGTGAGCGATGAGGTGAGTCTAGGCTTTGTGGCTGCAACCGAAGAGCTCGTCTGTAAGCACCTTGAAAAACACCTAGACGAACTACCGGAAAATGATCCAAAAAGTCGATCTGTAGTAAAGCAAATGCTCAAAGATGAAGCGCGACATAAACAAGCCGCTTTAGATGCTGGGGGTAGCGAATTCCCATTTCCAGTTAAAATGGGAATGAAGCTAATTTCGGAAATAATGACAAAAACAACCTATCGAATCTGACATTGCTTATCTAGAGTGGGCTATGCCACCTTAAAAAATAGTTACTCCCTTTTATGGGTTCGAAAAACTTTATTTACTTTTCTTCAACTTGATACCCATGCGTCATCTCAACTCCCGCAGCTTCCAACATAATCGACGCTGAACAATACTTTGTTGCCGACAACTCAACAGCCTTTGCAACCTGATTTTCTTTTAAGTTGTTACCCGTAACAATAAATTGAATATGAATCTTGGTGAAGGGTGATGGCACACCTTCGGCGCGCTCAGCAGATAACTCTGCGCGGCAATCAGAGACCTCTTGTCGAGATTTTTTAAGAATACTCATCACATCAAAGCTGGCACAACCACCTAAACCAATCAGCAACATTTCCATGGGCCTTACGCCCATATTACGGCCACCATGGTCGAGAGGACCATCCATGACGACACTATGCCCGCTACCCGACTCGCCTATAAACATAGCGTTATCGACCCATTTAACCGTTGCTTCCATCGTCACTTTTTACCACCTTAAATAAACTAAGTTAATTTTCACTTGACTCACAAAAATGCAAGATTAACATACACGCATCAACGGTGAAGTAATTAACGCTCTAATTGTGAGAACTTGCTCACCCGGGAATTACTTAACACCTGCTATACTATATGGGTTATGCTTAATAGGGTAACTACACCTGATAGATAAAACCGATTATAAAGAGGATGTTAACTTGGCTGATTCAATAAAATCGCCCCCGTCAACCAACATCGATGATTTTTTAGCTCATTGCCACCGCCGACGCTACCCGGCTAAAAGCACGCTCATCTATGCTGGCGACAAGAGTGATTCTGTTTATTATATTGTTAAAGGTTCCGTTACTGTTATTATTGAAGATGACCAAGGCCGGGAGATGATCGTTGCCTATCTTAACGATGGTGATTTCTTTGGTGAACTAGGCGTTTTTCAAGAATTGGAAGATTCTCGTAGTGCATGGGTTCGTGCAAAAACGGAATGTGAAGTAGCAGAGGTTAGCTATACCAAATTTCATGAGCTTAGCGCTGCGCATCCAGAATTTCTTTATGCTCTTGGCGCTCAGATGGCTCGCCGCTTACGGGCAACCACCCGAAAAGTAGGCGATTTAGCCTTCTTAGATGTAACGGGACGGGTCGCGCGTACACTATTAGACCTGTGCAAAGAACCAGATGCACTCACTCACCCAGACGGCATGCAAATTAAAATTACTCGCCAAGAGATTGGGCGAATAGTCGGCTGTTCTCGCGAGATGGTTGGTAGGGTATTAAAAACCCTTGAAGAGCAAGGGCTAGTGTCTGTTAGCGGCAAAACCATGGTGGTTTATATAACCCGCTAACTTTTCCTTTTTACACCAAGCTGCTGTGCGATCCACCAAACAAGCCTTTTAAAGCCTGCCCTGGATCATCTTCCCTCATAAACGCTTCCCCAACCAAAAAAGCATTAACGCCTCTCTCACGCATAGCGTTAACGTGTTCAACGGCGTGAATACCGCTCTCCGTAACCACGATACGGTCGTCACTAATTTTATCCAATAGGTCGTAAGTCGAATTCAAGGTCGTCGCAAAGGTGTGTAAGTCACGGTTGTTGATACCAATCAAACGGTTAGGTAATTCAAGTGCTATTGCCAACTCTTCAGCATTATGAACTTCAACCAAAACATCCATACCTAGCTTTATTGCCAAATTATTTAAAGTATGTAAGCTCTCACACTCGAGAGCGGCAACGATCAATAAAATACAATCTGCACCCAAAGCGCGGGCCTCATAAACTTGGTACTCGTCAACAATAAAATCTTTACGAATAACGGGTAAACTAACAACGTTACGAGCAGCGCTTAGGTAATGGTCTGCTCCTTGAAAGAAATCAACATCGGTTAGAACAGAGATACAGGCCGCACCCCCCGCCTCGTAGCTTTCTGCAATATCAATCGGCTGAAAGTTTTCACGAATCACCCCTTTACTGGGTGATGCCTTTTTAATTTCTGCTATAACGGCCGGTAACCCAGAAGCAACTCTTCGTTCAATAGCATTTACAAAACCTCTACAGGGCGTTTGCTCAGTAATGCGAGCTTCCAGTTTATCGAGAGGGACGGCTATACGATGGGCCTCTATTTCTTCCCATTTACGGGAGATAATTTTCTTTAATACTGTAGGGGTGGACATCAAGGTCTCCTCTGTAAAACTAAATGGAAAAAAGGGAAGATGGGGGG
Organism: Cellvibrionaceae bacterium; assembly: GCA_047629215.1. Lineage (GTDB taxonomy): Bacteria > Pseudomonadota > Gammaproteobacteria > Pseudomonadales > Cellvibrionaceae > CANLBN01. The sequence goes on along the minus strand of JBLHWO010000119.1, from coordinate 6,099 downwards.
CAGAGTAAATGCTTCACCTTTAACGTGGTTTTTACTCATAATATAAAGAAAAGTTTACTCTGGCCCCACTTTTCCTTTTGCCCCACCCTTTCATACTATTTGAACACAGCAGTCAGTAAATGACGCCAACTCTTGTATTTTTGCTTTTGCTAAGCCGCTACCAATGGCATCTTCAGCCATTTGTACACCCTCTTTTAAAGAGGATGCTATTCCAGAGACATACACTGCCGCACCGGCATTAAATGCAATCATATCGGCTGCCTTTTGTGCTTCAGGTGTCGTGCGTTTACCCAAAGCTTCATTGATTAATGCAAGTGATTCTTCTGCCGTCTCAACTGAGAGACCCACTAACGATTGTGTATGTAAACCTACATCCTCAGGCTTAATTAAATATTCTTTTATCTCGCCCTGCTTCAGCTCAGCAACATGGGAGGGACATGCCACACTCAACTCATCGAGGCCATCAGTCGCATGTACGATTAGCACATGCTCACTACCCAACTTTTGAAGCACTTCCGCCATTGGGCGACATAGGGCTTGGTCAAACACCCCTATTACTTGGCGCTTAACACCGGCAGGGTTCGTCATAGGGCCAAGCATATTAAAGATCGTTCGCATTGCCAGCTCTTTACGCGGTCCAATCGCATACTTCATAGCACTATGATGGGCAGGTGCAAACATAAAACCAACTCCAACCTCCTCGATACAACGCGCCACCTGCTCTGGCTTCAAATTCAAATATACGCCCGCTGCTTCGAGCACATCGGCACTGCCCGTAGAGCTAGAAACAGAACGATTACCATGTTTAGCCACTTTGCCACCACAAGCCGCAACGACAAAAGCCGAGGCAGTTGAAACGTTAAAGAGATTAGCCCCATCACCGCCCGTACCACAAGTATCAACGAGATGATCAGCTTGAATCACAACAGGAGTGACCAATTCACGCATCACTTGTGCTGCGCCGGTAATTTCAGCAACGGCTTCACCCTTCATTCTTAACGCAACCAAAAAGCCACCAATTTGAGCGGGCGTCGCTGCACCCGTCATGATTTGCATCATCACACTCGCCATATCGGGTCGCGATAAATCATTACCGGAAACGACCACCGTTAAAGCTTCTTGAATATTCATAACCAACTCTCTTCTTTTATGACTTAGTCAGCTTTGAAAAATGCAGCTAAACTTCAGTTTATTATCGAAAAAAATGTATGGTTTAATTTTTCTCTCAAATTCAAACTGTGTGTATTTTTCCGGCTCGATTACTTATGCGCAAGCAAAAAGTTATTGAACAACTGGTGTCCATGCTCAGTCAGAATAGATTCCGGATGAAACTGAACGCCCTCTACTGGTAGCTCTTTATGCTGTATACCCATAATCTCATCGATCGAGCCATCTTTATTTTGAGTCCATGCCGTAACCTCTAAACAATCTGGCAGACTGGCTTGGTCGATCACCAACGAATTATAGCGGGTGGCCTGAAAGGGGCTAGGCAAGTCTATAAAAACGCTTTTATTGCTGTGGTAGATAGGTGATATTTTACCGTGCATCACCTTTTTAGCTCGGATTATTTTACCGCCAAAAGCCTGAGCAATACTCTGATGACCGAGACAAACACCCAACAAAGGTAACTTACCTGCAAAATGCTTAATGACCGCTAAGGAAATACCCGCCTCATTTGGCGTACAGGGGCCCGGAGAAATAACGACATACTTAGGCGCCATTTTTTCAATTTCATCAATAGAGGTTTTGTCATTGCGAACCACCTTAACATCGGCTTTTAACTCACCAAAATATTGCACCACGTTGTAGGTAAACGAGTCATAGTTATCAATCATTAACAGCATGTTATTTACCTCCTTGGGTGGCAAGCGCTGTATTCGCTCCGCAGGTATCGACCGCACGAAATAAAGCGCGCGCCTTATTCATGGTTTCCTTCCATTCAAGCGCTGGAATAGAATCTGCCACAACACCGGCCCCTGCCTGCACATAAATTTTGCCGTCCTTTATCACCGCAGTACGAATCGCAATGGCGGTATCCATGTTGCCATTCCAAGCGAGATAGCCAACTGCACCACCATAAATACCGCGCTTTTCTGTTTCTAACTCATCGATGATTTCCATCGCTCGGATTTTTGGAGCGCCCGATAAAGTCCCCGCAGGCAATGACGCCCTAAGAACATCCATCGCAGTTAAACCATCTTGCAGTTGGCCCGTCACATTGGACGTAATATGCATGACATGAGAGTAACGCTCAACAATCATCTTATCGGTCAACTTAACTGAGCCTATGTTAGCCACTCGGCCAACATCGTTGCGGCCCAGATCGATCAACATTAAATGCTCAGCGATCTCTTTAGGGTCGTTAACTAGCTCTTGCTCTAAGGCTTTATCTTCCACTTCGCTGCGACCACGACGACGAGTCCCCGCTATTGGACGGACTGTGACTTCATTGTCCTCCAAGCGTGCCAATATTTCTGGGCTAGAACCCACTACTTGATGGTCACCCAAATCGACAAAATACATATACGGAGAAGGATTCAAACTGCGTAGCGCACGATATAAGTTGATGGGTTCGGCATGGAAGTCCATCGACAAACGCTGGGACACAACAACCTGCATTGCGTCACCTGCCAGTACATAGTCTTTGATACGTTGAACCGAATTTAAAAAATCAGCTTGGCCGACATTGGACTCAAAGCATTGCTCCGCTCTAGGCGCTGCCGATAAATTCATTGGGGGCAATTCAGGGGAGAGGCCACGTAATCGTTTTGACAAGCTTTCAAGCCGCTCTTGAGCTTTGGACAAGGCATTTTCTATGGCTGGATTCGCCATAATAATAATATTTAGGGTGCCCGATAGATTATCAAAAACGAGCACCTCATCAGAAACCATTAACAATATATCGGGTGTTGCTATGACATCATTAGGCTGGGTAGCTTTTAATTTTGGCTCGACATAACGAACGCAGTCATAGCTAAAATAGCCGACTAAACCGCCGTGAAATCGCGGCAAACCCTCTAGTTCAGGCGCACGGTAACGAGATTTAAATTCTTCAACAAAACATAATGGATCTGGGTGCATTAATTCTTCGGCAAGCGAGCCGTTCACCTCAATCGTAATATGATCGCCGCTGGCTTTAAGAATGGTTTTAGAAGGCAGACCCAAAATAGAATAACGCCCCCATTTTTCACCGCCCTGGACAGATTCAAATAGGTAGGAATAAGGTCCTTTGGCTAACTTTAAGTAGCTGGATAAAGGTGTATCGAGATCGGCTAAGACTTCTCGCATTACGGGAATACGATTGTAGCCTTGGTCGGCAAGAAGAGAAAATTGATCGGGCGTCATGATTATCTAATATAGGTTGTCTAAAGTAATTTGTGTGTAATCGTAAAGCGGCTTTTACTTTACGCTGTACGCGCCACTGATCTTTGTTAAAAAGGTTAACGCATAGAGGTTTGCCGAGCGCTTGCTCGGTACTGATTAGCTGACCACAAACTTAACACTATTCTTACCTATTTAGTTGGTCTTAAAAAATTCATCCTGAAATTTTTAAGAACGTTGAAACAACACTATTGACGCAAACACATCAATTTGCTGATATTTTTGCTTCTCGCATGGACCCATCGGCCCATGAACAAGCCATCCATGGCTTGCACATGTATTCGTCAGGCCTCACGATTAAAAAGGATCTGATTTTTCTTCCGCTATTTCAAAACCTTAGAAATCAGCTGATATAGATTGGAGAGAACGTAGTCGGGCTGATCTGCTTCAATAGGACAACCGTGATTATACCCATAATTTATCGCTGCGGCCAAAACATCTGTATTACGTGCCACCTCAATATCATTGCGAGAGTCACCCACTATCAATGTCTGCCTAGGCTCAAAACCTAACTCACTCATACAATATAAGAGCGACTGAGCGTAAGGCTTTTTATGTTCTAAGTCGTCACCACCCAAAACAAAGTCAAAATAGTGCTCGATATTGAATGCGCTTAAAATAGGCCCCAAAAACTCTTTGGGCTTATTGGTCACAATAGCCATGACTATTTCTTGCTGTTTCAGCTGCTCTAGGGTGCCCATAACATTGAGATAAAGCACTGTTTTTTCGGCATGACACTGTTGATATTGTTCAAAAAAAATGGCTGAGGCCTTCGCCTGTAGTGTATCCACATCCCACTGGCTGGGCAGAAATGCCAATGCTCGTTGAATTAAAGCTGATACGCCATTTTCCACCCACGCTCTAACATGGTCTTCACCCGCCATCGGCAGGCCTAAGGACAGGACAGTAAAGTACGATCAACCGCTAAAGCCAAATCTGGCACACTATCAATAAGAGTGCCGTCCAAATCGAAAAGAATAAGTTGAGGTGAAAACATAGGCATTATTTATATAACCTAGGTATTATCTATAAAACAAGCCACTACATATAGACCTATACCGTCGCTAGAGCCACTCTCATTTTATCAATAACCGCTTTATAATCATCCTGTTTAAAAATAGCTGACCCCGCTACAAAGGTATCGGCCCCGGCTTTTGCAATCTCGGCAATATTGTCGACAGTAACGCCGCCATCTATTTCTAGACGTGTTTCCAAACCCAAAGCATCAATAGCGGCTCTTGCTTCTCGTAACTTATCCAAAGTGTACGGTATAAATTTCTGACCACCAAAACCTGGATTGACTGACATCAATAACAACATATCTAACTGAGGTAAGACATGCTTAATCGTGTCTAGCGGTGTTGCGGGATTCAAGACCAAGCCAGCTTGACAACCCTTCTGTTTGATCAACTGTAAGGATCGATCTACATGCCGTGAAGCGTCGGGATGAAAAGTGATATATGTAGCACCAGCATCGGCAAACATTTCGATTAAATGATCGACCGGCTCCACCATTAAGTGAACATCGATAGGCGCTGCAACACCGTGCTTGCGCAGAGCACTACAGATCATAGGCCCGATGGTTAAGTTAGGAACATAGTGATTATCCATCACATCAAAATGAACAATATCAGCGCCTGATTCCAGCACATTATCGACCTCCTCCCCTAAGCAAGCAAAGTCGGCAGATAAGATGGAGGGGGCGATTTTAAAGGGTTGCATAGTTAAGGAGCCTCTGATTAAAGCCAGTAATATTAAAAAGTGGCATTGTAAAGCATCAGGACCATCTATTACATTGGTTTGGTTTCAATAGATCCAGGCTCGATTGAAACTCTTACTAAGCTCTAAACTAAGAGCGCTTGTAATGTCAATCGAGTCGGCCCCCATCGTAAACCAGAAAACCAAACCGAAAAATTTTGCCTATACTCATTATATGAACTATGCAATTTTACTGATCAGTGTATCTTTAGCCCTCTTTGCTGATAGCCCTTGGGCGCAAAATAAAGACGAGGCGCCTGCGGCCGAAGAGCCAAAAGAAAATACACTAGAAGATGCCAAAGAAAAAGGTCAAGAAACGACAGTGTCCACACCTAAAAAGCCACAACGATTACCCAGCAATACAGCCAGAGAACGTATCCCCGATAGCGAATACAGCTCGATGAAACTATTAGAGGGTTATCTATCCAAAGATTCATTGCTTTGGCTAGACACAGAATATGGCCGTTTCCTTAGCCTTTGGCAAAAAGATCGCTCGGGTGATGCCAAGGGCGCACTATTGATTATCCATGCCGAAGGCGAGCATCCCGCATGGCCTAATACCACTAAGCCCCTTCACGACACTCTACCCGACTATGGCTGGGCCACTCTCGCTATTAGCTTACCACTACCCGATGAACCTGAGATTCCTAAACGAACCCTACCGACTAAGACCAAAAGGATCATCAAAGCAGACAATGATGAAGAGAGCAATGAGGACAAGAAGAGTAGCGAACAAGCAAAAACAGAATCCATTGCCAACGAAGACAGCAGTGAAAAAAAGGATGGGTCTGTTAAAAAAGTAGCCCAGGCACCAGCGACTCTAATAGAACCACCAAAAGAAAAAAAAGTGTCTGCAGAAATTATTACCGAAAAAAGGCTGGAAGCTGCACTTCAGTTTTTACATGATCAAGGCCAGTTTAACCTTATCATCCTAGGTAATGGTTCCGGTGCTATTCGCGC
>JBLHWO010000118.1:0-10622 GCA_047629215.1 Cellvibrionaceae bacterium | reverse complement strand
CAGATATGGCACAAGGGAGCGGAAGCCAGCCCGAAAATATAGAAAAGGCATTTAAAGCAGCCGAAGATTGGGTAAATAAGGGTTAAATTAGCTCATCACTATTAACATTTGATTACAGATAGTGTTAAATGACCGACCGTTTAAAGGGTGGCGCGAAATCCAACATATTGATTTATATTATTAACAGGAAGATTTGATGAGCCTATTGGTTCAAAAGTACGGCGGCACCTCTGTAGGTTCAGTCGAGCGTATTCAGGCGGTAGCGGATAAAGTGTCCGCAGCACGCGGTAATGGCCATGATATGGTTGTTGTTGTATCTGCAATGAGCGGAGAAACAAATCGTTTAGTCGGTTTAGCAGCAGAAATGCAAGCTATGCCCGATCCACGGGAAATGGATGTGTTACTGTCTACGGGAGAGCAGGTAACTATGGCGCTTCTGTGCATGGCGCTAAAGGAAAGAGGCTGCGATGCTTGCTCTTACACAGGTTCTCAAGTACGAATTGTCACTGATAGCGCTCACACGAAGGCCAGAATACAATCCATAGATGATCACAATATTCGCGCAGATCTCGATGCTGGACGAGTAGTCGTAGTGGCTGGATTTCAGGGTGTTGGAGAAACAGGCAGTATTACCACTTTGGGTCGAGGCGGTTCGGATACTACTGCGGTTGCTCTAGCAGCCGCTCTCAATGCCGACGAATGTCAAATATACACTGACGTTGATGGGGTATACACTACGGACCCAAGAGTGGTGCCCAATGCACGAAGGTTAGAGAAAATCACCTTTGAAGAGATGCTCGAAATGGCGAGTCTTGGCTCTAAGGTTTTGCAAATTCGAGCCGTAGAGTTCGCGGGTAAATATAGCGTCCCTTTACGTGTACTACATAGTTTTCAAGAGGGGCCGGGTACATTAATAACGCTCGATGAGGAGTTGAATACAATGGAACAACCTGTTGTTTCAGGTATCGCATTTAATCGCGATGAAGCTAAAGTGACTGTGCAAGGTATTCCCGATACACCCGGTGTGGCTTCAAAAATATTAGCTCCTGTCAGCGATGCCAATATAGAAGTCGATGTGATAGTGCAAAATGTAGCGGCAGATAACACAACAGATCTGACTTTTACGGTAAACCGTACAGATATGTATAAAGCTAGAAAAGTATTAGAAAAAGTGGCTGATGAGCTAGGCGCAAAGAAAATTGTGACCGATGATACGATAACTAAAGTGTCAATAGTAGGCGTAGGCATGCGTTCCCACGCCGGTGTTGCCGCAACTATGTTTAAAACGCTTGCTAAAGAAAATATTAATATCCAGATGATTACAACTTCTGAGATTAAAATTTCAGTTATTGTCGAAGAGCGTTATTTAGAATTAGCCGTTCGTAGTCTTCATACTGCTTTTGGCTTAGATGCGTAGTGTTTAGGTTGGAATAGTACTTTTATATTGAATAGATTTTGTTATAAGTGAAGTAAGTGAAGTAAGTGAAGTAAGTGAAGTAAGTGAACAGATAAGACCACTAAAAGTCTTATTTTAAATAAAGTGATATAACAATTTAACAGGATAACAAGGAGGCAGTAATGCTTATATTGACACGTCGTATTGGTGAAACTTTAATGGTGGGTGATGAAGTTACCGTCACTGTTTTAGGTATCAAAGGTAATCAAGTGCGTATTGGTGTTAACGCACCCAAAGAAATCGCAGTTCATCGTGAAGAAATTTACGAGCGTATTCAAAGAGAAAAAGCGCAGGCTCCATCGACAGAAGAAGACTAAATAATTATATAGTCTTAACTTGGTTTTATCAGTAGTACGTGTACTGATGGCAATGCTTCATGCATTACTTATAGTTTTAGTGTTGATGGATGATAAAGCCATTCTTCCCATCAGGTAATATCATAATAAATATCTTACAGTGCTTTGATTTCGTAGAGAATATGTTATAGTGTGCGCCTTATTTTTAGTGGAGAAAGTGGGTGTGCTTTCACTAAGAACGAATGCTGGAGAAGTGGCCGAGTGGCCGAAGGCGCTCCCCTGCTAAGGGAGTATCGGGGAAACCTGATCGAGGGTTCGAATCCCTCCTTCTCCGCCATATATAAAAGGCCCGCAAATTGCGGGCCTTTTTGTTTAGGTTGTTTAGGGTAACAGTTCACTGTAATGCCGTCTGGCGATCTTAGGTCTTTAGCGGTAAGGGTGTGTCGAGTTAATTCGTATATTCAAACACTCGAACCACTTCTTTTACACCGCTCACATTACTGCTCAAGTTAGCTGCTATATTGGCCTCTGCTTGAGTTGCTAGGCCCATTAAATACACGACTGCATCCTCAACAATGACTTTTATCTTTAAGCCTTTTACATTATTGCCTGCGAGTAAAGCAGTTTTTACCTTTGTTCCTAGCCATGTATCGTTTGAGCGTGTTAGGAAGGGGCTGTTACCTTTCATCTGAATCTCATTGTGGACTTGTCTTACGCCATGTACTTTAGTTGCAGTATCTCCTGCTAGTATTCTCAGTTCTGGAGCGGGGGCTTGGCCTGTGAGAAGTATAACGCCATTAAAACTAGTAATATTAACGTTTGACGATTGCCGCAAGCGTGAATCAGCTTTTCTAATATTAACACCGACAATAACTTCTAATTTTTTATCGTCTATATAAGTTCCAAATGAGCGCTGGCTCGGATCAGGTTGAAGTGGGTCTTTAGTGCTAGCATCAATTATTGTTGTGCAGGCATTGATTAGTAGAGTTGCTATTATAAAGAGCAGAGGCGTAAAAATATTTTTTTTCATAGTTATCAATATCATTGTTCCATGGGTCCAAATAATTGTTCATCTATCAAGTCGCATAAGCAAAAAATAATCAATAAATGAATTTCATGAATGCGGCCCCTAGAGTTTGAGGGTGCTCGAAGCTCTCTATCTCTAGAGTCCAGTAGTGACGATATGTTGCCTCCATCTCTGCCGTTTAGTGCAATTACAGACATGCCTTTTTCGTGAGCAGCCTGAATGGCTTGTACTAAATTAGATGGATTACCGCTAGAAGATAGTATTAATAGTATATCATTTTCATTGCCTAATGCTTTGATCTCTTTCGCAAATACCTCATTAAAGCTTTTTTCATTTGCTACAGAAGTAACATTAGTTAAGTCACAACCGAGAGTAATGGCAGGTAAGCTCGGGCGTTCGCGTTCAAAGCGGTTGATTAGGCTGTTGCTCAATATCTGCGCTAAGGCAGCAGAGGGCCCGTTTCCGCAGACTAAAAACTTTCCTCCATGCAATAGGCATTCAACCATGATGTTTGCAGCATTGATAATATCCGGGATTAGGATTTCACCCGCGCTCATTTTTGCTTCGACGCTTTGTTGAAAGAGTTTGTACAGACGTTCTTCAGTCATTATTTACTACAGCCTTAAAAACAGGAGAATGCATTTTTGATCCAGTTAATTGAATGTTGTGATTGTATATTTTTGTCTTCTATCCCTGTTGGTTTCATCCTTGTTGGTTCAATGCCGATGACATCAAATCGGCAGTTAATAGATTCTGTTATTTTATTTTTATATAAATAAAATTCAGCAGTTTTAATAATTTTATCCTGTTTCTTTTTATTTATAGTTTCAAAGTTGGATCCGTATCGATTATTTTTACGGTAACGAACTTCGATAAAAACTAAAACTTGGTCGTCTCTGAATATTAAATCTATTTCCCCAAAGCGACTGTAAAAATTACTACAAATAAACGATAAGCCGTGTTGTGCTAAATGCTGCTTAGCGATATCTTCGGCTAAATCCCCGGTTTTTTTTGAGCTACTATTTTTCAACACAATCAATCCCTTTTATGTGGAGCCTCTGAGTAAGCCCAGAGACCATCTAGACTAATTTAGAGGTTCTATGTGTTCGTTATTCGCCTATATCCTTTGTTAAATAGGGTAATGCCTTTGCTTTACCTTTAACAATTTCTGCCCAAGGTTGTTCTCTAATGATACGTTTATTCAAATCTAAGCGAAGTTTTCCAGTGGTGCCGTAAATAGAGGTGTTGGGGCTGTGAGCCAGCTGTTGTAAGCGATCATGCAAGCGGAATGCATCGATACCCATCGCGTATAGTCGTTCATAGTTAGGAGGAACTTTAACATTTTTTTCAATTAAATTCGTATCGCGCTTTTCTGGTTCTAATATCCAGGGAAGTGTGGTGAATCGAATGCCATTTAAGTCACTATTTTTACTAATAGATTGTTGAGGGGAATAAATTTGACTTGTAGCATAAACGGGTACTCGGCCGGCATAGTGAAAAGCCAATGTCGGTTTGAGTTGTTGGCCTTCACTTGATCTGGCGATTAAAAAAATCATATCGATATCTTTACGACGACGTGGTTCAAATTCAAAATTGCTACCAAATAAACGTTTTAATTTACGTGCTCTAGATTGGCTAGCGTCAATAGAGAGAGCAGTTTTTATACTGTCTGAGTAATTACTGTTCTTATCGAAGGATTGGTTAACTGTGATCAATCCCCCTTGGTCTTGCCAGCGTTGTGTAAACGCTTGGGCTGCGCGCTGACTCCAATCGGCGTTGGAAGCAAGAATCATGGCGCGTCGGTGGCCAGCTAGCCACGCTCGTTCCGCGGCTTGAATTGCTTCATCTTCTAGAGACAGCCCAAACTGATAAATAGCCTGCCCTGCAGGCAGGCTATTATCGATATTATCAGTATTGTAATTCAGGCCTAGTAAAGCAACCGGTAGTAGCTGTCTTTGTTGTAGTTCAGCTAAATTTTCTTTTTTTAAAGGGCCAATGATGAGATCGGCACCGTCATTAACGGCTCGGTCATAAACTGTATTGATAGGCTCTACACTGGTGTCATAAACACTAACGGAAGGCGCATACTCTTCGCTATGATTATAATAGGCCGCCATAAATCCATCGCGTATGGTTTTACCTGCTATCGCTAATTTGCCCTCTATCGGTAGCAAGAGTGCGACCTTTCTTGGTCTCATTTCAATCAATGAATTCAATAATTGTAAGTCGAGTGGCAGTTCGACGCTGGCGGGATGATTTGGGTTGGCGCTAACCCAGCGATTCACTTGGCTGCGTTTACTATCAAGGCTGGCCTCATTCGCTTTGTTTATTAACGCTAATTGGCACCATCCATTGAATAAAGGGTCAATGGTCTCTTGTTGCTGGTGTTTTAATTGCTCTATTGAGAGTTTGCTCAGTTCCTGCCATAAGAACTCATTGTTTTCTGTAATATCAAGAAAGCCACTTAGTAAACGACTTAGTAATACGCGTTCCTTTACACTTTCTGTCGCATTCCCAAGTTGACTGTAAGTGTCCGCCTTTTGTCTGTGTAGCTGTTGCTGCAGCTCGATTGAGAGTGTCGGCCACAGGCGCATTAAACGTTCATTGCTTAATAATCTTTCTGAGCGAAATACAGCTTGCTCTGAACTATATAAATAACTGGCAACAACAGCATAGCGAGTAAACTGCTCGTCGTTAAGTTGGGAAGGTTCTATGCGGTTAAGCAGCGATAGGGCTTTTGGTATTTCACCCAGCTCGCTTAGCTGGTTAGCAAATTCAATATAGCGGCTCTCTTTCTCAGCGGGCATTTGCTGTTCAACAATAGAGATTGCTTGGTCAATATCAGCTGCTGAGCGGAGCTGTAGTTGTTGTGGTTTTGTTGATGTTCCCGAACAAGCCGTTGCGAGGATACTGATCAGTACTAATAAAATCGGCAAAGTGTTAATGTCTCTAGATAGCTTGTTCATATTAAAATAACGACCCAAATTTAGTTGCTTGTAGGCATAAGCTGAGTATGTTTAAGTTGATTAGTCTCCATCTATACAAGATGGTAGTTTCAGCCTAAAAACGGCAGTTAAATCACTAAAGTATGCACAGTTTATTGGTGCACCTAGAAAACTTTAGAGTTCACTTACGACCAATAAGGTCGCTACGTGATTCTAGAATTTCCTATGCACACCAATAACTTACGCAGCTTTTCGCGCCAACTGCGGTTTGTAGGTCCAATTAAAATCATTCGACTAATAGCGTATTATCTCATTACTATTCACAATATACAGTCTTATATTTCACACCTTGCGAAATCACCTTAATGAAAGACAAAAATAGCGATACCCTTATTAGCGAAGCAAACAATGACCATTACGGCGTTTTATACATCGTAGCCACGCCTATTGGTAATTTGGGGGATATCTCTCAAAGAGCGATAGAGACTCTAAGTCGAGTTGATTATGTGGCAGCCGAAGATACTCGCCACAGCGCTAGGCTGATAAACCATCTTAATATTACCGCCTCCATGATTGCTTATCACGACTATAGTGATGAACGGCGTTTGAAGAAAATTTGCCAAGACCTACTCGATGGTCAATCAGTTGCGCTTATTTCGGATGCGGGCACGCCGTTAATCTCGGACCCAGGTTATCAGCTGGTTAAACTAATAAGGGAGCAGGGAATTCAAGTTGTGCCCATACCCGGTGCCTGCGCCTTAATATCCGCACTTTCTGCTGCTGGTTTACCTACGGATCGCTTTGCTTTTGAGGGCTTCTTACCCGCCAAAGGAAGTTCTCGAAAAGCTTACCTACAATTGTTGGCAAGGGATAGTAGGACTCTAGTCTTTTATGAGTCCACTCACCGATTGTTAGATTCTCTAGAGGATATGTCTGCTATTTTTGGCGATGAGCGCTCAGCAGTTATTGCACGAGAACTAACAAAAACGTTCGAAACAATAACCAGTGGCTCCATAAGAGAGTTAATTGATAATGCTGTTGCTGACAAAAATCAGCGGCGCGGTGAATTCGTTATTATGGTGCACGGCTATAAAATGCCTGAAAATGAAATTACGATCGATCAATCAGTTGTAGGCACGATGATGATTTTATTGAAGGAGCTACCGATTAAGCAGGCTGCGGCAATTGGAGCTAAATTAACCGGACTGAAAAAACGAGATTTGTATCAGTGGGCTCTTGATAATAAACAGAAATAAAATCACTGTTATCCCGTTAACTTTTTTTGTCGTACCGGGCTGACCGGTTTTTACTCCATGCAGACGCCAAGAGCAGGTAGAAACCGGCATATACTACGTAAGTATAGATAGGCCCAGTATCACATTGAAAATACTATCCGGAATAAGGAGGCTAAATTACGATGTCATGTCTCTACTGCATGGCTAAGTGGTTTGGTGTTTATCTTGCTGGCTTTTCTCATGGGTGCCAGAAGGTTAACGGGACAGCAGCGCAATAAAAGAGTAATTGACAGTGATTGGATAACCATTCTTTGCTTAATAATTATCTTTACGTTTATCTCTTTTTCCAATAATAGAAAGAGCAGCAACCCGATAGGCTTCTGCTAAGGTCGGGAAGTTAAAAATAATTTCAACAAAAATATCGACATCAGCACCAGATAAAATGGCCATTTGCCCAATGTGAATTAATTCAGTCGCACCTTCTCCAGCAATCATAACCCCTAGTATCTTTTCTCCCATAGGGTCACAAATAATTTTTAACATCCCGTCTTGTATACCTGAAATTTGACCCCGAGCTATTTCTTCAAATAATGCCTTGGCAATAACGACATTGCCAAATTCTTTTCTGGCCGCTTTTTCAGTCACTCCAATAGCCGACAGTTCGGTTATTCCATAGATACCAGTAGGGATCATTTGTCCCATTTCGCCAAGGGGTTTATGATAGGCATTTAGTATTGCTCTGGGCCCATGTTCCATCGAGGTCGATGTTAATGCCGCTGGGCCAATGACATCTCCCGCAGCACAAAGTAATTCTTCGCCGTAGATTATGTCGCCATCCTCTAGTTTAACAGCGACTTTAGTGCTGTTCCATTAGGCTTTTTTAACTACTGTATTACCCATCCACTTTCCGCCCATCGTTTCAAAGGCGTGAACAAATTTTTCAGTCAAATCATTATCAAGAAAGCCGAGTGGTTGAGGGTATTTGTCGATCATCGTCACTTCGACATCAATTGCCTGAAACATTGAGGCGTATTCGCTGGCAATGACACCGCCGCCTAAAACAACTAAGCTTTTAGGTAAGTAGAGTATAGACAAAATAGAACCGCTATCGTAAATATGCTCGTGATCAATTTCTATATTGTCGGGTGCGCGAGGGTAAGAACCCTTCGCAATAATAATTTTTTCTGAATGTAATATTGTTGCTTCGCATTGAACCGTCGTGACTTTAACGCGGTGTTCATCTTTAAAGGCAGCAAGCCCGTGGATACGATCAATATTATTCCGAGAAATTTGTCGTTTCATATATTGGTCGTGGGCTTTTAATATTATCGGTTAGGTGTAGATCCTCCGATAGGCGTGCGTTGGCACGTAAATGTGTAATACGTAATGCATTTTCTCGTAGTGTTTTAGAGGGAATAGTCGCTCTGTGAACACAGGCTCCGCCAAGAAAACGATCTCGCTCGATTAACGCGACACTTTTATTCAGTTTTGCAGATTGTACAGCGGCTTTTGTTCCGGCCGGACCACTACCGATTACAACCACATCATAATCGTAACTAATGACATCACTCATATAGATAATGTATCCATATTGGCTTTTATTGTTTTTTCTTTTTCGAGTAGTTTGTTTGTTTCATCAGAGTAGAGGTTAATGAACGCAAGAGAAGGAGAGCTTAGAAGTTTTTCCTTATCAGCATTGTCGGAGTGAAGCACTAACTTGGCAAGTTCACTACCAAAGGCAATAGTAGCGGCTAATTCTGGTTCTGAGGGTAACTGATCAAAATTTTTATAGTAGCTAATGGCTTCAGATACAATTTTTGGAGGCCCCCATTCTTTCGCGAAGATTTGGCAGTACTGACTTTCAAGTTGCTCAAATAGTTGATTGAGTTGGTCTCGCTAAGTGCGGTTGTATTAGTGTTCATTTTGTCTCCAATGATTTGTAGGATCACAGGTTTACCTATGCTGTGGAGTAGACCACATAAAAAAGGCTGCTTCTACAATACTACGCATGCTCCGAGCGACCTCTTTCGACCACAGGTCAGCGGCGACAGCATGTTGCCAAATAATTGCGATAGTTTGTTCATAGCCTGGGGCATTGAACATTTTGCTATCTAGGGAGGTTGATAGCGCTATATTACTGATTTCCAGAATGCTTAATCGGGCAACCGCTTGTTGTATCGAAACTAAATTTGAATTTGGCGTGTAAGCCGCTGAGTTACCAATACGCATAACATGGCTACCCATGGTCGGATCTGACTGAATAATATTGGCCAATTGTGCGGCATCGGAGCCTGTATCTTGGGTTAGCATCATGACACAGTGGGCAGTTTCTGGTGATACAGGAACGTCAACTTTTCCTGTCGCCGCAAATGGCAAGCGAAAATTGACACGCCTGTGGCAAAATAGCCGCTGTATTAATAACAAGGCAGCGGTGATGATAGCCTCAGGAGACATTCGTGGAAATTCAAGTGCTACACCGATAAGAGCAATCGATACGAAGTATCGCCCGTATACTTAACCTATCGAAAAACACCATTAGAGCTTACATTAAGTAAGCCGTGAGTCTTCCTAAGTACAGTAAAAGACCAGAAGTTGACTCCATACTCGAGTCATTCAAGCCTTATCTGTTGGCGAGAATAGAGTCAGCCAAGCCGCACTGGATTCCTACGGAAGTCTTGCTTCGGGAGATAAAGCCCATGGGGTATCTGGGTTTTATTTCGAAGATAAAGATTTATATTCGGGAATTTAAAGCCGCTCCAATTGAATCTGTTGTTCGATTTGAAACGCAACCGAGCCAACAACTCTAGGTTGATTTTACAACGATTAAACGAGGTAAAAAAACAATCAAAACCTTTGTCGCTACTCTTGGTTATAGTCGCGCCAGTTACGTTAGCTTCAGCGATGGTGAAAATCAGACAGACTGGCTTGCCTGTATTGAGGGCGCTTTTGATTACTTCGGCGGTGTCCCTAAAGCACTTCTATTTGATAATACTAAATGTATCATGATACAGCGCAACGCTTATGGTGATGGCGATGGCGAACATCAATGGAATCAAAAACTTCCCGAGCAGGTGAAACCTCTAGCAACAGACCTCGAGCATGCAAGCTGTACCGGGCTAAAACCAAAGGTAAGGCCGAGCGTTTTAATTCCTATCTTAAGCAAAGTTTTATTGCACCTTTGGTCGCCACGCTAAAGCAAGCGCGGCTTGAGTTTACTGTTGGGGCTGCAAATAATTACATTAGACCTTGGCTGCAGATCAACACGAATCCGTCAATCATCGACAATAACGCGTCATTACCCTTTGCAAGTTATCAGTATCCGGTCGGCGTCTATGATCAATTGTTGGGATATAACACGAACGTATTTTTGGTGCCTGTACAACACTAAAGCTGGATGCCTTCGATAATGGGTGGTCCACGATTACAGATTGAGCCAGCGCACAAGAAAAAACCTTAGCTGACTTCTTAGGGCAGTCATTACAAGCGGAGCTTGAAGCAAAATCTGAACGGACACGCATAACCTTACTGAAGTTTACTGGACTGACTTCGGTCAAGCACTTTGAAGATTATGACTTTAAATTTGCCAGTGGAGCGTTTAAAAAACAGTTACGAGAGTTTATGGGGTTAGGTTTTGTCGAGCGTGCGGAGAATATTGTCTTACTG
>JBLHWO010000117.1:0-10773 GCA_047629215.1 Cellvibrionaceae bacterium | reverse complement strand
TTTTTTGATCTCAGCGCGTACCAAACTGACTAAAAACTCCATTTGATCAAGATCGTCTTCAAGAATAAGAATGCTTGAACTCACGTTGCAGGGTTTCATTTTTTAACTATCTCTTTCATTCGAATTAATAAAAACGGGCACACCTATTTAGGTGCTACCTAGATCCAGTTTGGCGCACTAGCCTGATAGGCCAACTAAGTGAGATCATCTAGGGTCATCATTAGAGTATCGAGAGCTGATTAAAGCAAGCAGTATTTAGTCAAGCTGGAGTTGCTCAAATGCCTGTTATTTAGACCTTCGCGAGTATGTCGTTGAGGTTGGCTATTGCCAGGCAACGTACATAACCCTATTATTCTTAGCCAAGGCTAGAGTTGAAATGCTCCGAATCGCCAAAGTAGTTTATGTATAGTCAATCGCAGTTGACATAGGAGTCTGTACCCTGATGATTAAAACAATCGCAGTAATCACTGTATCTTTAGCAATCCTGGTTGGTTTTGGCTATTTCTTTACCATGAGCGGGGGAAGGCCCATTGGCACTGACCTTTCTGTTATTGGGAAAGGTAAGCCGGTGTTGGTACTCGCCTATGAAAATTTTTCACCCGCAGGGGGTGACGCGCTTAATCGACTACGCAAAGTTCGCAGCGACTATGATTCACGGCTTGAGTTTGTAGTCGCTGACTTGTCAACTCCGCAGGGGCACTCGCTTGCCGGTCGCTTTAAGCTCGTCGATGGTCAGGCGGTATTCTTAAAGCCCGATGGCCAGCCACTCAGTGTTATGTTCATTGCCGCAGACGAACAAGAGTTACGCAGTCGTCTAAACTCTAATCTAGCCGCCGCAGAATGACCTGCTTATGACTAACGGCCCCTTATCAGCTAATTGAATGTCGATGAAAAAAATATCAATTTTAGTAGACGTTCAAAACGTGTATTACACCACCAGACAGGCCTACGGGCGGAACTTCGACTACAATAAATTTTGGGCTACTGCGACCAGCGGTCGGCAGGTTGTGAATGCTGTTGCCTATGCAATAGATCGAGGTGACGAAAAGCAAAGGCAATTTCAAAATATCCTCAAGGCAATCGGCTTCGAGGTAAAGTTAAAGCCGTATATTCAACGTTCAGACGGTTCAGCAAAAGGGGATTGGGATGTTGGTATCGCACTCGACGCTATGGAGTATGCAGAACAAAGCGATACGATTGTTTTGCTTTCAGGTGACGGCGATTTTGACTTACTGGCTCAAAGGGTTAGAGCTAAAAAAAATTGTACGGTAGAGGTGTATGGGGTAGAGATGTTGACCGCCGCGTCACTAATTGCCTCTGCAAGTGAGTTTATTCCAATAGAATCAAGCTTGCTGATGAGCTAGGACCTTAAGCCCTCGGTGGGTTGCCGCTAGCCTGTTAGAATGAAATGCCATACGGCATAGAGCTTTAGCTATTTAATTTATAAACAAGCTAATGGCACTAATTTTTTATCGTATTCTTGCAATTGGAAATATTTAGCGCTAGCGTTTTATAAATCTCGCGGTCATTGGATAGAGTAGAACTCTCGGCCCTGACAACCATGCCTTCTAGTATGGTCATGAGCATTTCAGCCTTTTGCTCTCTAGCAACAATGTTGATATCAAGAGTACTTAACAACTGGTGTAATAACCAAGCCCTATGATCCAGAGCAATTTGGCTTATTTTTTCATCCTGCTCTTTAAATTCTGAAAATGCGTGCATGAACATGCATCCTTCAAAGTCTGAAGAATCAAACCAATTAAAATGCCAATCTAAAATTGCACTTAATTTTTCATCTGTATTTGTAGCTGAATCCAATGCGCTTGCGATCGATTTTCGAAACCAAAGATGCCGCCGGTACAATACAGACCCAATTAACCCTCTCTTGCCATCAAAGTGACGATAAATGGTGGTTTTCGATACCCCCGCTTCATCTCGAATCAAATCAATTCCCACAGCAATATAACCATGTAGATTAAACAAGGATTCTGCAGTATCGAGTATGTGATCTTCAACTTTCATTTACCAACCCTTAAATAACAGCTTGCACAGAAATGTACAGATCTGTACTATTCTGAGGTAAGATACAGGTCGTTACCTTTGGTTACTCAGTTAAAAAACCGACCTGCGGTTACATAATAGCGCTTCGTAACATCGGCATGTAATAAAGTGCTTCAAATCTAACATTTGAGGATATACAAAATGAGCAAGCTATCCGGCGGTGGCCAATTACCCAAAAGGCCCGAGTTTAAAGAGATGTTACGCGGGCTTGTGGGAGGGTTCATTAGCATTTTCGGATTAACCCTTTTAACCGATATAACAACATATCCTATGTTGATGGCTCCGTTTGGCGCAACCTGCGTAATACTCTATGCGGCCTCTGCTTCGCCTCTGGCGCAACCGAGAAACGTCATCGGTGGACACTTGGTGTCGGCGTTCATTGGCCTCTTGGCTTTATACCTATTTGGTAGCAGCGCGGTTGTCATGGCGTTTGCCGTCGGTGCGTCTATCGCTGCAATGCAATTTTTCCGTGTAGTTCATCCACCAGCGGGTGCGAATCCTTTAGTGATTATCATCGCAGGTATTTCTGGTTTTGATTTTTTACTTTTTCCCGTGTTGTTCGGTAGCATCTTTTTAGTTGGCGTTGCTGCAATTATAAATAACATTGGTTTAGATAATAAGTGGCCAGTGTATTGGCATGGTTTTTCTAGAAAAAAATTCTAGAAAGAGGTAACAGAAACGCACTTTCATATTAAACATGATGATTAAAGTGATGAGATTATTAATCAATCACTAAAAAATAATTTTAGGAGTTAATAGCTAAAAACCTCATAAAATCCAGACGTTAGTAAAATTATTTCTACGATAGTACAACTTGATTTAGTGAATAAGCATGCTAGGAGACCCTCTATTAATCAATAAAGGGCTAGTTAGTGCTGAAGAAAATCTGCTGGATACATAGTGTTTTGTGTTAGCTACGGCAAGAACCATCGCTGTCAAAATCGCCTAGTATTGGTTAATACCCAAAAGGTATTTAATACAAACTCGGATTATAACGGGGAAACCCGATAACAGAAAAAATTAGAAAATAAGGATTGTATAATGGAATTTAAGAGTCCACCCGAAACAAACGATCGTGTTCACCAACTTGGTTTCGCCCAAGATATAGCGATTCCTGATGACTTACAGTTTGAGCCTTACCAAAAAGGCCTTAGAGTAGGTGTTGATATTGCGATCTTATTTGATGAAACTGCAGACAACCCTAATGGCGCAGATTGTGCTTTTCTACGTTATGAGTCGGATGCTTTTGTGCCAGGTCATGTGCATATGGGGTATGAAACGGTGTTGGTCTTGCAAGGAGATTACATCGAAAATGGGCAGACGTACCTTCCTGGCACATTCATCGTTAGAGCTCCAGGTACTTGCCACAGCATGGCGTCGAAAGGCGGATGCATAATTCTTGCGTCTCGGTATCGCCCTGTTAAACAGCTGACTTAGTAATAATTTTAGCTAAGTGATGAGGATTTTAAATTCGACCGTTACTGGCTGGTATACAGATTCGGTTGAGTCGGAATTGAATCACCTAAAGAATTAATAGTTACCTAAAGAATTAATAGTTACCTAAGGAGACCTCTGCATAACTCTAGTACAAGATAAAATGGCTAATAGTTTCCAATATTTTTACCAAAATATCCCGCAATAGCTCGCTATTACACTCAATTTTGATAAAAATCTTGAAAATATTTTTTCATTTTCCTTTTGCACTAGAGTTATGCAGAGGCCTCCTAAGCGCTATCTTAAGTCGCCGCTCGCTAAGTTTACTCAGAGTAGCAGTTGTGAGCGTTCTTATTCGCGGCTATTTCACCTCTACTTTTTCGGCGTTGATTTACTTTCTTTGAGTCTAGTTGCGTATCGATTTAATAAACGACTCGGCCTCGGAAATCGACGCTTCCATTTCTTTTATCAAGGCAGATACATTTTGTTCGATAAGAGTCGTCTCTTGTTTGATTGAACTGATGGCCTGCATATTCAAATTATGTTTTACGAATAAAACTTGATCCTTTAGCGCGCCTAATACGGGTTTGGTTTTTGATTCGGCGTTACGCATAACGGCGATTAATTTTTCAGCCTTTACCCGGGTTTCATCAAACTGAGCATCAGCGCGACCTCGGATCGAGTCGTCGTGATATTGCTTTAGTTCATCGCGCCATTCATCGAGTAAGTTATTGGTGGCCGTTACTACGCGGTCAACGCGTTGCGTGACGTTGCGTGAGGCATCTTCGCTGCGATCGTATGCTTTACTTAACGTGTTGAGTTTTCTCTCCAGCTCACCGCCGTCAAAGTTAGTTACTTGTTTGAACTTTGCCAGCGCCGATTTAAACTCCTCCGCGGTTTCTTGCTGCGCGTCACTGGCTGCTTCTACCCGGTTGATCAAGATATCTCTCGGTTCAGCATAAAACGTATCAAAACTTGGAATTCCCCAATTGGCGCCGACGCCGTTTGGGCTAAACAGTTGGTACATGCTGACGACAGCCGCCACTAACACTAGCCACTTTTTTTGATTAGAGAGCATTCTAGTATTGCTTAGAAGCGGTAAGAATTTTACCAGTGGGTTCATTGCTAAATCTCGATGTTATGAGATAAAAATTTAACATGGTTTAACCGCTAGGGTGATGTGTTTTTGCTACCATTGGCAAATTACTCTCATAACTTGTTTTAAAATTGTCATGAAAATTTTAGTCACTATCTGTCTTGCCCTCAGCCTGTCGGCATGCGGCACGGTTCAAAGGGTTCAGTATTCAGTGCTCGAAAAAGCTGGCATACATAAGCGCGATATCTTGGTTGATCGAATTGAAAAAACCTCAGAGACTCAACAAGAGACCAAAGAGCAGTTTCAGTCAGCTTACGAGGAATTAGCCAGTTTGGTAAATGTTGATGGTGGCAGCCTAGAGAAGAAATACAAGCGTATGGCTAAAGCGGTAAGTGCTAGCGAAGAGCAAGCTCAGGAATTAGATGATCGAATAAAATCGGTCAATGGAGTGGCGGGTGCCTTATTTAAAGAGTGGCAACAGGAGCTTATAGAATATCAAAGCGCCTCTTTGCGCCGCACCAGTGAAGCTAATCTAAACAGCACCAAGCAGCGTTATGCGGTTATCTACAGTAAGATGCAAGCGTCTCAACAACGTGTCGAGCCGATACTAAGAGTTTTACAAGATAACACCCTCTATCTTAAACACAATTTGAATGCACGTGCGGTTAATAGCTTGTCTAGCGAGGTATTGGTTATCGAGGATAAAGTCGCCATATTGATTCAACAAATGGAAGCATCGATTAATGAGTCGAAAAATTTTATTGATGCAATGACAAAATAAGTCTGTGATTAGAGCTGCTTTTGTGAGGTTGGCAGGGAGCTTACATGGGCGAGATTATAGGCAACTTGTTTTCACTTATTGCCGCCTTGCATCTCTATTCAGTGAGATCGTAAGTGCTTTCTGGCGATACGTCTATTTCTGTGGTTGTCGAGCCTAATTTCTAGATATTTGTTGTTTAAAATGATGTTACAGTCTAGGTGGAATGTAAACATACATAGACTATGTAAATAGCGCCAAGTATAAGTGATGGTTGTTCAGCGAAAAGACAGCCCGTTTAATATGGCTGCTGCACTGTGTATTGCTTGCAGACAAGTTATAGCGACTATAAAAAGGGACGCCGTGGCGAATGAATCAAACAGCTTACGCTCTCGGGTTTAAAATTGTGCAACTCGGAATTTAGAGCAAAGGATTAATTATTGGTAGTGGCTCCCTTTTGTCACGCCCGCGCCAAAGGAGGCACGTTAGTGATTGAGATTGCCCTGACAATGTTGCGGGTAGCCGCCGGGTTACAATTACTGATATTGGCCTACTTGATCGGCTTCTCTGCAAACCCTAAACGAGTGCGTGTTTTGGGTGCAACTCTGTTCATCGGGTTTTCATGGGACATGCTCGTGCCGGTTATTGTTTCGGATATAGCACCAGCTTTCGGTTTGTGGTTTATGTACCCCGCTGGCTTGATCGTCTCGGGATTACTGCTATTTGTATGCGTTTTGTTTGAAGATGATCTACCTATTCCGTTGTGGGTTAAGTTGGCGGTCATGATTGATATTGCCGTTTCGTTGTTGCTCTATGTGAACCTTTTTGGGTTTGCAGATTATGCTTTCGCCGGATCTATTACGGCTGTAATCAAACTGTGTATGGTTGGCGGATCGATTTACATTGTATTACGTGGTCGCACGGACGACTTAATTCGCCAACGAGCTGATCTTAGGTTATTTTTAATCTGGAGTATTGCCTGGAGCACGGTGCCGTTGTTATTGGCTCAGTTGTTCTCAATTTCATATATTTCGGCAGCGGCCTACATGCTAGTAGATGGTGCAATTTTCTTTAATACATCAGCACTTCTCATCGCATTTATTAAGCTGAATCCAGATTTTGAACTTGTCAGACAGCCGGTTTTAGTCGCGCAGACATCAATTGATGGCGAAACGGCGTATCTAATTGATCGAGTATCTGCTGAGCGGCTCTATTCCAACCATAGTCTGCGATTGAAAACCCTAGCGCAGGAGATCGGTTGGAGTGAGAGTAGGCTACGCCAAACAGTGAATCAAGATCTAGGTTACCGCAGTTTTAATCAGTTTATTAATCGTTTTAGGTTGGACGATGCCTGTGTGGACTTGCTAGTGGAAAGCGATAAGGATGTATTGGAAGTTGCATTAGATGTTGGTTTTAGGTCGATATCCTCATTCAATCTAGCATTCCATGCCCACTTTGGGGTTAACCCCATCGAGTATCGGCGAGCGAATAAAAACCTTTAGGTCGGCTCTTATTTTTATTAATGACGGCGTTGTGGTGATTGGCCTGTCATTATTGAAATTCGGCCTTCAGTCGTAACTTTCTAGTGATCGACATTTTTGAATGGACATTAGGCGTCGCTTGGAAGGCCCGGCGATGACACTTCTTAATCGATGTATAGGCAGCTCAGATACCTCGATCGGAAACGCGAAGTCTGTCACCGAACATGATGAAACAGAAACCAGAATTTATTGCTGTAAGAGTGGTTTAGAAGGAGCGCTGAACTAAGGTAATTAGCCATGACAGAGGTGACATTTTTTGTAATCAAGAGTCTCTAAGGTCTCGTCTGATACCTAAGCGATTATGGCAGTAGCGCGGTGTATAGTAGATCTTAGGGTACAGAGCGTCGCGGTTTTCGGGGGAAAACAGCTAAGTCACTTCATTTAAACTTACTATTTTATCAGCATACTAGCCGTGACATTTTTTGTATCATAACGACAAAAATCGCCCTTTGGACGATAAAGCGTTTTTGGCGTATTGTTGGCAAATGTATTTCGGTAACCAAGAAACTATGACACATGTACTTTATGCGCGAGGAAAGCTATTGGAGTTGGCCGACCGACAGGCTGCTATACAGCAAATAGCAACAATGACGAGCAAAAGCTGTGAGCAGGTTGAGGAGCGTTTACTCAGTGGTACACGTAAGCGCGTTAAGAGCAGTGAGTCGCTAAGTAAGTTAATGCGTCTAGAAACAAAATTCAGGGACGCCGGTTTTGATGTCTATATAGACAATAAGTAACGGCTAGGAGTTCTCCGTGATCGTCGCCGCTGTAAATAGCTGAAATCTCTCGATCTATTATGGTCCTTTACGATAGCCCTTTGCTGGTTTGATATTCGTCGTAGGTGCCTTCATAAACAATCATTTTTTTGTCTTTGATTTCCAGTATACGGTTAGCCAGTGTCGAGACAAATTCGCGATCATGGCTGACAAAGATTAACGTTCCTTCATAGGTCTTTAGTGCGTTATTCAACGCTTCTATCGCTTCCATGTCCATGTGGTTGGTTGGCTCATCTAAGATCAAAACATTGGTGTCTTGCATCATCAGTTTGCCAAACAAAAGGCGATTCTTCTCCCCACCCGAGCAGACTCTGGCTTTCTTATTAAAGTCGTCTTCAGTAAACAATAAATTGCCCAATAAACCTCGAACCTTGAGATCATCATGCTTGGGCGTACGCCATTGCATCATCCAGTCAAATAACGACATGTCGGTATCAAAATCGCGCGTATTATCTTGTGGGCAATAGCCAATAACCGCATTTTCAGACCATTTATAACTGCCACTGTTTGGCGTTATTTGATCCAGCATGCAACGTAGGAAGGTTGTTTTACCCGAACCGTTTTCGCCCAGCACCGCCCAGCGCGACCCTGCATCGAAGATCACGTCGTTACTAGTAAACAAGGTTTTGTCGTTAAAACCGTGAGACAGGTTTTCCAGTACCACGGCATTACGGTGTAACTTTTTATGCTGCTTGAAGTTAAGCTTCGGCGTCATTCTGCTCGATCTCTTAACTTCATCTAGCTTAATCTTATCGAGCTTTTTCGCCCGAGAACTGGCTTGCTTAGCTTTTGATGCATTCGCGCCAAAGCGGTTAACGAAGTCTTGTAGTTCTTCAATTTCGGCACTCTTTCGGCTGTTTCCGGCGAGCAATTGTTCGCGTATCAGACTTGATTGGGCTAGGTAAAATTCGTAGTTACCGGGGTAGATGCGCAGCTCACCGTAATCAATGTCGGCCATGTGGGTACAGACTGAATTCAAAAAGTGTCTATCATGCGAGATGATCACCATGGTGCAAGTACGTTTATTCAACTCAATGCACAACCAGTTAATGGTGTCGATGTCCAAGTTGTTGGTTGGCTCATCAAGTAATAAAATATCTGGGTTGGCGAACAACGCTTGAGCGAGTAATACTCGAAGTTTGCGGCCTGGCGCTACGTCACTCATTAAACCGAAATGCAGCGATTCTTCTATGCCGGCATTAAGTAAAATATCTCCGGCGCGGCTTTCTGCGGTGTAGCCGTCCATATCGGCAAACTCGGCCTCAAGGTTGCCCACTTTCATGCCGTCGGCCTCTGACATTTCGGGCAAGCCATAGATACGCTCGCGTTCGCGCTTGGTCTCCCATAGCCTTTTATCACCCATGATCACCGCGTCAATAACACTGTATTGTTCGAAAGCGAATTGATCTTGACTCAGGGTGCCGAGTTTGTCGCCGGGAGTAATTGATACATTCCCCGAGCTTGGTTCAATCTCACCACTCATAATCTTCATTAACGTCGATTTGCCACAGCCATTAGCCCCGATTAAACCGTAGCGATTACCTTTATCAAATTTGGCTGAAATATTTTCAAATAAAGGCTCTGAGCCAAATTGCATGGTGATGTTTGCTGTGGAGATCAAAACGGGGTCCGAATGGGTTGAGAATTAAGCTTGCGGAGTCTACAGACTAATTGATTTTGAGTATAGTGAACGCAGGCAGTCTTGCCTTTTGTGACAAAATAAGGGGGCTGCTATGGCGATTATTGGCTGACTTAGTTACTAATCTTTGTCAGCTGAGAATCCTTAATCGCTATTCCAGAATACGATAACATCGAGATAGATAACCAATAGAGAGGCAAAACAATCGCACTTGACCAGCTAAATGGCACTATAAATTTATTGATGGCAATCACCGAATCGGAAATCATAAAGAGAACGGCTGCTAGGGCAATGCACCCAGTAAAGAAACTTTTATTCCATATTAGTAAATTTACCCCTTGCCACGCCATTAGCACAATCACGCTATTGTAAATTGCTACAGGAACGGCGAAAGAACCTAGTGATGGCAGCAGGTAAAGATAAAACGACAACGCAACCCCGACTAGAATAAATAGCGGCGTAAGGTAAAATTTAAAGCCGCCAAGTGATACGAAGGCATAGCAAAATAGGAGATGGCCGATTAAAAAAGAGACTAGGCCATAGACAAAATAGTCATCGTTAAGCAAAAACACATCACCGAATAAGCAGGCGCCTAAAGCCAGTAAAAGAGTCACCAAGTAACGCGGTACACGTCTGTTCCCCCAGATAAGCAGGGCTGCAATAATAAGAATTGTGGTCAGCGGCTTAAACACGATAAAAAGCCCATCAAGCTGATTGAGTTGACAATATACCGACACCATTGCCGAGATAAAAACTAAGCCATATAAAAAAAACATCGCGAACATCCCCTATGGATAATAGATCAAAGCCCATAGTTAGTAGCTACACAGTTGGTAGCGTTCAAATGATAACTCTACAAGGCCGAAGCACAATTAGGAACCTTACCTTGTTAACGACTAACTTGAAATATTTTATTTTTTGCTAGAGTTTTGCAGAGGTCTCTTAGTAAGTGTTAAGTTAAGCACTCGCTAATTTAAGGGGCTTATAAATAATCATGGGACATTCTACGCACGCCTATCAAGGCGACGACCGCAATCAATCGATATTAATTAACATCAACGGTGAGCTATTTCCTCGTGACGAGGCTAAGGTATCAGTATTTGATTCAGCCTTTATGCTGGGTGACGGCGTGTGGGAGGGTTTACGAGTTCACCATGGCAAGATTCCGTTTTTGAAGAAGCATTTAGACCGATTGTACGCAGGCGCAAAAGCTCTTGATTTTCACCCTGGGGTCAGTAAAGACGCGTTGGCTGCACGACTAAATGAAACGCTTTTAGCCAATAACATGCACGACGGAGTGCACTTGCGCATGATGGTTAGTCGAGGTACAAAGTCAACGCCATATCAAGACCCTAGAGTCACGGTGACGCCACCGACTATCGTTATTGTTCCGGAATATAAAGAAGCATTGCCGGAGACAGTGACCAAGGGGATTGACCTGTTCACTGTGCATGTACGTCGCGGGTTTC
>JBLHWO010000116.1:0-10778 GCA_047629215.1 Cellvibrionaceae bacterium | reverse complement strand
ATGTTGCTATTTGGTTAATCGATTTACCAGAAAATGCTGAATGGACACTGCCTGCTGCGGTGTCAAATTTGAGTCGTACCTTGTATTTTTTTGAAGGCGACAGCGTTAAACTGGATGGTGTAGAGGGGTCGGTCAACGAAGCCTTTGTTCTGAAAAGTGATGCGCCTATTGCGATGAAAAACCTTGGTAACGTTGCGCGTTTTTTGATGTTACAAGGCCGTCCTATGGCTGAAAATGTTGAAAAGCATGGCCCGTTCGTTATGAATACGAGAGCAGAGCTACAGCAAGCGTTTAATGATTATCAGCGGACTCAATTTGGTGGCTGGCCTTGGTCTCGCCATGACCAAGTACATGATAAATCGAAAGGAAGGTTTGCTAAATACGCCGCTGAGCAAGCGAATTAAACAGACCTGTCTGCTTAGTTAGATGATTTTTCTTTGGATCGGTCGATCGATGAGAAAATCCAAAAACGAGATAAGATATAGTTTAGCATCATGCCCGCCAATACACCGGGCACCATGGCGAGATAAGGCCATAGCAATGTGAATGCGGGGAAGGGTAAAGCGGGTGGGTGCGCTAGTAAAAAAAGATAGCAACCCCAATTTGGAATAAAAACCACTACAGAGCTGCCGAGAAATTGCATCCATTGTAATACGGCGGCCTTTTTATGTTTGATTTTTTGTGTATCAATGAAGGTGATGTGACGATTCCACCACCAGTTAGAACTTGCAGCAATCCAAAAAGCAATGCCTCGCGCAAACAGGTGGGGCAGCCAAATCGAAAGTAGCAGCATGCTAGTAAGGTCGACTAAAAAGCCAAACCCACCCACAATGGCAAAGCGTATAAAAGTATGTTTCAAAAGTAAGTTCATAATGTCATTGTATGAGCTAGCGCATCAAAAAAAAGTGAAACACACATTGGATTTTATGCTTTAACACTCTTAGTCATATATGGATGCTCCTCAATATTTATTGAAGAATTTGATTGTCAAACAGTAGCCCCAGCCTTTTTGATAAATCAAGCTCTAATAAAAATAGCGGTAACGAAGACAACTATCTGACGTCTGTTGACAGTGATTAATGTCGGGTTCGCTGTAGCGCCCTAATGAGACCCGCACCTGACCGCCTTTAACACCCATTCAGTCTGTATTTAAACTGTGTCCAAACCAAGTTCTTGTCAGGTGGGATTTAACCTCTTTTATTCATTATCGTGTCAGTTACCAAGGGAGTGTTACAAAGCTTTTAAAACCTAGGTTGATACATCGTATTTCTCTGCATCAATGTCCAGGCCAAACGGGCCAGCCGAGCTGCCAGTGCTACGCTTGCCTTAGGTACAAGTCGACGTTTTGTCCATAATCGATATCATTCCCTATGACAAAATCCCATCGCTTAGGTAGGGTTGGCTAATGGGTAAGCCCTTAAATTTGTAGGTAATATATTTTGCCCTGAAGGTAGTTAGGCATAGCAAATATTTCCCAGTTTTAGACGACGATAAACAATAGACAAACCGGATTTTTGGGTACACAATTCGTCGAATTCCAACCTCAGAATTGGAATCGAGACAGGCGAGTTAACTTCCCTGTCCTCGCTGAATAGCCTAACTACGTGCTCAGCGTGGATTGTCCAAATCTATGGCATCCAGTCAGAACGGACGTTAGACACTTTTACTTTTTGATCAAAGGAATTGATGTCTATGAACCATCCAACGACAACTATCATAAAAACAAAAATCAAAGCCAACAATAAAAAACTGGTGGCTGTTCTAGGTCCCGTCGACAACCTTGAAAGCTATGTCAAAGCCGATTGGTGGCGACATATTTTTAATGCTAACTATTTGCGTACCGATGGCGACGTGTACTGTGATGAAACCATTACCCAAACTGAAGTAGATATTTTCGAGCAATTGCTCCACCTTGACAAAAACGCCAGCATTCTTGATTTATGCTGTGGTCAGGGACGGCATGTTCTGGAGTTTGCACGTCGAGGTTATAGCAATGTCCATGGTATGGATCGCTCTCATTATCTCGTTAGTCGGGCTAAAACCCAGGCTAAAAAAGAAGGTTTAGCGATAACCATTAAAGAAGGTGACGCGCGCAAGCTTCCCTATTTAAATAACAAGTTTGATGCTGTGACAGTGCTGGGCAACAGTTTCGGTTATTTTGAGACGCAGGAAGATGACCAGCTCGTGCTTTCCGAAGTTCTTCGTATTTTGAAGCCAAAGGGAAAACTGCTTATTGACCTTACCGATGGCAATCATATGAAAACCAGCTACGAACCGAGAAGCTGGGAATGGATCGATAAAAACTACTTTGTCTGTCGCGAACGTTCTTTATCGGCTGATAAAGAACGACTGGTTTCACGAGAGGTTATCACTCACGTAAAAAAGGGCGTGGTGGCCGATCAATTCTATGCCGAGCGCCTCTACACCGCCGAAAGCCTGCAAGCTATGTTTGAAGAAAATGGGTTTTCTGAGGTTGGCCTTAAGCAGGTATTGAGCACGTCGTCTCAACGTGACCAGGATATGGGCATGATGGCCAAGCGCAACATTATTATGGGCTTTGCTAATAAACCAGTAGAGATTGCGTCAACCCTTCGACATAAGCGCTATAACATTGCTGTGCTAATGGGCGATCCGCGTAAATCCGACAGGGTAAAACCGGGCGAGTCATTTGACGACGATGATCTGTTCACTGTCAATGCCTTAAAAAAAGCACTAGCTACTCTAAAGAAATATAAATTTAGCTATTTTGATAATCATGAGAATTATTTCTCTGATACCAAACAATGGAAAACCAATTTCGACCTGGTGTTTAATCTTTGTGACGAAGGATTTAACAATGACCCCACATTTGAACTACATGTCCCGGCCTTATTGGAGATGATGAATATTCCCTACAGCGGCGGTAATCCCCAGTGTCTAAGTTACTGCTACGACAAATCCCTGATTCGTGGCCTGGCGATTGAAATGGATATACCCGTGGCGGCGGCCTATGTTCTGAAACCGCAGGACACTACCTTTGTCGACATCACTATTCCTTTTCCGGTGATCATTAAACCTAATTTTGGCGATTCGAGTTTTGGCATCACCCAGCACAACGTGTGTTACTCGATCACCGATCTGGAGCAGGCGATATTATCGATACGCCAAAAATTTGGTTATGAAAGCCCCGTTTTAATAGAAGAATATCTAACTGGAAAGGACATCAGCATCGGTATTATTGGTAACCCTTCTGGCACGTTTCAGGTTCTACCTATTATTGAAGAAGACTATTCGTTACTGCCCGACGGACTGCCAAAAATTTGTGGTTACGAAGCGAAATGGGATCCGGAGTCTCCCTACTGGAAGATAACCTCTGTCGCCGCTGATCTGCCTTCGGCAACCGTGCAATTTTTGCATGATAGCTGTTTGAAGCTTTTTGATCGCACCGGTTGCCGTGACTACGCTCGCTTTGACTGGCGGCTGGATGATAATGGCACCCCGCGATTACTAGAGGTTAATCCTAATCCAGGTTGGTGCTGGGATGGTCATTTAGCCAAAATGGCCAAGCTAGACGGTCTTTCCTATACCAATATGTTAAAGCTCATTCTACAGGCTGCCATAGAACGCGAGGGCGTGAACGCAGTTCAATTCTCCGCGCAACTGGCAAGTCGGCATAGTTAGCGGGCATTTCTTTCCAGCGATTATTTAATCCAGGCTGATATAGCCTTGTTTGTCTCGTGGCATCGGTTTTCCTCTGCCGCTGCCATGGGAGAATCTATTGACTGCCAAAGAGAAGGTTATGCCAAACCAGCAACAATCTACAGCAAAGGTTAAAAACCACTATTCTTTTAAAAAGATCATGACTGGGTCGGATTTATCGCGCAGGCGCTTACCGCTCATGAGCGCTAGCAGTGCAATCCCTGGACCAGTCGTGTGGTTGACTGCCTGTAGTCATGGTGATGAGGTTAGCGGTATTGTCGTCATCCAGGAAATATTCAAAAGCATTCGCCGACGCCTTACTTGTGGCAGTATTCATGCTTTTCCGCTGATGAACCCATTGGGATTTGAATCTGGAATCCGGCATATCACAATGAGTGGGGAGGATCTTAATCGCTCGTTCCCGGGCGATCCTAATGGCTCCCTTGGTGAGCGTATCGCCAACACCATATTTGAAACTATTGTCGAAACGCAACCTACATTGGTTGTAGACTTTCACAGTGACTGGATCGAGTCTCTTCCCTATGTACTGGTAGATCATGACCCGGGCAAGCCTCACAGAAATGCCTATCAAAAAGCAATACAGACAAGCAAACAAACTGGCCTGTGTTTGATTGTTGACGACGAAGAGTTACAGGCAAGTCTCTCCTTTAACCTGTTGCTACATGATATTCCTGCACTGACTTTCGAGTTAGGTAAACCTAATATTGTCAGCGAATCGAATGTCACCTATGGCGTCGAAGCCATCTGGAATATCCTCGCCCATATGGGCATGATCGCAGCACGTGATCATCCTTTTAGCTATCCATTGCCGCCACACTATTCGGACAACAATCTATTGCATTATTTCGAAAAACCCTATAGCTCCAAAACAGGGATTATTAGATTTCTCGCAAAACCGGGTGACGTTGTCAAAGCGGGTCAGCCCCTGGCTAAAATTGTGAATGCATTCGGCAGACGCCAGGAAACCATGACAGCCATCGAGGATGGTATCGTATTAGGACATTCTGATTCCTCAGTGGCGTTTCCGGGTGCGCCAGTCATAGCGTTCGGTATTGTTGGAAATACCGCAGGGCGAATGGACAAATAGATCGATTAAGAGCAAAGTTAATAGCAATTAAAACAACAGGAGTTACCATGAGGCACTTGAATAATTCATTTAAATGCCTAAGCACACTGGACGTTAATGCTAAGAAATATAATTACTACGCCATTAATGGCGGAAAACTCGTGAACAACTCGAACATTAATCGGTTACCCGTATCTACTAAAATCTCTGTTAGAGAACTTATTGCGTCACGAGGACGGACTCGTCTGCAGTAGTGAAGATATCGAAGTCCTAGCATTTAGCGCCGGTCGAGCTAGCATACAGGAAATCGTCTATCATCCAGCGCGCGTACTGATGAAGGATTTCACCGGCGTACCAGCAATAGTTGATCTGGCCGCCATGCCTTGGTTAAACAAGGTATCGACCCGCAAAAAATTAATCCACTATCCCGGGTCGACCTGATTATAGATCATTCGGTTAGTATCGAAAAATTCACCACATTCACCACATTTGGAGAAAATTTTGAGATTGAAATGCAACGTAATAGTGAACGTTACCAATTTTTAAAATGGGGCCAAAACGCATACTTGCAGCGAACACCAAGTTGGCGGAGTTGGTGACGAGATGATCGATCTTCCAGTCGCTGCTGATCGGAATTGTAGCGTACCGTCTATTTCAAGACATCCCGTTTAGCTATCAGTCGTTCCTGGTCGCCATGGCGGATCAATTGCCTGGTTTCCCATAGGTAAAAGAACGGGTGTCGCCAATGCCGCGATGCCGAGCGGTTGCACCGACAACAAGCCCGAACCCTTCTGGATTTATACGACCACGACGACATCCCTCGTGCTAAGTCTAATAAACAGGCCAATGAAGCAATGCCAAACTCTGCCTCTTTTTTACTTTTTATTCTGGTGCAAACCATATTCATTAGCCACGTCAAGCCACCATAAGCCTCCATTAAACTGACAATACCGCCAATGGTCAGCGCGATAATGACGAGATTTTGCATCCAGTTGATACCTTTTTGAATACTTTGCAGGGCTTCCCAGCCGGTAAACGTGCCGTTACTTAAACCAATAATTGCCGCCGTCAATATTCCAAAACCCAAGACAACAATCACGTTTATCCCTAGCCGCGCCGTTACGATGATCACTAAGTAGGGCAGCATCAACTAGGCATTATAGTCTTCCCCTGTCATGGCTGTTTTGACCTTTACCTCAATAAAAAATAGAGCCACCAGGGTGATAAGGGCAGCGGGTAGGGCAATAATCAGATTGGCTTTAAATTTATCCCTTAGCTTCACGCCCTGGGTGCGAGTAGCCGCGATGGTCGTATCTCGTTTTTAATTAAATATTCAATAATTTATTTTTAATGATAAAAGACTTATATGTTTACGAATTTTAGGACCAAGTATTGTTGTGAGACCTAGCGGTAATTTTGACCATGTTTATTCAACCAAGTTTTAATTTTACTAGCATTTTCGTCAGGTTGACTGGCATCTAAGGCGTAACTTTGAGCCAAATTTTACCATGCCCTGGGGCGGGTCCCTCACTTGCCCCCAGGTTGCTGGTTGCGTTTGGTGAGCAACGAGATAGATTTAAAAGTGCTGCAGCTATGCAAAAGTACTCGGGGATTGCACCCGCGACCGAGCGTAGTGGCAAGAAACACTGGGTGCATTGGCGATTACAATGTCCAACATTTATGCGCCGAACCTTTGTGGAGGGTGGCACAAACGATCAATAAATCGTACTGGGCAGGCTTCTACTATCGACAACAACGAGGCAAGGGAGCGACCTATCAGGCGGCAGTCAGGTCGTTGGCATTTAAATGGGTTCGGATTCTTTACCGCTGCTGGCAGACTAGTGATGCCTATGATGGATCCCGATATCTCAAGGCACTGGAGCGACATGGGTCACCCTTACTCAAGAGGCAACCAATGATTGAAGCAGCTTGACCATACACCTCAGGGCGTGAACCGATCGTTCACGAATTTATTTGAGTACAGAAATTTGTTATACCTATAGAGGACATTATGAGAGCATAAGTGCTGTCTCCATGGAACGGAACAGACATTTTGGCGTGGCAGTTTAAAAGTGAGTTAGTGCCAAGAAGGCCTGTTCGTTTAGGCTGGACACATTATCGACTGGATAATGTTAATGTTGGGAGTTGGTTATTTATTTTAGATCTTAGTTATGGCCAATAAAAAATTAATGTGCTTGGCTGGGGTGAGCTCCAGCCAATTTATTAAAATTCTTAGAAGGGCTTAATAGTTTAGCGACTTCATCTATGGTGTATCCACATACATATCGTCCTTGCACCGTGTCTCAAATAATTGATTGGCTTGCTTCAAGTAGTCCCGTGCTTTATTCAATGCCAAGCGATAATTTTAACACCCATACTTTTAATTTTTTCAAATCTAGCCTAAAATCTTAGCT
The DNA here is from genome assembly GCA_047629215.1 of Cellvibrionaceae bacterium. Lineage (GTDB taxonomy): Bacteria > Pseudomonadota > Gammaproteobacteria > Pseudomonadales > Cellvibrionaceae > CANLBN01. The sequence goes on along the minus strand of JBLHWO010000116.1, from coordinate 3,599 downwards.
TCCTTGAAGACAAGCGAAAAAAGTTATAAGTTTTATTCCAGTCAGGTTAATAAATGTAGATGCTGCTAAATAGTGTCATAACATAAGGTTTAATGCGAAAAAGAAAAATAAGCCGAGTAAATTTATAGTTTTTTGATCAGTGCAAACATTTGATTGATCATCGGTTGAGCTAATGGCTCAACGCCAGGTCGGTTAATGTAGCAGCGTAACCCGGCAAATTGAACCTGAAAAAAACGTGCATATTCTATTGCCGATAGCTTATCGTTTAGTTCGTCATGTTCAATGGCTTGCTCAAAAAGAGCGGTAAGATAGCCTTCAAAATCAGCCGCTAAATCTAAACTCAGTCCATATAAGCGGCTGTTCTTATCGGCAAATTCACTGTTTGCTTTTACTAGCATGCAAATCGCACTAGGGCTGCAATCTTTAGTTTCAATCACAATGTTTTCTACAAATGCGCGTAATCCACCTAATACAGAATCGGAAGTAGATATAAACCCTTCTATTTGGCTTTTCATTTGTAACGTGTAGTTTTTTAGCGATTCACTATAAAGCCCTTCTTTTGAACCAAATGCCGAATATATACTGCCAGGACGCATGTTAATTGCGTCTTGTAGATTGCGTGTAGAAGTAGCATGGAAGCCTTTATCCCAAAACAGTTGGCTTGCGACACGAATTACATTCTCTCGCTCAAATTTAACCTTGTTTACCATTTTATTTCCAGTCAAGGTGAACACTTGCTCAATTTTAACTTGAGCGACCGCTCAAAATCAAATAGTATAGTCATTGAAATTACGCGAACTTATATTCTTATTGGAGCTAGACATGACCGACTTTACTTTATACACAGCAGACACCGCACCCGAAGATGCTATACCTTTACTAGCCGATTCAGTCGCAGCATTTGGTATGGTACCTAACCTACATGCAGTAATGGCTGAAGCACCGACATTACTGAAAGGTTACCAGGTACTGCATGGGTTGTTTCAAAAAACATCATTTAATGCAGAAGAGCTAACTGTTGTATGGCAATCAATTAATGTTGAGCATAACTGCCACTACTGTGTACCAGCTCATAGTGGCATTGCAGCGGCAATGAAAGTAGATCAAGACATTGTTGATGCATTAGTTAACAAAACGCCACTTGTTAACCCTAAGCTTGAAGCTTTACGTGAAACAACACTGGCCATAACGCGCGAACGCGGTGTGATAAGCGATGAGCAAATCGAAACATTCTTTGCGGCAGGTTATGGTAAACAGCAACTTTTAGAAATTATCGTTGGTTTGTCTCAAAAAGTAATGAGCAACTACACCAACCACTTGGCAAATACGCCGGTTGATGAAGCATTTAAGCAATACGTAAAATAAATATCATTTTTTAAATAACCAAAGGCAGCCTAGGCTGCTTTTTTAGTATTAGCGCTATTATTCAGCGAGGATAAGGGGGCAATCATTAATAATATACCTTTACTTAAGGCGTTAAAAATATAGCTACCTATAATCATTAGCCTAGTTTAAAAGACCTGTGAGTGATGGTTTGTTAATAGTATTATAAATTATCGACCCCTTAGCTATTTCAAAAGAATAATTATCACTAAAAAAGGTCAAATTGGTTGAAATTCATAACCACTATATTTAGTCCAACTTTTCTTCGCTGATTTAAGGGAGTCAGAGCCAGAATAGTTTTTCAAAATTTAGATGTCTAATTTTTTGCGTAAATCAAGAGCTTGCTGAGATAATTGGTTCAAGCGAATAATTCGACCTAGACAAGTCAGCTGTTTTCCTTAACACCGACTACTCTGAAAATGATTGCGCTATTTACGTTAAAACGAATGAGTTTAAAAAGGGTGCTTAAATAAATGTATTAGAAGCTTTCGTGTGGTATTGAAATTGTTAAGTTAGAATGATTAAATGTAGAAAAAGAGTTATAAAACGAAATATGATTTCGATATTTTAAATTAAATAATAAGCTGCTTAAGTAGACTCGCAACCGTTGGCTTGCGCTTGTGTCGTGCACATTTTAGCCGGTTATTTCGAACTGCTTAGCACGGCATTATGTTTTAGGGGGTAGGAAATGGTAGTTTGGCCAGCGGTACTAAAATATAGAGGCGATCATGAGCTTACTTTTGTCTTGGATCAAAGTGTGTGGAATTCAGACACTGACTTACATTTTTTTGGTTATGATTCAGAGGATATCCTCATCGATTCCGAAGGTTCGATATTCGCTCTTAGCAATCGAAACAGTCACGATATTACTCTTGGGCAAAGTGGGCGCAAAATTGAGTTAGAAAGTATGCTTGAGCTGATAAAAGCGCATGAATCCCAGCTAGGCGCATGCTGTACATCAAAGCTATCATTTCAGTCAATAGCAGAAGCCATAATGGTCATAGGTGAAAACAACAAAGGATAGGCATTCTTAAAAAAAGAATAAGGAGCCAAGCATTGATAATATACCTTTATTTGAGGCGTTTAAAATAAAGTGTCCATAGTCATCAGCCCACTTTAACGCGCCAGTGAATGGTGGCTCACTAATAGTTTTACATCAACATTTTACCCTTTGGCATCCTAGAGAATAAAGAGCCACGAGTTGGCGCTGCGATACAACTCATGGAACAGCACATAGTTAAAGTCATCTCTATGATCAAAATAGTGGAGCAACCTAACCTATTCGACAGGCTCCCAGCTACAAAACAATTAAAAAGCCCTAGTTATAGCCAGCCTATTGAAGAAGGCGTTCATTTTTTGGATCATATAGGGGTGTCAGACTAATCTGCGCTTGAATTTTATGCCCCGATACGAGAACTTCACAACGACTATTGTTGAGTGTTTCCTGTTTCCAACCACTACCGCTAATCCAACCAAGTCCGACGGGGCCGCCCAGTGTGTGACCATAGGTACCGGTGGTGATGCTACCGACGATGTTTCCATCAATCAGGATGGGTTCATTATGATAAATAAAATGCTCGCAACCCTTGAGCAATATTTGCACGATTTGCCTATCGACCGTTTTCTGAGCGCTAACAGCATCACTACCGATAAAACCATTCGGCTTATTGAATTTGCAGGTGAAGTCCAGCCCTGACTCAAGCGGTGTGTCGGTGTAACCCATATCATGGCCCCAATGTCGGTAGGCCTTTTCGGTGCGGAGTGATTCCGCCGCATGGAAGCCGACTAGTTTGGGCGGTTCGGCTTTTTCACCCGACATGAATAACTCAAATAAATAAGGTGCGAAAGACACATCGACAAATATTTCCCAGCCTAGCTCACCGTTGTAACTAATGCGTTGCGCGCGTACAGCTACTGGCCCTATATCGATATTCTGACTGGTGCTAAACGGAAAGGCTTGATGCGACAAATCACTATGGGTATAGGCCGTCAGCAATTCACGCGAGCGAGGGCCGCTGATACCCAATACCGCCTGTGAGCTACTGATATCCATGATATGAACATCAGTGTCCTTCGGCGTGTTTTTGCCTAACCATGCCAGTTCAGCTAATCCCGTTGCGGCAGATGTCATCACCATATAACGGGTGTCTTCGAGGCGAACGACCGTGACATCCGCTTCGATTCCGGCGCGTTCGTTAAGCCATTGGGTGTACACC
>JBLHWO010000115.1:0-10882 GCA_047629215.1 Cellvibrionaceae bacterium | reverse complement strand
AATGGGCTTTGACCACCTCAGCTTTATATATTTTTATTCTGGAGCCGTTTAAGAATGTATAGGCGATAGGGGAGGGGTTATAAGCACGTATCTTTGTTTCTATTTGTTGCGCGGCTTCAGACCAAATAATTTTCGCTTCTTCCTTGCTGATTTTTTCGGCGTAGGTGGCATTGGCATCATCTTGAGCTTCTGGCCTTAAGTCATTGCGCTGGAGCTGATCTAGCGTTTCTAGCAAGGCATCGGTGCCCAGAACCATTAACTTATCGTGCAAGCTGGCTGAGGTTTCCTCTTTTGTCATTTCACAATCGCGCTTCACTAACATATCGCCGGTATCGAGGCCTCGATCCATTTGCATAATCGTAATACCTGTTGCCTTATCGCCCGCAGCGATAGCTCTCTGAATCGGAGCAGCGCCCCGCCAGCGCGGTAATAATGAACCATGTACATTTAAACAACCAAAACGGGGAATATCGAGAACCGCCTGCGGCAAGATCAAGCCATACGCAACGACAATCATTACATCAGCCTTAAGCGCCAAGAGTTCTTGTTGAACGTGACTGTCTTTAGTTGGCGGGGCTTTAAGTGGCTGTGCTTTAAGCGAATGGGGCTGAAAAACGGGGAGCTCATGTTGTAGAGCTAGTTTCTTTACAGGGCTTGGGCTGAGCTTTTTACCACGGCCCGCTGGGCGGTCTGGCTGTGTATAAACCGCAACTATTTCATGCTGACTATTGTCAATTAAGGCTTTTAGGTGGTGAGCAGCAAAGTCGGGAGTCCCTGCAAATATCAATCGTAAACCACAGAAAGGGTGGGACATGCTAATTAGGCCTGTTCTCGATGCTGTTTTTCAAGTTTCTTGCGGATACGATTGCGCTTCATTGACGACATGTAATCAATGAACAACTTACCCTCTAAATGATCAATCTCGTGCTGGATGCAAAGCGCTAACAAGCCTTCCGCCTCAATAATAAAGGGCTCGCCCTGTTTATCTAATGCTTCTACCCTAACTCGTTTGGGCCGCTCTACGATTCCAGAGAAGCCGGGGACAGATAAACAGCCTTCATCATAGCTTTCTGGCTCATCGTCCAGAATGGTAAGTTCTGGATTAATAAAAACCATCGGTTCGTCGCGCAATTCTGAGACGTCAGTAACGATAATGCGCTGATGAATATTCACCTGTGTCGCCGCTAAGCCAACACCTTTGGCCGCATACATTGTTTCAAACATACTTTCGACTATAGCGGCTATTGAATCGTCAACATTAGCGACTGCTTTTGCCTTCTTTCGCAGGCGCGGATCGGGGAATTCAAGAATATCCAACTGTGTCATGGAAGATTAACCTATAATAGGTGAAAACGTTATTAAAACATTCTAAGTGGAGACGATTGTGGAAAAGTTCCAGTAAAAAGCGAACAATCGCTGCTAATACTATGATCATACAGGATTTGATGCTATAAATAGAGAGTACTTTTGTCTTAATAAAAACAGTCTTAGCGATGTCGACGGAGTATCGTCAACAGCCACAACAGGCAGGTGGCCATTAATACAGCGTAGCCATCGCACAGAACAGGATCAATTCAATGAAAATAAAGGTCTCCGGTATTGTTGCCGCTCTAGTATTGAGTGTCATGTTTGTACTAGCTAGCCACGCTGCTGACGAGCGCTTTCGCGACGATTTTCCAGAGCGTTATCTCGTTCAAAAAGGTGATACCTTATGGGGAATTTCGTCTAAACTCCTTAAAACGCCTTGGTTATGGCCCGAAATTTGGCACGCCAATTCACAAATTGCTAATCCTCATTTGATTTTCCCCGGCGATGTTATCAGTCTTGTTTATATAGACGGTCAACCTCGTTTAACGGTTAAGCGTACTACTCGATTAACCCCTTCCGGAACAGATCGTTTAACACCTAAAATCCGGGTGTCCCCTATCGACAATGCTATCCCCGCTATACCCTTAGATCAAATCAATAGCTGGCTACTCCGAAACCGTGTTGTTGATATCGGTATCCTAGAAGCGGCCCCTTATGTCATCGCAGGCCAAGAGCAACGCTTAATATTGGGATCCGGTGATCGCCTGTATGGTCGTGGTCAGTTTGCTAATAATATCCCCAACTATGGTATCTACCGTAAAGGGGTTAACTACGTCGATCCTGATACGAAAGAAATATTAGGGGTACAAGCAATCGATATAGGCGCTGCCAACATGCGTGCACTAGACGATGACATAGCGACCTTATCGGTAACGCGCTCGACAGGTGATGTTCGTATCGGCGACCGTATTTTACCCACTGCTGAGCGCATTATTGAACCCACTTTTTTCCCATCTCAACCCGATCAAGATATCAAAGCAAAAATTATTGGTGTTGAAGGTGGGGTTAGTCAGGTTGGCCTACTCGATGTTATCGCCATCAATAACGGCGAACGTGATGGCTTGGAACCAGGTAATGTACTGTCAATTTACAAGCGCGGTGAGTCTGTAAAAGACCCCTATGCGAAAAAACGTAAAGATCGTGTCGTTTATTTACCAGATGAACGCGCAGGATTGATGATGATCTTCCAAACTTTTGATAAGATGAGCCTTGCCTTGGTATTGAAAGCCGATAGGGGCATTAGAGTGGGTGATTACGTCCGTCAGCCCTAAACCTTTCAATCGCTGTTCAAGGATGAACTACTATGAAACATTCCAGCTTCTATATATTACTACTCTCCCTTCTGCCGGGTGTCGGTCCTAGCCGCTATTGGTCATGGATTGATATTCACGAAACACCTGAGAGCGTATTACTTGCACCAGCTGAATCTCTTCCCAAGATTAACCAAAAAGCTAAACAGGTACTGAGTCAATTTCAGCAGCAAGGAGATATGAGTCCTCTTGCCTGTCAGGGCTATCGAGTCTTAGAAGAAGTTCAAACAAATCGTGCTAAAATTATTACTCACCTACATAAAGATTATCCGAGACTATTGGGGCAAATCACTCGACCACCGCCGTTGTTATTCGTTAAAGGCAATACCGAATTATTGTCTTTGCCTCAAATTGCCATCGTTGGAACCCGTAACCCAACTAGTTCGGGGATTGAAAATACACGCGCCTTCTCGCGCTACCTTGCTAATGGTGGCTTTACCATTACCAGCGGACTTGCCCTGGGTATCGACGGCTACGCACACGAAGCCGCCATTAAAGTTGGAGGTAAAACTCTAGCGGTTATGGCGACGGGTATAGATCAGGTCTATCCCCAACGCCACCAACTCCTTGCCGATGCCATATTAGATAAAGGAGGCTTATTGGTAAGCGAGTTTATCCCTGGCACCAAGCCCCTTGCCGCGCACTTCCCTCAGCGCAATCGAATTATTAGCGGCTTAAGCTTGGGCACATTAGTTATGGAAGCTGCTGTTAAAAGTGGCTCTTTAATTACTGCGCGCTATGCTCTCGAACAAAATCGTGAAGTCTTCGCGGTTCCCGGTTCGATTCACAACCCACAATCAAAAGGTTGTCATGCTCTTATTAGAGATGGGGCACAACTAGTTGAATCTGGCGAAGATATTATTAGAGAATTAACCGGACTAATCCGTTACTTTGCTGATCAGCAGACGGAACATAAAGCCATATCAGAGCCTCCTTCACCAGAAGAACACGTACAAATGAAAACCCATTTTCACTCGTCACTCACCAATCATGAGAGACAATTACTTGTACATATTGGCTATGATGCCGTCGCTATTGATCAGCTTATTGAACGCACAGGCTTTTCCAGCGCAGAAGTTGCTGCGGCACTATTAAATCTTGAGCTGAAGGGTGCTGTTAAACACTCTAGCTGGGGATATGAAGCGGTTCACGAAGCCGTATAACACATTCAACAATTAATGCCTGATTTTTACTATGCTCAATTACCGGCCTACCCCCCCCTATGTTCGTCTTGCTGTTAATACGCTACATCGAGGCGAGGTGATTGCCTATCCTACTGAGGCTGTCTGGGGTTTAGGTTGCGACCCCTTCGATGTTGATGCCGTCTATAAAATCCTTGAACTTAAGGGTCGCTCAGTTGATAAGGGACTTATACTTATTGCTAGCGAGACCCGTCAACTCGACTTTGTTCTTAGCACGCTATCGATCGATCAGCGCTCTCGAATGGAAGCGAGCTGGCCCGGGCCTACAACCTGGATAGTACCTAATAATGCTAGCGTTCCTTACTGGGTTTGCGGCAATCATTCTGGTGTAGCTGTCCGTGTTAGTGACCACCCATTAGTGCAAAGCTTGTGCAAAGCTTATGGTGGTCCGATCGTATCCACATCGGCAAACCCTCAAGGGAAACCTGCCGCTAAATATCGCTGGCAAGTAGAGCGTTATTTTGGTCGCTCATCCCACCTTAGTTATATAACAAAAGGGATTGTCGGCAAACGCGAGCGCCCATCTGATATTATTGATCTTTTATCAGCATCTGTTATCAGGTCATAATCACCTATTTTTGACCAAAAACAAAATCTCATAGATAAATTAGCTTACACTTACCTTTTTTTAATTATCAACATGTCATTATGAGCAAACCGGATAAACAAGCAGTAAAAGAGTATTTACTTTCTTTACAAGATAGTATTTGTGAAAAGTTAGCCACAGTTGACGGTAAACAAACGTTTATAGAAGATTCGTGGTTACGCTCCGAAGGTGGCGGTGGCCGCTCTCGTGTCTTAGTCGACGGTGGTATTATTGAAAAGGGTGGGGTTAATTTTTCTCATGTTTACGGCTCTCAAATGCCCGCATCGGCGACTGCCCACCGACCAGAATTAGCAGGCAGACAGTTTGAGGCGATGGGCGTTTCATTAGTTATTCATCCCCTCAACCCTTATATTCCAACGAGCCACATGAATGTTCGTTTTTTTATTGCCGAAAAAGAAGGTGAGAAAGCCATTTGGTGGTTTGGTGGCGGCTATGATTTAACCCCTTGCTATGGCGATGAGGAAGATTGTATTCACTGGCACCAAACCGCCAAAAATGCCTGTGATTTTTTTGGCGATGAATATTACTCCCGTTTCAAAACGTGGTGTGATGAATATTTTTATTTAAAGCACCGCAATGAAGCTCGTGGTATTGGTGGTTTATTTTTTGATGATTTTAATGAGCTAGGTTTTGACAAAAGCTTTGGGTTTTTAAAAACGATTGGCGACAGTTTTACCAATGCATATATCCCTATTATCGAAAAACAAAAAAATAAGATGTACAAGGAAAAAGAACGTCAATTTCAACTTTATCGTCGCGGCCGCTATGTGGAGTTTAATTTAGTTTTCGATCGAGGCACCTTATTTGGTTTACAAACAGGGGGTAGAACAGAATCAATTTTAATGTCACTACCTCCCCTGGTTCGATGGGAATATGATTATCACCCAGAATCAGGCTCTGCAGAGGAAGAGCTAACCAAAACGTTTTTACCTGCTCAAGATTGGCTCGGAGTATCACGCTAAATGAATGGTGCTATTGATCGTTATGCTGTTTTTGGTAACCCTATCGCTCACTCCAAGTCTCCGATTCTTCATAAAGCCTTTGCTGCTGAAACACAACAGCAGCTTATCTATGACTCTCAGTGTGTCGGTGTAGATCAATTTACCGATGTTGCAAATGCTTTTTTTGCTAACGGAGGTTTAGGATTAAACATTACGGTTCCTTTTAAAATGGATGCTTTTAACTACGCTAAAACTTTAACTCCTCGCGCTAAACGTGCTGGCGCTGTTAACACTCTTTTTTTAGATCACAATAAAAATATTATTGGTGATAATACCGATGGTGTTGGCCTAGTGAATGATATGACTCATAATTTAATGTGGTCGCTTAAAGACAAAACCATATTAATCGTTGGTGCTGGTGGTGCCGTCCGAGGTGTTCTTGAGCCTTTCATAGAACAAGAACCTAAATCTATCACTATTGTTAATCGTACACTCGAAAAAGCCGTCTCGTTATCCCAAGAATTTAATGATGTTTTCCCTATAGATACTTGTTCATTTTCTGACTTGGAGAACAAATCATTTGATATTATTATAAATGGCACTTCAGCTAGCCTAACAGGGGATTTGCCGCCTTTACCCAACAATATCATTCTAAGTGACGCTTATTGCTACGATATGATGTACAGTAAAGAGTTAACCCCTTTTTTAAAATGGGCGAAGCAAAATGGTTGTAAAAAACTGAGTGATGGACTGGGGATGTTAGTGTGTCAGGGGGCAGAATCTTTTTTTATTTGGCGAAAAGTTAAACCATACACTGTTGATGTTATTAAACATGTACGAAAAATGCTTTAATGAAGTACTATTAAACCCACCTTAACATTTTTGTTTTATGAAGTCTTCGTAAATGGTTTGATACTGATTGTGTAAAAACTTAAATCGCTCGTATTGTTTATTTCCTTGCTCTAAACTATCTACTCTAAGTAGACATTTTTTACAACAATCATAAAGCTCCTTAGATTGACCCTCCGCATCAGTTTTAGCTAAAGCAACCTGAACCATATTTAAATTTACGCCCGTATGGTTAGGAAACATTTTTAAAGCATCTTTAAAAATGAGTAGCGAGGTATCGTAGTCTTTACGCTGATAGGCTTCGATCCCAGAACGCGATAAATCCGCCGCGCACTGCTTGCCAGCAACCGTAATTGGCTCATCACTAATCTTATCGACCTTCTCTAAAATCCTCTTATCGTTTTTACATTCTTTTGATAGTAAATGTAATTCTTTGTAGGCTTTTTTTCGATCGCCACACATTAATTGAGACTGTGCGTAATCTAAGCGAGCGTCCATTTCTTTTGGCTCTAATAAATCGTATTCTTTTTCTGCTAAATCCAAGGCTGATTTTGCAAAGTTATCCTTACCTTGATTCGAATATAATTGGGCCTCAATTAAGCCCGACTTCACTTTATTTTTTCGCTCAGGGAAACGCCTTGTCATTCTTTCTAATAAATTTAGCGCCTTCTTTGATTTATCAACAGCATCGCGATCCTTTCGGCCTTTGGTTACGCTTACTGTTTGTCTGGCAAGACTTAAATAATCTTCCGGTTCTGCATGACATGAATTGTAATTCCAGCGTATAGCTTCTTCGTATGCTTTCAAGCAGGTTTCGTCATCTTGATTTTTTTCCGCTAGCTCAGCTAAACGGCGGTGACGTAAAATAGATTTAGGCGATAGCTGTGTTGCGGTTTGAGTAGAATCTTGAGCCTTTTTATGTTGCCGAGTTTTTTCATAAAACTCTGATAAACTATCGTGAGCCTCGATATAACGATGATCGTCCCGTAAAATACCTTTTAAAATTGGCTCAATATTATCGTACTGTTCTGTGGAAATTAAGGTTTTAGCTAAACCGATTTTTGCCCAAATAAATTCTTTTTCTTCCAATGCTTCTTCGTAAATATTCCGCGTGGCTTCAAGATCACCCATTATCCAATAGAGTTGAGCCTTATAGCGGACACACTCCCAGCGATAGCGGCTACCTGCTTTAATCTTCTCATCACACAAACGAATGGCTCGGCCATAGTTTTTAGTGTCCATAGCGGATTTTATTTGGTAGAGCTCTTCGTGTTTCATTAGCGCTCGGTCTAAGCGCGAGCGCATCATTTTTTGAGAGATAGGTTTAGTGATGTAATCATCGGGCTGATTTTCAATTGCACCCAGAACCATCTCCCTAGAGGTTTCAGCCGTAATGATGATGAAGAGAGAGGTATATTTAAGCAGCTGCATATGACGCAGCTCTTCTAGTACTTGTTGACCATCTTTTGATTCGTCAAGATTATAGTCACAAATAATCATGCCGTATTGACGGGCCTCGCACATCTGCATAGCTTGATCGCCCGTGGCGGCGGTATCGATATCTACGGCACCAAAAGAACGCAGCATACGCTTATAAGCTGCTCTTACTTCTGTGATGTCATCAACGATTAGACAACGCTTCTTTTCGTAGATTTTTATAATGTCAATTTGTTGTAGTGCAGGGCTGCTCATCGATATTTTTTACTTTTTTGTCTACGGTGTTTATGGGGCCAACGCATTAAGTATAAACAAAAAATTCAGTAATGCCGGATACTTAGCTAATTAATTCACCTATAACAAGCGACAAATTTATTTTTTAAAAGTTAGACCTACTTATCGTAAGCCTAACTATTGTGATCATAATGCGTCAAAGATTGCTTAAAAAGTCGCTAAAATCCTAAAAAATATAGTTGTTGTCAACAATATCACTAAACTTTTAGTTCAGCCAACCCTATCGTAGTGGTATTAACTGAGTGTCTGGTAATTAATTAGAGAGGGGTGATTAACTCTGGGCACTAAACTAAGTGAACTCACGCTAGCTGAATAATATCAAACCTGCCCTGGGGCCCGTTCGCGAAGCTAAGCGTCGTTTAGAGTTTATGTAGCTAGTTCGTTATCCTTGGCATAATCACCATCGAGAAGCGGCGTATTAAAGTCCAGCTACTCAATCAGAAGCGTTACCGGTGCTCTCCAGATATTAGTCTATACTAAATTTTGGTGCTGTTTTATGGGTTGAAGTATGTTTAATCGTGTTCTTGTTGTTGAAAATTCACCCACTATGCGTTTTTGCATTATGCACCAGCTCAAAAGCCAAGGTGTCGAGGCCGATACGCTGGGGGATTTTCACGAAGCACTGTCGTACATTCGGCGTAGTAAAGACTTAAAAGTTGTTATTTTGAGTTGGCCCACTGGCCCCTCGACTGTAATTAACGACATATTAGTCTTGTTAGAGAGTCCTGAATTTCACCATATTGCGGTGATTATACTGACCGAAGATGTTGACACTGCTCGCATAACTTGGGTTACTCGTCGCCCTAAAGCGGCTTTGTTGCCATTGGATGTTATCGATGAGCTATATGAATGTTTAACCACTCTCACCTCAGATACTCTAAAACCGGAACTTGGCTTGCCCCAAAGTAAAAAGGGCATAAAAATCCTATTAGTCGATGACTCCCCAACGATTCGAGTGACTTACAGTAAGCTGTTAAAAAGCCATGGTTATGAAGTTGAACCTGCTCAATCCGTAGATGAAGCTTTTAATAAGACCAATGACACTTCCTTCGACTTAGCCATTATTGATTATTTCATGCCGGGCCAAACCGGTGACGCTTTATGTCGGCGATTAAGCCAAGACAAACGCACGTCTCATATTATCACCTCAATCTTAACCGGTACCTATTTAGATAAGGTTATACGTGACTCTTTAGATGCCGGTGCCGTAGAGTGTATGTTTAAGAGTGAGGCCAAAGAACTTTTTTTAGCGCGCGTTGCGTCGATGGCTCGCTCGGTGATCAATCGACGTGAGATTATACGTGAACGAATTCACTTAGAAGGGCTGTTGAACTCTGTCGGTGATGGGGTTTACGGTGTCGACAATATAGGTTTGTTAACCTTTATTAACCCAGTGGCTAAAGGCATTCTTGGGTTTGATGCGAATGACGATATTATTGGCAAACACCCACACGACTTATTCCACCATTCTTTAACTATTGATCGCCCTACATCTCCTAGTAATTGTTTTTTGTCAAGTGCCTATTTGAGTGGGGAGCGAATCTCAAATTGGAACACCTTTTTCTGGACGCAAGACGGACAAAGCTTCCCGGTTGAAGGTACGCTTTTTCCCGTGGTAATTGAAAACAGTCGCGATGGTTCTGTTGTTGCTTTCCGTAATGTAGCAGAACGTCAGCTGATGGAAGAAGAATTGCGTTGGCAGGCGAATCACGATTCTCTAACAAAGTTGTTTAATCGCCATTACTTTGAAGATGAATTACACACAGAAGTGCAGAGTATAGCGCAGTCAGGTAAATGCAGCGCATTGCTGATGATCGACTTAGACCAGTTTAAGTATATTAACGATACTGCCGGCCACAGTGCTGGCGATCAACTGCTAATTCAAGTAAGCCACCGTTTAAGTACGAGGGTACGTCGCCTTGATACCTTAGCGCGCTTGGGTGGCGATGAGTTTGCGGTGATACTTCGTGACATGACGCCCGAACAAATTAATAAAACTGCGAATGATTTTTGTGAAATATTGGCGGGCCATCAATTCTATTTTGCCGATAAGCAATACACCATCAATGCTTCTATCGGTATTGCTATTATCGACAAGCATGCAAAATCGCCAGGTACGGTTTTGTCGAAGGCAGACGTCGCGGTTCATTTAGCAAAAGAGAAAGGCCGTAACCAGACCCATCTTTACACTGATGATAATAATCAGCGCCGAGACATGGGCCGCGATTTAGGTTGGTCAAATCGTTTGCGGCATGCCATTGAAAACGATGGTTTTGAATTGGTCTTCCAGCCGATATTTTCCTCCGATATTAAACTAGCGAATATAAAGGGCATGAGCCCTCTGCAAAGATGGGAAAATTTTCACGGTTTAATTGGCGATCAGAAAATTCAGTATGAGGTGCTCATACGCCTAGCAGGCGAAAATGGTCATCAATTTTTGCCCGGCGCCTTTTTGAGTGCCGCCGAACGTTTTAGTTTAATGCCCTCTATCGACCGAATTGTGATTGAAAAAAGTATTGCGATGCTAGCAAAAGATCAGCATCGCTTTAAGCATAACATTGCGATTAACTTATCTGGGCAGACTCTAGTAGATCCGACATTAGCTGATGATATTACGCGCATCATTCACGACCACGGTGTTGACCCACATCAACTCTCGTTCGAGATTACTGAAACAACCGCGATTACCAACTTAGACGCCGCACAACAATTACTTGCCCGGTTGCATCAATTAGGTTGCTCCTTTGCTTTAGATGATTTTGGCAGTGGCTTCAGTTCTTTTGGTCAACTAAAAAACTTACATGTGGATTACATTAAAATAGATGGGCTTTTCATTCAGAGTATTGTCAATGACCCACTTGATCGTCAAGTGGT
>JBLHWO010000114.1:0-10913 GCA_047629215.1 Cellvibrionaceae bacterium | reverse complement strand
TATTTATCTTTATCAACAATATTTCCCTTACGTACTCAACCTCGAGTACAAAGGAATTATTGTCATGAAAGCTTTGTACGAAAGGCACTTTCGCGTAAATGCCGGCTTGAGTAAAGCAACGCTGCAATCAAAGCTCGCCCTTAACAAATAGCGCTGCTATCCCTTCTTTTGCTTTTGTAAATAACCCACCGCAATTTGGAGTGCTTTGGATATGCGTGAAATTGCTCTGGCTAAGTCACCTATTTCATCTTTTCTGCCGTCATCAAGAACATTTTCAACAAGTATACCCCCGCCATAGGCGTTAGCAATGTTCGTCAATTTTTTTATGGGGGCTGAAATGTTATGGCTGGTCAAAAAACAGAATAATAATGCTAGGCTCAAGATAAAAATACCCATTAAGATTGTATTTTTTCTAGAACTTAAGTAGCTACTGAAGGCCTCGTTATAATCCTGATGTATGATCAGCCTCCAGTTGGGCCCAACTGGCAATACAATAACGACATTTTTATTGCCTTCATAGTACGTGGTAGTGACCTTTCTTTTTTCTATGCTTAAGCTTGGATGATCGCTAAAGTTTTCCAGTTTACTGCTTTGCTTACCATGAGCAATTAAACGGTTGTTGTCATCAACAAGAAAAGCATAGCCTGTGTGGCCAATTTGAAATTTTGTAATATGATCAGAAATGTCCAGTAACGTTGAACATTGGGTGAGTACGCCTGTCAACTGGCCGCTAGTTTCCTTGATAGGAATGGCAAAGCAATGTGTAGGGGCCGGCTTCAAATTGTCAATGAGCATTTGCTTGCCTATTTCTTTGCCAGATACAACTTCTCTAAAGTATTTTTGGTCACTGTAGTTATTTAATGCTTTATTGTCGCTCCGAGCAATAGCATTTCCTTGTAAATCGCTAACAAAAGTGAAGTGAGCCGACTCTAGATTTTCGTTTGTTGCTTTTAATATTGGGATTTGGGCGTCGGCATCCATTTGTCTAAACGGTTCTAGCATGGCGACAAAACGGGATTGCACAAGATTTTTGTCAATCCAGTCATCAATATGAGTGGCAAGAGTGTCCGCAGATTGCAGTAGTCTTTGCTCGACGATTTTTTTCTGATTTGGCTGGCTAAGGTGGAATTGGTAAGTAAAGCCAGAGACGGGAATCAATGCCGCTAATAAACAATTGAATAAAACTTTAGGGAAAATCTTTATATTCTTTAACATATTATACTTGTATTTTAGCTGCATGCTATTTGTGCTAATGCGTAAAGCGGATTACTGATACTTACGTCACAGTATTAAATGATATTAAATACTTCACTGTTGTCCCGTCAACCTTTTTTTTGTCATAATAGGCTTGGTCCGGTACCCATTAAGTCGTTGACAAGACTAGATTTCTGATTAGCGAAAAATGCTGTTCGGAGTGACGAGGCTAAATCATATTTTTCATGCCTCTATTGCACTGCAAAGTTTGAAAAATGGCCTATGCACACCAATAACTTTCACAGCTTTTTCGCGCCAACTGCGGTTTTTAGGTTTAAGTATTGTGTAGATACAGGGAAGAGCGATTGGACTCAATGGTAGAAAAGAGCAGCTTGTTTTTCCGATCAAGGTGCTTGAACATGTCAATAAGGAGAAGTTGCTGTAGTGGTTAACTCTTTTTGGCCACCGCATTATCAGCTTTCCAAAAAAAGGCTTCTTTTTCGTTTGGCGAGAGCCCAAAGTTATGGCTATGTGGTCTCATTGAATGCTGATGCCTACAAATATAATCACGAACAAAATCACTAGCGACATCAGCGCGGCTATACCCTTTTCTCGGCATATTTTCAGTTTTCAAACTTCGGAAAAAACGCTCCATCGGAGCGTTGCCGCTCCTAAGTCGACTCACCTCGGCGCCGCTTGACGGTATGCTTTGTTTTATCTGGTCCTTCCAGATCAATTGCCTAAACGCCAGACTGGTTAATGACAGCCTTGACCAGAATGAAACATGACTTCCTGCGGCCGCCCGCACCCCACAAATGGATTAGATAACGCGCGCTTGGTTAGTTCACTATCGGGCGAATTAGATAAGGCGAAGCCAATGACTTTTCGACCATAAAGATCGAAAACAAGCGCCAAATAATGCCATTGTTCTCCTGCCCAGAGGTAAGTCACATCACCGCACCACACTTGATTTGGGTGAGCAGGACTACACTCTCGATTTAAATGATTTTCAATATCAGCACGTTCTTTATTAGCTGGTTTGTAGTTGTGTTTAGGTGGCTGACGGTTGACAGCATTGTCGCAATCGTTCTTGCTCCCGCGGAGCGACCACTAAGCTGGCGTGCCGCTTTGACTTCAACATCAAGGTGAAACTCTTTAGGCTGCATGCCCTTTGGTCGTGGTTGCCAATAACAAAAGCTACTACAATGAATATCGAAAATTTTACACAATATGTTAACGGAATGGCTCTCCTTCATAATGCTAATTAACTTATAAGGTTTAGAAAATAAAAACCCGCTAATTGAGAGTAGCGGGTTTTTTTGTGTTAATTTATCATTAATTTTTTAAAAGCTTAAACCGCAACATCTTGTATTTGAACTGCGGCAATGCGTTTGCCATCTTCTGCGCCTTTTTGGAAAGAGGCGATTTGGTCGAAGTTCATGTAGCGGAAAATCTCATCGGACATCGAGTCAATTTTTATTGCGTATTCCATATACTCTTCAACCGTTGGTAGGCGTCCTAAGATACCTCCGACAGCAGCAAGTTCAGCTGATGTTAGGTAAACATTAGCGCCATCACCTAGACGGTTGGGGAAGTTACGCGTTGAGGTTGACAGAACGGTTACGCCTGGCTCAACACGGGCTTGGTTACCCATGCACAAAGAGCAGCCTGGCATTTCGGTACGAACACCGTTGCGACCAAAGATGTTGTAATAGCCTTCTTCCATTAGGGTATGCTCATCCATTTTAGTGGGTGGGCATAACCAAAAGCGGGTTTTTAGTGGCTTGGTATTGTGCTCTAGTAGTTTACCAGTAGCGCGGAAGTGGCCGATGTTGGTCATGCATGAACCAATAAAGACTTCTTGTACGCTATCGCCAGCAACTTCTGATAAGCGCTTAGCATCGTCTGGATCGTTAGGGCAGCACACGATGGGTTCGGTCACATCGGCAAGGTCGATCTCGATGACCTCCTTGTATTCTGCATCGGCATCGGCTGACATTAACTTAGGGTCTTCTAACCACGCTTCCATATTGCGTACACGTCTTTCGATGGTACGCATATCGCCGTAACCTTCGCTAATCATCCAGCGTAGTAGGGTGATGTTTGAACGGAGGTACTCGGCAATTGAGTCTTCAGAAAGCTTAATCGTACAACCTGCCGCTGAACGCTCTGCTGAGGCATCCGATAGTTCAAATGCTTGCTCTAGTGTTAGATTCTCTAAGCCTTCAATTTCTAAAATGCGGCCAGAAAAGATATTTTTCTTGCCTTTTTTCTCTATCGTCAGTAGACCTTGTTTAATCGCATAGTAAGGAATGGAGTGAACTAAATCACGTAGTGTAATACCGGGTTTCATTTTGCCTTTAAAGCGGACTAATACTGACTCAGGCATATCCAGTGGCATAACACCGGTTGCTGCCGCGAAGGCAACCAAACCAGAACCCGCTGGAAAAGAAATGCCCATGGGGAAGCGAGTGTGAGAATCACCACCGGTACCCACAGTATCAGGCAATAACATACGGTTTAACCACGAGTGGATAATACCGTCCCCAGGGCGCAGTGAAACACCGCCACGGTTACGGATAAAATCCGGTAGGTTGTGTTGAGTATCGATATCAATAGGTTTTGGATAAGCTGCTGTATGACAGAACGACTGCATCACCAAATCGGTAGAGAAGCCTAAACAGGCCAAGTCTTTTAACTCATCGCGAGTCATAGGGCCCGTGGTATCTTGTGATCCAACGGTTGTCATTTTAGGTTCGCAATAGGTGCCAGCACGAATGCCTTGACCTTCGGCAAGCCCGCACGCTTTACCCACCATCTTCTGCGCTAAGGTAAAACCTTTGCCACTGTCTTCTGGCACTTCGGGTGTACGGAAGAAATCACTTACAGGCAAGCCTAGTGATTCACGAGCCTTACTAGTTAAGCCGCGACCGATGATAAGGTTGATGCGACCACCGGCTTGAACTTCATCAAGTAATACATCAGATTTCAGCTCGAACTCACTGATAGTCTTGCCGTTTATATCTAATATCTTGCCGTCATAAGGACGGATTTCGATTATGTCGCCCATATGGAGGTCGTCAACAGGTGCTTCAAATACAAGTGCGCCAGCATCTTCCATGGTGTTGTAGAAAATGGGTGCTACGGCAGAACCAATACAGATGCCGCCGCCTTTTTTGTTGGGTACGCCCGGTAGCTCATCACCAAAGAACCATAAAACAGAGTTGGTGCCTGATTTGCGTGAAGAGCCCGTCCCTACCACATCGCCAACAAAGGCTACTGGAAGCCCCAACGCTTGAATTTCTTTGACTTTGTCCATCGGGCCGGTAACGCCGTGCTCTTCTGGCGTTAAGCCTTCACGCGTCATTTTGTACATAGCGCGAGCGTGTAAAGGAATATCAGGGCGTGACCATGCATCTGGCGCGGGGGAAAGATCATCGGTATTGGTTTCGCCAGTCACTTTAAATACGGCGACCTTAATACTTTTTGCTACTTTATCGCGATTGGTAAACCATTCGGCATCAGCCCAAGACTGAATAACCTCTTTAGCGTATTGGTTTCCGACTTTGGCTTTCTCTTCAACATCGTGGAAAGCATCAAACATAAGCAAGGTATGTTTAAGCTCTTCGGCTGCTGAGGCCGCTAATTTATCATCGTCTAGCAACTCAACAATAGTAGTGATGTTGTAGCCCCCGTGCATATTACCGAGTAACTTGACGGCATCGCCAGCACTAATGAGCGAGCATGCTGCTTCGCCCTTCGCGACTGCGGATAGATAGCCCGCTTTTACATAAGCAGCTTCATCTACACCCGGTGGTACACGATTAGCGATTAAGTCAACCAGCGCAGATTCTTCACCTGCTGGGGGGGTTTTCAGTAGCTCTATTAGCTGTGCAACTTGTTCAGCGTTAAGTGGTTTAGGTGGAATAGAAAGTGCAGCACGTTCTGCAACATGTTGGCGATAGGCTTCTAGCACTGGGATTTCCTCTCTGATTAGTTAAACTGTGAATAAAATTGGCGATAATCCGTAAATAGCGATTCCGTTAATCTTTTTTTGTTATCTATACATTTTCTCGGGTTACTATTCCTTTATCTTCGCCTTGCTTATAGCGATGCAGTGTACGCTTGTCAGCAATAAAATCTAATCGATTATGCTAATACTCATTATTCATGGTGTTTATAGCATTACAAAAAATTCTTTTTTTATTTATACTACAAAGTGATTATTTTAAAAATAGTATGCCTATATGAATATCGATCAATTCGATTTGAATTTACTTGTAAGTTTTGATGTTTTAATGCGCGAGCGTAATGTCTCACGTGCTGCTGAAAAGCTCAATATAAGCCAGCCGGCCATGAGTAATAGCCTAAAGCGCCTGCGCAACCATTTTGACGACCCTCTTTTAGTTCGTACAACTGGTGGGATGCAGCCTACGGAAAAAGCCCTAGAGTTAGAGCCGCTGATACGTCAGTCTTTAATGGTTGCTGAAGAGGCCTTGTCGCCAAATGAAGATTTCGACCCGGTTAATAGTCATAGAACCTTTCGCTTATTGGTCAGTGATTACGTCGAAGGTACGTTGATTTCGGCTTTGGTAGCTTACCTGCAAACCCATGCGCCAAAGCTTTCTCTCGATGTTCTCACCTTAAGTGATGGTAGTTTTCAAGACTTAGAAAAAGGCGCGATAGATCTAGCGATCAATCGCTTTGACTCTGTGCCTCAATCGTTTTATCAACGTCCTGTATGGAAAGACAACTTTTCTTGTTTGTTGGCAAAAGGCCACCCTTTATTAGAGCAGAATACCTTGGATACTTATTTACAGTCATCACATATCTGGGTCAGTAAAACCGGTATTGGGGTAGGGACGGGTATGTCGCAGTCAAGCGATAGAGGTTGGGTAGATAATGCCTTGACCAGTTTAGGTCACGAACGTCAAATTAGTGTGTTTACTCGTCATTATCAGATTATCCCCCTGTTGGTTAAACAGACGAGTCTGGTGGCAACTATGCCTACTCGAGCGGCATTGCTCTATAAGGATGACCCTACTCTTTGTATTATTGATCCGCCTTTTACCATTCCTCCTATCGAGGTAAATATGGTCTGGAGTCCATTACTACATCATAATAGCGCTCATAGATGGATTAGGCAGACATTAATTAAATTGGCACATATAATGGTCGAATAAGCGCTGTTATTTATTGATAGGAAGTATAAATGGGTAATATTAAAACCCCGTGTATTGGGGTGTGTTCTACTAGTATAAGCGATGTTGTTTGTCGGGGATGTAAACGCTTCGCCCATGAAGTGATTGATTGGAATGGTTATAGTCAAGAGCAGCGACAGCTGGTTGTGGATAGGCTTGATGATTTTTTACAAAAAATAGTCGGGAATATCATTGATATTTTTGATGAAAAAAAATTACTAAAGCAAATGCAATACCAGCAGATACAGTTTAATGAGCAGCTATCCAGTAGTCGTTGGGTTTACGAGCTACTGCGTATTGGCGCGAGCCAAATACTCAATACAGAGGATTTTGGCTTTAGGTTAAAGCCAGAATGGACGCGCTATTCATTAGAGCAAATTAAGCAGTTTTTAGAACAAGATTTCTACACCTTATCCAGTGCTCATCATGAACGTTATATAGCGACTTCATCTTGACATTATTTATCAGCGCCATTAAATTTTGAAGGAATATAATGCCTTATCATCGTTTTTTATTTGTGAGGATATTGATATTTTTAAGTATTTCCTTTTGCGGTATTTTTTCTAGCTTTTTTTCGTATGCTAACTCATTTCTTACTATGACTGAGCCTGAAGTTGAGGTGACACAACTAGAGTTTGTTGGTTGGGTTGAAAAAAATCTTTTTTTGAATGTTACTTTTAAGGTTAAGAATACAAACGATAATGATGTCAGTATTAACGCTATTCGATATGAAATGTTGATTTTAGGTCGTTCTGTGGCTAAGGATTATAGGGATCAAAAAATATTTTTGAAAGCGAATACCCATAGCACAGTTGTGTTGCCTGTTACCTTAGATATGGTGCGTTTATTTGCGGTAATACCGGAGGCCTTGTTGGTTAACCAGCTTGATTACTTATTCACAGGTGCTGTAGTTGTTGAGGGTTTACTATTGCATTTACCTTTTGAGAAGAAAGGCGTTTTGCCTTTATTTACACAGTAAGAAATAATCATTAATTTGATGTGTATGCAACATGGTTTTTATGTCAATTTAATAACAGATACTTTTTTATGATAAAACACATAGAGAAAAATCGGTCCCTAGTAGGAATCTGACCTGATAGAGGCCAAGAATCCAGCCATTTAGCATTTTACACAATAGGCTTTAGCGTTTAAAAAAAACGTTAAAAAAAAGTATTGTCTTGACGGATAAAGGCTGCCATGTTGTATTTTTGTATTGACTTCAGTAGTACAAGATAAATGTCACTAATACAGATAAGTCTTTCGTATACATCATTGCCAAATGGTAATTTAAAGCGTGTTTTTACGGATTTTCGCTATGTGAAAATGGTTGTGCGTGCAGCTCCTCCGGCAATAAATTTTCTCTCTTGATCAGTAATGTTCCAGCAATCGGTTACCAATAGAAATATTTGACTGCAATTCGGCCTAGGTGTGATTTCTGCTCTACGCAGAGTTGGCTTTTCATTTTGGATGGATTGGCTAAAAGTTTAATTAAGAGTATAGATCTATACCAAAAACTTAAGGCCTGAAGCGTAAATTATTTCTCGATAGTTGTTGTATGTCAGTGCAACCCATTAGCTTCATGTCTCAAAGGCCTCGGTGTTACGTCAATAAGTGGTTTCTTCGTCTGCGCTACCATCGATATAATTGAAAATTGGCCCCAGGAGTCTTTTTTTAGCGAGGCTGCGGAAGCCATGAAAATTATGGCAGTCTTTTAAGCGCATGTCGTCTCCAAGATTGAGATGTTATTAAATGGGTAAGACCAAAATTTTGAGTTAACGCTCTATGGCAACGTTGTTGTAGTGGCGTGTCAATAGTTAATTTTATTATATTTAAGTGTTTGATATATAATAATAAATTTATTTATACATTGGCGTATAGATTGGGCTGACGCTATTTTTATGCGGAGTAGATAAATTGGTATGACCAATATGAAGAAGTCTGAAAGTCTTTACCCGTTTTATGAGTCAGCAATAATTGAAGGTAGCTTGCGTTCGGGTGCGAGTCTTACGGCGGAACGAAAGCTCGCTGAACGTTTTAATTTGTCCCGCTCCAGTGTAAGGGGGGTACTGCAGCGACTAAAAGCAAAAGACTGTGTTATTAGTAAACGCGGTGGCGGGCATTACGTATCGAATCAGCTACAGCAAGGTATTGCTGAACCTATGCTCAAAATATTGACGAACAATCCTGACGCACATTTCGATTTATTAGAATTTAGGCATAGTATTGAAGGTGATTGCGCTTATAATGCGGGCTACGAGCCAATGAACTTGATTTAGAGGTGCTCGCTAGCGCTTACCATTTTTTGGAAAAAGCTTATCAATCCTGTGATAGTGAAGTACAAGCACAAGCTGATGCTGCTTTTCATTTGGCAATAGCAGAGGCCAGCCACAATTTGATTTTTCTTCATCTTGTTAAAAGCCTATTCAGTGTTCTGCAAACCAATATGCTGAGTAGTATCGCTAGCATGGTTAAAAATGATATTTCTCGAGAAGCTTTGATGCACCAGCATGCGGCTATTTATAATGCGATTATTAATAAGCAGCCAAGTACGGCTAAAGAAGCAGCTCATCAACACATTGGTTATGCTGAAGATCTGTTGCAAAATATTGCACGAGAGCAATATCGTAGAGAGCGTTCTGAGCGTCGCAACCGACAAGTTTGAAAAACCAATAACCCAATAACAAAAGTTAACAGTAAGAGACTTATCGTTAATTCACAATTTATACTAATTTTATGACAAATATTGACCATATTCACATGTTCCTTCTGTGCGAGACTCCACAAGCATGGATTGATCAAGCACAAAAGGATATACCTCTGTTATTAACTGATCACGCCAATTGTGAGCTTAAAGCGGCCCAAACGGCACAAAGTATTATGTGGAAGTACGGTTTAAAATTTGACCCGCTAAACCAGAAAGCCAATCCAAAAAAATCAGCTGTCGCGCAGATAAATTCAAGCTGTCGTTACCCCGATAATTTTGCATTATTGAATAAAATGTCTCGCTTGGCTCGTGAGGAGCTAAGGCATTTTGAGCAGGTTATCGCTCTAATGAAAAAGAGAGGGATTGATTATTATCAGATCGATGCAGCCAATTATGCTGGGCAGTTGCGTCAACAGGCACGCACTAGTGAACCTCATAAGTTAATCGATATCTTAATCGTAGGCGCAATTATTGAGGCGCGCTCGTGCGAACGTTTTGCAAAGCTAGCGCCTTACCTCGATGATGAGCTTAAGCAGTTTTATTTATCATTGCTGAAATCAGAAGCAAGGCATTATCAAGATTACCTTGAGTTGGCAGAAACGGCAGCAGGGCATTTTTCTCAGTCGCATACACTGATATCGGTTGATGAAAGAGTATCCGAGTTGTTGTTAATTGAGAAAGATCTTGTGGAGTCGGAAGCTACTCAATTTCGTTTTCATAGCGGGCCTTTATCGGCTTAATTTAAGGTCAGAGCCAACGTAATATGCTGTCTTTGTTCGCAACATACTTTTATTATTTGAGTTTTTTTTATGAATGCTAAAAAACTAACGATCGTTCTTTTATTCGTGTTTGGGCTTTTAGTGGTATTAGCCCTTATGTCAAAGCAGGGCGGAATACATTCTCTTAAGGGGCAATCTTCTCTGCGCAATGATTTAAATAAACTGGATTTTTTTCTTTTTAATCAGTCGCGAATATTGGCCGCCATTACTTTATATGCGCTTGATGGCGAAGAAGTGGTGCTAGCTAAAGCGACGGACCAGTGGCAGTTAGTTAATTTTGGTTATATGTTTTGCCCAGATATTTGTCCGATCAATCTACGCTTGATGAGCGAATTAAAGCAAGAGTGGGACACCGAAAATAAGAGTGCTAGTTTTGCTATTACTCATATCACCTTTGACCCAACAAGAGATACTTCGGACCGCTTGTCAAAATATCTTGATTATATTAATCCTGACTATATTGGTTTAAGCGGTGAACTCGAGAATATTCGTAAAGTGGCTCAGCAGTTAAATACAATTTTTATACATGAAAAGCCGGATGAATTCGGTAATTACTTCGTGACTCATAGCGATAGTATTGCCGTATTGAACCCAGCAGGTGAGTACGTAGGTTTATTTAAAGGCCCTTACAATAAAGACAATATGTCAAAAGCCCTTGAGCGCTTAATTAATTAGTAATTATAAATGATAGTTCTTGTTTTCAGGTAATAAACTCTAAAATTTAGTATAAGTGATTACTTGTATTGGTGCTTTTTTGGTGCTCACGGTAAGCATTTCTGTTCTTCTCTTCCAGTAAAAATAAAATTTTCTAACTCCAATTCGTAATCATTTTTTATGGTGTGGCTCATTTATGTTGCATAAAAATGATATTTTTTGGTGCGTAAAAAAATGAACTATAGCAAATAAAAATGTAGATTTATTTTAAGCTATTGATTTTAATAGCTTTAAATTTTACGGCATAGCTCTTGCGTTACCTATTATAACAGGTGCAGCGAGATCGAAATAAATGCCACAAGCCTCTAATCCAAAAAAGTC
>JBLHWO010000113.1:0-10951 GCA_047629215.1 Cellvibrionaceae bacterium | reverse complement strand
GGCCTAGAGTAAGAGCTGGCAACGCCCAAATCCCGCATTTTTGCCTGCATAGTAAAACTTCGCATTGGTGCGCCGTTGTCAGAATGTAAAACAGTGCCTTTGTCTACACACTTTTCACTCCAAATGGTACGTTGAAGGAAGTCTGCAGCAAGCTCACCCAACTCCTGTTCATAGACGTCTATTCAATAGGGTCAGACTCGATTGAAATGTCGAGAACGCCTATCACCTCCACGACCCATAGGTTCAACTTGACGCTCAACCTTGGCCGCTATTTTTTCCTTAAAGTGCTCACTCCCTAAAACCCAGCACTTATTCGTCATTTCGAGAATTTGTGATAATGTTTTTACATCAATTTGACCAACAAATAACTCTCTATAAGAAGCTTGTCGAGCAATATTATCAGCACCTAAAGCGTTATAGATACTATGAGGCTTGACTAAAGCATCAGACCTCCCAACCGCATTAAAACGATAACTCGACCACGGATATAAGGAAGGGTGACCCACCATGTCTGCCCGCACTGGATTAAGCTCTATATAGCGATAACAAAGCAAAGCATAGCGCTCACTATCAATTAAAGAGGCTTTGTAGCGCCCCTCCCATAATGTGCCCGTTCTACGATAGTTATAATTAAAATACTGAACGTAATAACCCCCCACCATTTGTACCACTTTCGATATACCCTGTTTTTATTGGGCGTTATCAGCAAATGAAGATGATTCGTCATTAATACATAAGCATGTACCTGACAATCATGCTTATCACAGGCCTCCCCTAACTTTTTAAATAAAATCTGTAGTCTTCATCAGCGTAAAATATGGGGCCGCGATTATTGCCGCGAATAATTACATGCTGTGGATGACCCACTAATACAAACCTTGGCTGCCTTGGCATTTTTACTCTCCTTGTAAAAATTAAAATAGTAAAACCTATAAAAACACTTTTTCAATCGAGTCTGACCCTATTTATTTCCCCTATTGATTTTATCAGACTGAAATATAAGGTTGGAATAAACGTTAAAGCTCAGGTGTGTGCCGTCATTGCACCAGAAACTTCAGGCTGGTTCTCAAAACAAATCAAAACTGCCGATGATCCTAAGGGTTTAAAAATGCGTTTCTTTGGTCTGGGCGCCGAAGTAATGGAAAAAATGGGTATGAGTACAGTCGGTCTTCCTGGTGGTGAAATCTTCCCTGCTCTTGAGAACGGCGCAATTGGTGCAACTGAATTTTTAATGCCTGCGATCGATAAGCGTATTGGAGTGAGTAAATTTTCCAAATTCAATTACTATACGGGTTGGCATCAACAGGCTACCGTTTTTGAGTTGATGATTAACAAAGATACATGGAAGAAGATGAGTGCAGCTCACAAGCTGTTGTTACACAATTGTGTCGTGCGACAACGCTGGATTCTTTAGCTTTAGGTGAAACGATCCAGGCGCCAGTTATGCGTGAGAGAGTAGCGAATGGTGTAAAAAATATGGTTTGGTCGCAAGAGAAACTGGATATGTTTGAATCCAAATGGGAAGAAGTGGTGGCTGAGGAAAAAGCAAAAGACGCTGACTTTGCAAAAATATGGGCAGATCTTAGTGCCTTCGTGCGACTACGCCATTTGGGAAGCTAAGGCGTTTTTACCTCGTAAGTCATCATTCGATTACGAGCATTCTTTAATGAAAAAAGGTAGGTATGTAGCTGATTTACATGCCTACCAAACTTTCATTTATACTGGTTCTATTTAGTCATCAATTTCAGCCATCAATTTTAATAATAATTAAGGAGTTATTTGGATGTCTAGTCGTCAGCATTATGTAGATCCACCTAGGGCTGCTAGTCAAACTTAGCTTGCAAAAATTGCAGACGTCTTAAGTCAGTTTGGTCCTTTGTCAGCGCTTGTGTTTTGTTGGGGTGGTGGCCTTTTGATAGCAGCCATTTTATTCAACGCTATTATGCGTTATGGCTTTGATCAGGGGCTTATTTTCTTTGAAGAAACCCAATGGCACCTTTATGCTATCGGTGCCTTCGTTGGTAACGTGGTTACCCGCAGCGGTATATGGTAATTAATTTTCGCGGTTTCGGGCTTGCGATCAATGACGGCATTATAAATTTTTCGATGATGTTTATCTATTTGTTGTTTTTGACGGTCGCGATGATATAGGTTGCTGGCAGTTGCAACGACACTGTTTAGTCTTAGTTGCATTAAGCTTTGTAAAGTATGTACTAAAACAGGATTATGAGAAGCCTCATAAATAGAGCGATGGAAGGCATGGCCTAAATATGCCGCCGCTATTAAATTATACTGATTTTTTTGGCTGGTTCATTGCATCATAGGTTTTGGTGATGGTGTAAAAATCTTTTTCAGTACCCCGTTCTGCAGCGAGTAAAGCGGCCTCAGCTTCATGTAGCGCCCTTACTTTAAGTAAGTCGTATAGCAGACGGGGATGATTTTAATATAAGCGGCTAAGAGGTGTTTCGTTTTCTCTGCCGTCGAGCATGCCAATAATAAAAGAGCCTTTAACGTGACGTGTTTCGATAACACCGCGGCCCCTGAGTTCTTTTAACGCCTCTATAATTAGGGGGCGAGAGACCTTTAGTCGTTTTGCAAGCTGGCGTCAGAGGGAATCTTGTCGCCAGGTTGTAATGTGCCGTTGAGACATGGGCATCGAGCGGGTCTGAACAATATCGCCTGTATTCATGCCTAAGGCCCTCACATTTATTGGTTTTGTTACTTTAACTTTATTTATCTGGCTATACCAGTTGAAGAGCTCTGCTTGCCTTGCTTGCGAGTTATCAATATAAAGCTATAATAATCAACAGTTTATGCTTTTGTAAATAACAGAGATAAAAAATAACGGGTATTGCCAGCGCTTGAGGTGATGGACTTTTGAATGTCCAAAACGTAATCTAACGACCATAAAAACTAAACACAAAATCAGAAAGTAAAACGGTAAATAGTAGGAGCTAATAATGAAAGATTACATTGAAAAGAGTGGTTTACAACTATCGTCACCTATATATGACTTATTAAATAATGAGATCGCAGTCGGTTTAAACCTTGATGTCGATCAAGTGTTGGCTGGTTTCTCAAACGTAGTTGAAACCTTGGCACCTCGGAATAAAGCGTTATTAAAAAAACGCGATGATCTTCAACATCAGATTGATGAGTGGCATCGTAAAAACCCTGGTGCAATAAAAGATATGGCTGCTTACAAGCAGTTTTTAACTGAGATTGGCTACCTAGTCCCTGAAGGTGATGCCTTCAGTGTCAGTACAAGTCAAGTAGATGACGAAATTGGTCGCATAGCAGGGCCGCAATTAGTTGTACCCGTAAACAATGCTCGTTTTGCTTTGAATGCCGCTAATGCTCGTTGGGGAAGCTTATATGATGCATTGTATGGGACCGATGTAATAGCCGAAGAGCCTGGCTATGAAAAAGACAAAGCGTTTAATGAAAAAAGAGGCATTCGTGTTATCGCGAAAGCAGCCAGTTTTTTAGATGAAGCGTTGTGCCTGGCTGATGGCAGTAGTCATTCTGATATTGCAGAATATGTGCTATCACAGTCAGACGATTTATCTTCAAAAAAAGTTGAGCTCAGTATTAAGCGTAGCAACGGAGAGTTTACTCGGCTGAGTACTACGGATCAGTTTATTGGGTATGTTGGTAAAATAAGTGCGCCCGATATTTTGTTATTTAAAAATAATGGCTTACATGTTGAATTGCACATCGATCGCAGTCACCCTATAGGTAAAAATAACTTGTCGGGTGTGAAGGATGTTGTTATTGAGTCGGCTATTAGTACTATTCAGGATTGTGAGGACTCTGTAGCCGCAGTCGATGCGGAAGATAAGGTCTTGGTTTATCGTAATTGGTTAGGTTTGATGAAAGGGTCGCTTTCTGAGACCTTCTCTAAAAACGGTAAAAGTATGACCCGCTCTCTAAACGGAGATCGAGTTTATACCGATATTAATGGTGATTCTCTCACTTTACATGGACGCAGTTTGTTGTTGATAAGAAATGTGGGCCATCTGATGACAACAAACGCCATTCTAGACAAGAACGGCAATAATATTCCAGAAGGTTTTATGGATGCGTTTTTTACCACGCTTTGTGCCATGCATGATTTTAAAGATAATGCGACATTACATAATAGCCGTACCAAAAGTATTTATATCGTTAAACCAAAAATGCATGGCCCAGAAGAAGTTGCATTCACTAACGAATTATTTAATCACATCGAAGATATTTTAGGTTTGCCAAGATACACCATGAAGGTAGGTGTAATGGATGAAGAGCGACGCACAACCGTGAATTTAAAAGAATGTATTCGAACCGTTAAAGAGCGACTGGTTTTTATTAATACAGGCTTTTTAGATCGCACCGGTGATGAAATGCATACCTCTATGGAGGCGGGCCCAATGCTACCTAAAGAATTAATTAAACAGGAGCCATGGATATCTGCCTATGAAAACTGGAATGTTGATATCGGTTTAGAGTGTGGTCTTCCGGGACACGCTCAAATTGGTAAAGGCATGTGGCCAAAGCCCGATGAGATGCTGCAAATGCTTAAAGCCAAATCAGCTCATCCCAATGCAGGGGCAAATTGTGCGTGGGTGCCGTCACCTACTGCAGCAACCCTACACGCAATGCACTACCACACGATTGACGTTCATGCGCGGCAAACAGAGCTGAGCGCACGTCCACGCGCTGACGTAAATGAAATTTTAACGCCGCCCCTGTTGAATAATGGAAGGTTGGGCGATCGTCGATTAAGTCCGGAGGAAATTCAAGATGAACTCGATAATAATGCCCAAGGTATTTTAGGCTATGTGGTGCGTTGGGTCGATCAAGGCGTTGGTTGTTCTAAGGTGCCCGATATTAACAATGTCGGCCTAATGGAAGATCGTGCAACCTTGCGCATTTCTAGTCAACACCTTGCCAACTGGTTGCGCCATGGTATTTGTAGTGAAGGCCAGGTAATGGAAACCATGAAGCGTATGGCGCGCATAGTGGATCAACAAAATGTAGATGACTCAAAATATCAAACCATGGCACCCGAATTTTCAGGAGTGGCATTTCAGTCGGCTTGCGCATTAATTTTTGAGGGTTGTGAACAGCCGAGTGGTTATACGGAGCCTCTATTGCATTCGTTCCGTACCAAAGCAAAATCCGTACAATAAAAATCATCACAGCAAACGACTTAAACACTACTAGGAATAAACTATGTTAACGATTAAACGTTTAGATATTGCAGAAGCTCGCATGCTAATTGAAGGCGCGAGTAAAAAAGCAGAAGAAATTGGCGTGCCAATGTGTATAGCGGTTGTTGATGAATCTGGAAACCTAATCGCTTTCGAAAGGATGAATGGCGGTAAAGCTCACAGCGTTATTGTTGCGCAAGATAAAGCCTTTACAGCCGGTGCTGCACGAAAAGCGACACATGAATACAATGCGGTGAATGTGCCTGGAAGCTTAGCTTTTGGTATTCATACAGAAGTGGGGTGTCGTATTAGTACAGTTGGTGGAGGTTTGCCGATTCAGATTGAGGGTGATTTTGTTGGTGGTATTGGAGTGAGCTCCGGTTCACCGCAGCAAGATATGGATTGTGCTCAAGCGGGAATAGATTTTTTATTGAAAATTAAGTAATCGATAGATTAACTTATCTTTAAAAAGTTAGTAGGTAAAGGTAATGGCTAAAACCAGCAGGCAAGAGCTAGTAAAAGAATTGAGGCGATTTATTGCTTCCGACTATGTTATCGATGACGCTGAAACTCAGAAAGTGTATGAGTGCGATGGTTTGTCGGCGTATACCGAAATGCCTATGCTAGTTGTATTGCCTGAAAGTGTCGAGCAAGTGCAAAAAGCGATGCGACTTTTTCATCAAAATGATATTCCTGTGGTTGCCCGTGGAGCAGGCACCAGTTTGTCGGCAGGTGCGACCCCACATAAAGATGGCGTCGTTTTATCCTTAGCCAAATTTAAAAACATCATTGAAATTGATCCGTTGGCTAGAACCGCTCGCCTACAACCTGGTGTGCGTAACCTAGCTATTAGTGAAGCCGCCGCTGATTATGGCCTTTACTATGCTCCCGATCCCTCTTCCCAAATAGCGTGCTCAATTGGCGGTAATGTTGCCGAAAATGCGGGCGGCGTTCATTGTTTAAAATACGGTTTAACGGTTCACAATGTGATGAGAATCGAAATGATAACCGTTGATGGTGAGCTGCTCTCCATAGGTAGCGAAGGTCATGATAGTTATGGGCCCGACTTGCTAGCATTACTGAACGGTTCCGAGGGTATGCTGGGTGTGATCACGGAAGTCACCGTAAAATTATTGCCTACGCCTGAAAAAGCACAAGTGATTTTGGCGGGTTTTGATTCGGTGAAAACCGCCGGTGATGCGGTAGGCAGTATTATTTCTAAAGGTATTATTCCCAGCGGCTTAGAGATGATGGATGCCTACGCTATTCAAGCATCGGAAGCATTCGCAAATGCGGGTTACCCTCTCGATGCAAAAGCGCTTCTATTGTGTGAAGTCGATGGTACTCTCGAAGAAGTCAACGAATACACTGATCAAATTGAGTCATTATTTAAAGAGCTTGGCGCGACAAGCGTAAAAGTCTCTCGCAACGAAGCTGAACGAGCATTGTTTTGGAAAGGTCGAAAATCTGCCTTCCCTGCGGTGGGGCGAATGTCGCCAGATTATTATTGTATGGACGGCACGATTCCTCGCGGGCAACTTTCTTATGTGCTGACAGAAATTGAAAAATTGTCTGTAGAGTATGATTTAAGGGTGGCTAATGTATTTCATGCCGGCGACGGCAATCTTCATCCTTTGATTTTATTTGATGCCAGTGTCCCAGGTGAATTTGAACGTACAGAAGAATTTGGTGGAAAAATATTAGAAATTTGTGTTGAAGTGGGTGGTTGTATTACCGGTGAACACGGAGTGGGTCTGGAAAAAATTCGACAAATGGCAGTTCAGTTTAGTGATCCAGAGATAGCACAATTTCATAACATTAAATCTGCCTTTGATGCGGGTGCAAAATTGAACCCAGGTAAGGGTATCCCTGTCCTGCAGCGTTGTCAGGAATACCGCGCTTTAAGTAAATCAAATTCACATGCAGGCAATGATAGTGGTGGTGCTAACGGCCACCAGGCAGAAAGTGCGCATGAGTGATTTAACTGAGTTGTTGATCGAACAAGTAAAGGCAGCGGCTAATGATAAAAAAGGCATCACTATTGTTGGGAACGGTACTAAAAATTCTTTGGGGCGGTCGGTTGGAGGAGGCCGCACTATAGTATCCACTTCCGAGCACGCCGGGATTCTAAGTTATGAATCCGTCGAATTAGTAATGACGGCCCGCGCTGGTACAAGCTTAGCTGAAATTGATGCGGCGCTTGCAAAAAACAATCAATACCTTGCTTGTGATCCAGCGCGCTTTGACGGTAAAGCAACCCTGGGCGGATCTCTGGCAACAAATCAGGCGGGCCCTTCACGGCCTTGGGCGGGTTCACTTCGAGACCATGTGCTAGGCGTTAATTTAATTAATGGCAAAGGTGAAGCATTACGTTTTGGTGGTCAGGTAATGAAAAATGTTGCTGGTTACGATGTTTCGCGTTTGCAAGCGGGTGCCATGGGTACCTTGGGCTTGATGACGGAAATTAGTTTTAAAGTCTTACCTAAACCGGCTGTTTCTTTGACGCTAGCCCAAGAGTTAGACGCTCCAGAAGCGATAGAGCGGATGAATCAATTGGCTGGTCAGCCTAAACCACTAACCGCAGCTTCTTGGGTCGATGGCCATTTATATTTGCAGTTGTCGGGTGCAAAGAGTGCTGTTGAAGGAACGGTTGATAAGTGGGTAGGTGATGTTCTAGCAGAAGAAAAAGCAACACTCTTTTGGAATAACTTACGCGATCACAAGGCTGGTTTTTTCACGCAACGTCAGTCAGATGAGCCTTTATGGCGATTTTCAATTAACTCTACAGCAAAATTTTTTTTAGATCAGGAATCATGGTTAATTGATTGGGCGGGCTCACAGCGTTGGCTGAAAGGTGAATTTGACCATTCAGAACTTCAAGAGTGGGCGCTTAAACAGGGTGGCGAAGTTGTTTTATATCAAGGCGGAGACAGGTTGCAAGATGTTTTTAATCAGCCTAACGCTGTGATGAAAAAAATTCAGAGCGATCTTAAGCTATCCTTTGATCCTGATAAACTATTTAATTTAGGTCGGCTTTATAGCTGGATGTGAGAACAGCACGAGCAGACGAAAGAGAACAGTAAAAAGCTAAATGTTTCACGCTCTCTATCTGATTAGCTGAAAATTATTTTTAGGCATTATTTATGCAAACAAGTATTCATCCAGACTTATCAGGCTTGCCTCACGTAAGTGAAGCAGAAGATATTATACGTGCGTGCGTTCACTGTGGCTTCTGCACCGCCACTTGCCCTACCTATCAGCACTTTGGTGATGAGCGGGATGGTCCTCGTGGCCGGATTTATTTAATTAAGCAATTACTTGAAACCAATACCGTCACCGAAAAAACACAAGAGCATTTAGACCGGTGTCTGACTTGTCGTAGTTGTGAAACGACCTGCCCCTCAGGTGTTAAGTATGGACGCTTAGTGGATGTAGGTCGCGGCATGGTCGATGAGAAAGTTAAGCGTAAACTAGCAGATCAATTTACACGCTGGGCCTTACGTAAAGTACTGCCTTATCCAAAACGATTTGGCTTTTTGTTATTTTGGGGCCAACTGTTTCGACCACTGTTGATTGGTAAATTAAAGGCTAAAGTACCCCCTAAGAAAATAGCTTCACCTTGGCCATCGACTTCTAATACAAAACCTCATGCAAGAAAAATGGTTGCTCTGGCTGGTTGCGCTCAATCTATCGCAACACCTAATACCAATGCGGCAACGGCTCGTGTTTTAGATAAATTAGGGGTGACTTTAATTGAAGCTCCTAAGGCAGGTTGCTGTGGAGCAGTAGATTATCATTTGGCTGCTCATGAAAATGGCCTGCAAGCGATGAGAAATAATATAGATGCGTGGTGGCCTGCTATTGAAGCCGGTGCCGAAGCTATTGTGATGACAGCGTCAGGTTGTGGCGTAATGGTTAAAGAGTATGGTAAGTTATTAGGGCATGACCCAGCATATGCTGAAAAAGCAAAAAAGGTAACTGAGCTAACAAAAGATATTAGTGAAATATTGGCTGAAGAAGACCTTAGTGTTTTGAACGTTGATAAAGAAAAATCAACAGCCTATCATTGTCCTTGTACTTTACAGCACGGACAGCAGCTGCGAGGCGGTGTCGAAGCAATACTAGAAAAAGCCGGTGTGCCGTTGACTAAAACGAAAGATAAGCACCTGTGCTGTGGTTCGGC
The DNA here is from genome assembly GCA_047629215.1 of Cellvibrionaceae bacterium. Lineage (GTDB taxonomy): Bacteria > Pseudomonadota > Gammaproteobacteria > Pseudomonadales > Cellvibrionaceae > CANLBN01. Next base: position 1,576 of record JBLHWO010000113.1, on the reverse strand, counting down.
AGGAACCTACTCAATACTACAGGCAAAAACCAGCCAGCAGCTGCTTGAAAATAAACTGGATGCGTTAATGATTGATAATCCAGAGCAAATCGTTACTGCAAATGTAGGTTGTCAAATGCATTTAGAAACCAAGGCTAAGGTACCGGTTAAGCACTGGGTCGAACTGTTAGATCAATAACTGTTGTTAAGAAAAAGAAAAAGAAAAAAGAGCGTTAATATGAATTCTACTATAAAAATGTGGCAAGTTTATTTATCTGGCGAAATCCATACCGACTGGCGAGAAAGGATTGTTGATGGGGCCAGCGCGGCTAAATTACCGATTGAGTTTACATCTCCAGTAACAGATCATGAAAGCAGTGATGCAGCGGGTGATGTACTGGGGAAAGATCAAAATAACTTTTGGCGAGACCATAAGTCCGCCAATATTAATGCTATTCGTACCAAAACGTTGATAGAGAACTGTGACTTATCTATTATTCGTTTTGGCGATAAATATAAGCAGTGGAATGCTGCCTTTGATGCCGGTTTTTGTGCTGCACTTGGTAAGCCCTACTTAACCTTGCATAACGACGATATTATCCACCCGCTAAAAGAGGTTGATGGTACTGCTATGGGCTGGGCGCAAACGCCTGAACAGATAGTTGAAATTTTGAAATACATCACTTCTAACGCTTAAACGTTAATGCCAGTCACAGAAAGTTTTCAGGTTTCGATAAGAGGGTGCGCACCAGGATTTACTCTGAAAGTTTTCTAAATTGTCATAATTCTAAAAACCGCAGTTGAACCTACTGTGGCTGCCTAAGGCACAGAATCTAAAGCGTTTTTCACTTTTTTAGGCTAGACCCGTAGGGTGGCTACGAATTTGCCTAAAAAAATAAAAATTCACTTTATATTCCGCACCTTAAACCCCCTTGCTACGATCCAACCGCCGTTTTTATGATAATGCGTATTCGGTTAAAAACGAATGAATAAAAATAAAGAAACATCAAAAGGTGTCGGAGGGATTTAATATTGATCAATTTGGTTGTTTTTAAATCCCTCCGACACCTTATACGCAAGACATGATGGCTGTCATTGCCGCAGATGGCAATAATCGCGCTATCAATGGTGTCACGCAATGTGTAGCGCAGATGATATTTTTGCCTATATAGCTATACGCTCGTTTATTTAGAGCGGCAGTAAGATAGATAAAGCTAAATTTGCGTTAATCAATGTCCTTATAATCACTATCAAATATCCCATCAACTTTGCGTAAACATCCTATACTCACTATTAGATTTCTTATATTGAGGGATAAGTATGATGACAGGCCGTGGTACAGAGCATTCGTTAGTATTAATAACACTGCTATCAATTTCGCTATTTAGCGTATTTGTATCGGCAGCAGATGACAATAAAAACTATTCCTTTGGTGTGGTCCCTCAGCAGTCGGCCGAGCGTTTAGCAAAGTTATGGGGGCCAGTATTTGCGTATGTTAGCAAGGAAACGGGCGTTAAACTGCAGTTTAAAACAGCTAAGAACATTCCTGAATTTGAAAAGAGATTAATGGCGGGGGATTATGATTTTGCTTATATGA
>JBLHWO010000112.1:0-10957 GCA_047629215.1 Cellvibrionaceae bacterium | reverse complement strand
TTATTGCCGACATTAAGAAGAGTTTTGAGGCGAATATCGCACAGCAATACCCGGGGGTGAGTTTTGCCCTCGAAGGCATGTCGCAAGAGGAGCAGGATTCTCTAGCCGACCTTGCTCTGGCAGCCGTTGGTGCCTTACTGGGTATTTATGCGCTGTTAGCGATTCCGCTTAGGTCCTATAGCCAACCCTTAATTATTATGTCGGTGATTCCCTTCGGTTTTATCGGTGCCTTGGTCGGTCATATAGTGCTGGGCTTATCGTTTTCAATTCTTTCTGTTTTTGGCTTGGTGGCCTTGTCGGGTGTTGTGGTCAACGATAGTTTGATTATGGTAGATTTTGTCAACCGTGCACGGGCGCAGGGTTTGCCAATAAAATCAGCGGCGGTGCGAGCGGGCATGCAACGTTTTAGAGCGATCATACTCACGTCGGCAACGACATTTTTTGGTTTACTGCCCATCGTGCTTGAACGAAGCTTACAGGCACAAATTGTAATCCCCATGGCCATATCACTCGCCTTTGGTATTTTGTTTGCCACAGTGATTACACTTATTTTGATTCCAAGCCTGTATTTAATGCTAGATGATATTCATCGGCTTTTGGGGGAATTTAAAAATAAAAGGGGTCCGTTAGGGCAAGCCTAGCCCAGATGATTCAGGCTCGGCTAAAAACTGCCAAACAATACGTTTTTTAAGCTAACCCCCACCATAACCATTGCCCACAGCACAGACCAACCGTAGAATAGCCCGCCTATCTTAAACTCATCATTTTGCTCCCATTCTATGACCACTACCCCCATTGCTACCGCCGAACACACTCCTATGATGCAACAGTACCTGCGCATTAAGGCCGAGCACCCCCATGAATTTGTGTTTTACCGTATGGGTGACTTTTATGAGCTGTTTTTTGATGATGCTAAACAAGTATCGGAGCTGTTGGATATCACCTTAACCGCTCGCGGTAAATCGGCAGGCGAACCAATTCCTATGGCGGGGATTCCCTATCATTCGGCTGATGGCTATTTAGCGAAACTGGTACAAGCGGGTCGCTCGGTCGCCATTTGCGAACAAGTTGGCGATCCGGCCACGAGCAAAGGGCCAGTTGATCGCAAGGTGATGCGAGTGGTAACGCCGGGCACGGTCACCGATGAGGCCTTAGTTAATGCAGGCCGAGATAACCTGCTTATCGCCGTGAATCATCATGCCGAAAACGACGTCTTCGGTATTGCCTGCCTCGATGTTGGCAGTGGGCGCTTTTATATTATTGAAGTAAAAGGTGAGGAAGCGCTAGAAGCCGAACTACAACGCTTAAATCCAGCCGAATTATTGTTGAGCCAAACGCTAGAAGCCCATAGCCTTTCTAATAGTTTTGCCAATCGCTTTAGTAGCGTTCGCTACCGAGCCACATGGGAATTTGAGCTAGAGATGGCTGAACGAGTCCTGTGCGAACAATTTGGCACCCAAAACCTGCAAGCTTTTGGGTGTGATGATGCTCCTATTGGCCTTGGTGCAGCGGGCTGTGTTATGGCTTACGCAAAAGAAACGCAACGAACCGCTCTGCCCCATATTAATCGCATTCAAAAAGAAGATCGGGATCAAGCCGTGACGATGGATGCGGCGACACGTCGAAACTTAGAGATTGATACTAATTTGACCGGTGGTGAAAGTAATACACTGTTCCTATTACTAAACAAAGCCGCCACCTGTATGGGTAGCCGCCTATTGTGCCGCTGGCTGAATCGCCCACTAAGACAAAAAGCGGTTTTAGACGCGAGACAACACGCGATTGGCAGCCTACTAGATAATTACCGATTTGAGTTAATTAAAGCGCCCTTAAAAGTCATTGGGGATTTAGAGAGAATATTAGGCCGGGTTGCATTGCGCTCTGCTCGACCACGGGATCTTTCTCGGCTATGTTTGTCGCTAGCGGTGTATCCCCAAGTACAAACATTATTATCTGAACACTCATCTCCTCGCCTCTTGGAGCTAGCCCATAATATCAGTACGTTTCCAGACACTGTTGCGCTATTATATAAAGCTATTGCTGAAAACCCACCGGTGGTTATTCGTGATGGAGGCGTCATTGCCGAAGGTTACGATAGCGAATTAGATGAACTTCGTAACCTAAGTTCAAATGCAGGTCAGTTTCTGATTGATCTTGAAACACAAGAAAAAGAACGCACCGGTATTAACACCTTAAAAGTCGGCTATAACCGCGTCCATGGTTATTATATTGAAATCAGCCGCAGCCAATCGGACAAAGCGCCTATCAATTATATTCGTCGGCAAACCCTCAAGAATGCCGAACGTTTTATCACCCCGGAATTAAAAGAGTTTGAAGATAAGGCACTGTCTGCAAAAAGCCGTGCACTAACGCGCGAAAAAGCCCTCTACGAGGAATTGGTCGAAAAACTGAATGAACAGCTGCATGCTCTGCAAGTGTCATCAGAGGCTATAGCGGAGCTAGATGTTCTCAATAATCTGGCCGAATGTGCCGACGCGCTTAATTTCTGCTGTCCAAGCTTAAGCGACACTCGTGGATTAGATATCATCGAAGGACGCCACCCTGTCGTCGAGCAAGTGCTTAATAATAACGCCCCTTTTGTTCCTAATGATATTAAGCTCAATGACCAACGATCGATGCTCATTATTACTGGGCCAAACATGGGCGGTAAATCGACCTATATGCGTCAAACGGCATTAATCACCTTGTTAGCGCACACAGGTAGCTATGTGCCTGCAAAACAAGCTTCCATAGGTATCGTCGATAGAATATTTACTCGCATCGGCTCTTCCGATGACCTTGCCGGCGGCCGCTCGACCTTTATGGTAGAAATGACCGAAACCGCGACTATTCTTCAAAATGCCACTGACAGAAGCCTAGTACTAATGGATGAAATCGGGCGCGGTACCAGTACTTTCGACGGCTTATCACTGGCTTGGGCGTGTGCCGAATACCTCGCTGAAAAAATTAATGCTCTGTGCTTGTTTGCAACACATTATTTCGAAATTACTAGCCTGCCAGAAAAGTGTGCTAATGCGCATAATATGCACCTTTCCGCAGCAGAACATAATGATGGAATCGTGTTCCTATACCATATACAAGCCGGGCCAGCGAGCCAGAGCTATGGCCTGCAAGTTGCAAAGCTAGCTGGCATTCCTCAAGTCGTTATAGAGGAAGCACAGCACCAGCTAACCTTACTTGAAAGCGGACAACACCCGCATAGCCAAACTGGGGGAACTGAAGTAAGAGAAATAAAGCCGACACTTGATAAAGTACAACCTCAGCAAGTAGAACTGTTTACCAGCACCGTTAGCCCTGCGTTAGAAGCGCTCAGTAAAGTAGATGCCGATGACTTGACGCCGAAGCAAGCGCTGGAGCTGATTTATCATCTAAAGCAATTGGCAATGTGAGGCTTTTTCACGGAAGTCATTTTACTTAAATGCTGCCCCCCCCCCCAATAAGGGGGAATAGCGCATAACCCCTCTCTTTAGGTGCGTTTTTACACTAGCTGAAAGTAAAATCATTTTCCTTGTAAGGGTCTCATCTCACTATAAGAAAAATCGCAAAGCCTTATCTGCAATTCGCGGATTAGATATCTTTAACCCAAGACTTAAAAACTGATAGAATGCTGCTTTTATTCGACATCATAGTCGGTTAGTAGTTAGATCCAGAGGAGTTTAGGCCACCATGACATTTATTGTCGGCGAGAATTGTATAAAATGTAAGCATACCGACTGCGTAGAAGTTTGCCCTGTCGATTGCTTCTATGAAGGCCCTAATTTTTTGGTTATCCACCCAGACGAGTGCATAGATTGCGCGCTGTGTGAACCAGAATGTCCTGTGGATGCTATATTCTCAGAAGATGAGCTACCAGAAGGCCAAGAAGTATTCCTAGAACTTAATGCGGAGCTGTCAGAAACCTGGCCAAATATCACTGAAAAGAAAGATTCGCCAGAGGATGCTGAAGAGTGGGATGGAGTCGAAGGTAAGCTGCAGCATTTAGAACGTTAGACAACACTACGTTAACCGAAAGTCTTGTGATAGCGCGTCAAAAAACAAGGCTTTTGGTAAAAATAATAATGACCACATTTAAGCTTGCCCCCCTCCCTAACCACTTCTTGACCCCTCCCTAACCACTTCTAGTTATATATAAGAATACCCATAAGCACTAGGATGTACCCTAAAATTTGTATTTAGATCGTGAGACCTTTGCAAGGAATATAATTTATAGGAGGCTGCCCAAGAATAGAAAGCGTAGCGAGGGAAGGCGGTTTTGAGTCAGATTTTTTCATGATTTGAGGATAATAGTCGGTATATTTGACGAAAATCAGGAGAAAATCTGGCCAAAATCCGCTTTTTCATAGTTGCTTTTCTATTTTCGGACAGCCTTCTAGGTGCCCTTGGGGTATGCTTGCAAGCACTCAAAAATTGCTCGAACGCCATGGAGGGCAAGGCATGCCCATCATTTGGCTATATTGATACTGGAAAGAACTATGAAACCAACACTTCTCATCGTCGAAGATTCCAGCGCAACCAGAGAGCGGCTAGAAACGGCTATCATTGAAGGCGGCTTATTTAATCTCGTCGGCGCGGCTGGCACTTATCAAGATGGCTTGGCGATGTTAGAAACGCTGAGCCCAGATATTTTATTAACCGACCTAGACCTTCCCGATGGTAACGGGGTTAATCTCATCCGCCAGCTTCATAAACCTAACTTCACTACTAAATTAGCTATTGTCATCACCATTTTTGGGGATGAAGGCCACGTTATTAATGCGCTAAAAGCCGGCGCTTCCGGCTATTTACTGAAAGATGATAACTTTATCGAGATCAACAATGCCATCAGCCAGATGTTGGCCGGTGGCTCACCCATCAGTCCCAGTATTGCGCGCTATCTACTCACTGAATTGAGCCTCAACACTAACGTTCATGAACCAACTGAGGACCAAAAGATATTAAGTAATCGAGAGCACGAAATTCTAATCCTGGTCAGTAAAGGTTTCACATCGAAAGAGATTGGCATCATGCTTGAGCTATCTTTTCATACCGTCAATGCGCACGTTAAGAACATCTATAAAAAGCTTTCCGTGAATAACAAAACCGAAGCTATTTACGAGGCCACTAGAAAAGGGATACTGTAGAGGTCAGTCTCCCATGCTCCGTCGATTCTCATGAAAATAAAAAAAAACATCGCCTTTTTCCTCAGCTCTTTACTTTTGCTCGCTGAATTCAGCGGCGCTGAAAATGACCTATTCCTAGACGACCTTCCGATTGTTATCAGTGCAAGCCGCCTAAATCAATCAGTGCTCACCAGCCCTACTAGCGTTACCGTAATCGATAAAGCAATCATCGAGGCATCTGGGTTTATTGAATTTGTCGATTTATTACGGTTAGTACCTGGTTTCCAAGTAGCACATGTAGATGGAAGGCGTTTTGCCGTTGCCTACCATGGCCTTGGCTCAGATATTGGCAATCGCCTGCAAGTATTAGTCAATGGCAGATCTACATTTACACCAACACTTTCCACCGTCGACTGGGACTTATTGGGTATTCAGTTGGCCGATATAGAAAGGATTGAAGTTGTTAGGGGTTCATCAGCCTCTGCTTACGGCTCCAATTCTTTTACTGCTGCTATCAACATTATCACCAAACCTCCTGCCTTAGATGACACAACTTATTACCACTACAGAAAAGGCAACAAAGGTGAGATAAACCAGTTATTGCGGTTTAGTGACTCTACAGAGAGTATTAATTATCGCTTTACCGCTGCACACAGAAAAAATGATGGGCTAGACGATTATAGCGATTCTAGGGACTATGACTCCTTTTCACTGCATACAGAGTTTAACAAAAACACCCATCACCCCGTTGATCTTCACCTAAATTACACTGACGGCTTTACCGGTACGGAAATAAGTTCTAGTTTTTTAGAGCCCAGGGATAAAGATGCCAGAAGTTGGGCCGCTCACGTAAAGGGTCAAAAAATACTATCCCAGACTCAGGATATAAAATGGAATATTTACCACAATGATGATGAGACAAATGATCTATCAGAATCCTTTCTACTATCTGACGTTATCGGGATCCCCCCTGCTACTTTCACAGCAATCACTGGCGCACCCGACCAAACAATTATTGACGGCGATGAAACTAATGAATCAAGTAAAACCGATATGGAAGCTACCTACAATTCCATTACAGTGGCTGGCCAACAGTATATGCTTGGCTCTGGCATTCGTTACGACACACTAAGAAGTAAATCTTATTTTAGTGAAAAGGGTAAAGCATCCGAAATAACGTATAGAATCTTCGGCAATTCTCAAGCAGACTTAAGCGATCACGTCACTTTAAATACGGGGGCAATCTACGAACATACTAATAATTACAAGGGCAGATTATCTCCAAGAGCCGGCCTAAATTTTCGAACAAATGACTCCCAATCAATCAGGTTATCTGCTTCGCGCGGTTATCGAATTCCGTCTTTATTGGAAAGGAACTTTGATAAAAATGTTTTCTTATCAAATAATTTCTTAATTGATACTCTTTATATTTCTGACGATAACATTAAACCAGAAAGAATAGACAGTTACGATATCGCCTATTTAGGGCAGCTAAGGTCCTTACCCATCACGTGGGATCTAAAACTATATAAAGATAAAATAACGGACACCATTGGCTTCCCCTTAGATTTAAGCCAAAATGACCCCCTAGGCAACCACTACAGATTAATAAGCAACAATGGCGATCATGAAGCGTATGGGATCGAAGGAGAAATAAGCTATCGAACTCGAAATGACGTCCTTAAATTTCACTTCAATTATGGAAGGACAAAGACTCGAATAGAAGAAGAAATCAACCCAACTGAATTAGACGAAATCACTTCAACAGCCCCGAATGAAAGCTATGGCCTGCTAGCCTCAAAAAAAATAGATGGCTGGCAGTTTAACTTTGGAATATTTTATGTCGCGGAGGCAGAGTGGCTAAACACCGGAGATAGAATAGAAAAATATACTCGAGCCGATGCATCCATTTCAAAAAAATTCAGAGTAGGAAAAAACATATTCGAGGTGAAAATTGCCACACAAAATATAGGGGAAAAGTACAAAGAATTCGACAATAGGCGGTTTTTTGAAACGCGCCACTACGCAACCTTATCTTACACCATACTTTAAAATGAAAGCGATACTATTTTTATTTTCGTTTTTAGTGGCCTGCAAGACTTCCTTCGCTTCCATCTACATCACCTACCCCGAAGAACTTATAATTTATGAACAAATTGCACTCCAAGTGAAATCCGAACTAAAAAAAGAAGGAGTTGAAGACGTTATAATCTTGACGGCAAATAAAACCAAAGAAGAAACTACAAAAGACAACGATCTGACTGTTTTTTTAGGCCACCAAGACAATATCGGATATGAAAAAATAAAAGGCCCGACAATATTTAGCTTTATAAAAACCAACAACATAAAAAAAGAAAAAATAGAGAATGCAAAATATTGGTCTATCATCAACATAAACCAACCTATAAAAAACCTATTAAAAACGGCTGAAAAAACCGTCAAAACGCAGCACAAAAAAAATATATTGTTTATTATATCAGAAAAAAATACATCCACCATAAAAGAACTAGAAAGCATTGAAGGCTCTAAAAATGTCAAGCTAATCATTATAAAAGAAAATGAAAATGCTGCAAAACTACTTGAACCAGAACTAACTAACGCCGCAGCTATTGTAGCCATATACGACCCTACAATATGGTCAGGCAATAGTGCGCGCTGGATATTGCAGCAAGCATATACGTACAAAGTACCGGTTATTGGTTACTCAAAAGCTTTTTTGAAGGCGGGGGCAATGGCATCGGCTTACTCTTCTGCCGATCAAGTCATACAGGAGACAAACAAACAAGTTATCACGTGGGTAAAAAATAAAAAATTAAACAACAAAACAAGCTACCCCCAATATACGGTAGAAGTAAATGAAAACATTGCAAGAGCACTAAACTTCAGCCGTACCGAAATCATTGAAATGGAGAACAGCCAATGATTTTTAAAACCATACGATCACAACTTCTTTTTATCACCACAGCCCCTATTGTTTTTATTGTACTGGCAATATCCTTATCCTTTCTTTTCGATAGCTTAGAGGACGCCGATAGAGGCATGGACTCCAGAGGAAAAAATTTATCTGAACAAATCACACTTCTTTCTGAATTTTATTTTTATACTGGAAATAGAGATGAGCTTGAAAAAATAGCTCAGCTAATAATGAAATCGCAAAGCATTGATTTTATTCGCTTCTCAGATAAAAATTATAATGCGCTCGTTTTTTTACAAAAAGATCAATACAAAGACTCTCAAATATTTAACACGACGGTATACAACAAGGGCGCCAACCTCGACGACTTTACCAACCTTACTGGGAATGAAAAAAAGGAAGATGCTTTAGGAAATATCACTTTCGGATTATCAAAAGATGCCATGCTCTCCAAGAAAAAACGTATCTATAAACGCATTTTAATTGTTGCCTTACTCGCTATCATTGGGGGTTTATGCCTAGCTTATTTATTTAGCCGTCAGTTATTATCTGGATTAAATTCACTGAGGTTTTCTGCAGCAAAAATAGAAGCCAAAAAATTTGATCGGCGCTGCAATGAAAATGCTTCTGGAGAGCTACTCAAGATCCAACAAGTATTTAACAACATGGCTGATTCAATCCAACAAAATGAAAAAATCCTTCAAGGCCGCATTTATTTTTCAACTAAGTCCCTTAATGAGACCATCAATGAATTATCAAGAAAAAATATTGAGCTCGATAAAACCAGAGAGCAGGCAATTTCATTAGAGCGCTCTAAAGCGATAGCTGATGAAAGAACTCGCATCATGAAAGATATGCACGATGGCATTGGCGGCCAACTAGTCGCATCGCTGGCCTTAATAGAAAAAGAAGAAAATTCAACTATTAGAGAAAGCATCTCAGAGATTCTTTTTGGATGCCTTGACGACTTTAGACTGATTATCAACTCACTAAATACTAGCACCAATGTATTATCTGCACTACTTGCTGACTTTAAATATAGAATGAGCAAACGCTTAGAATCTATGGGCATCCAGCTACACTGGGAGATAGATGACTCCATTGACCACCTTTATTTACAGCCTCAACAAGCCTTACACATTCTCCGCATACTACAAGAAGCCTTCTCTAATATTCTTAAGCATGCGCAGGCGAGCAGTCTTCGCTGCCAATCAGCCCACGTTGGAGAGGATATCGTCATTTCAATTGAAGATAATGGCAGTTTTTTTTCTCCCAACTCTCAAGGTGGCGGTCAGGGACTGAAGAATATTAAGTGGAGGGCCGAACAACTATCAGCGCAAGTCAAAATAGGAAAAACCTCAGTAGGGGGATGCAAACTGACATTGTCAATTCCAAAGGCTCGTTTCTCCACAGAAAACAACCAGTAAGCGTATAAATATCAATAAGTTAAACATTCCTCGAGCACCACTATTTTTCATCTCAATACCTCATACTCCATAGACTAAACAATCCTAGTAATAGCCGAACCCAAAACTAATATCCAAAATGCCGCAGCTGGATTGTTACGAGAGTGAATAAGGGGCGTAATATAAAGTGGTTTTTGCTTTTTTAGGCAAAGTCGTAACTACCCTACGGGTGCTGCCTAAAAAAGTGAAAAACGCTTTAGATTCTGTACCCTAGGCAGCCGCAGCAGATTCAACTGCGGTACTTAGGTTTATTAGCCGGGCAAAAAGAATGGCCTAACTATGATCAGTTAGCTTATCCCGCCAAACCAAACAAGCACTCACTATCCAAGCCTTGTTGCCTCATAATATCTCTCAAACGTTTGAGAGCCTCCACTTGTATTTGACGCACTCTTTCTCTTGTTAAACCTATCTCTCTGCCGACTTCTTCTAAGGTACTAATTTCGTGGCCGCGCAGACCAAATCGACGGCATAAAACTTCGCGCTGCTTCTCCGTTAACTCTGTTAACCAGCCATCGATACTTTCACTTAAATCGCTACTTTGCAATAAGGATACTGGGTCTGACGCCTGCTGATCAGGAATGGTGTCACCTAATGTCTTATCGCCATTACTACCGATTTTCGCATCGATAGAGTTGACTCGCTCATTCAAGCCAAGCATATGCTCAACATCTGCAACTGGCTTCTCTAGCAAGTTGGCAATGTCTTCTGCGGAAGGCTCATGATCTAGCTTTTGTGATAATTCACGAGCTGCACGCAAATAAACATTTAGTTCTTTAACGACATGAATAGGTAAGCGAATAGTGCGGGTCTGATTCATAATCGCACGCTCGATGGTTTGGCGAATCCACCATGTTGCATAAGTAGAAAAACGAAAACCACGCTCGGGATCAAACTTTTCAACGGCTCTTATCAAGCCCAAATTGCCCTCTTCAATCAAATCTAATAGCGCTAAACCGCGATTAACATAACGTCGAGCAATTTTTACGACTAGGCGCAAATTACTCTCTATCATACGCTTACGCGCCTCCTCTTCGCCCTTAAGCGCCTTCCGTGCAAAGAACACTTCTTCTTCAGCACTCAACAATGGCGAAAAACCAATTTCGTTCAAATATAGCTGGGTAGCGTCTAAGGTCTTCTGCACCTTATCGACTTCGAGAGCTTCGATTTTTTCTTCTACCACTTTCCCAACAACAGGCTCGACTATTTCGATATCAGCTGCGGCGATAACAGCCTGAGGAGTTTTTTTTGATTGGTTTTTGCGTAATTGCTGTGTAGCCATTGTTCTAATCTCTAATTTATAATTTATAGTTAGTTTCCACTAGCTCTTCTTTTGCTTGCTTTAAAAGCGCTGAACAAAGGCCTAGTACACAATGAAATTTTCTTTTTTAAAATTCAGCCCGCTATAGTTAGTGACTGTAATCTTTCGTCTGCGCTCTTCTTCTGAAATCTTCTTCTGA
>JBLHWO010000111.1:0-11192 GCA_047629215.1 Cellvibrionaceae bacterium | reverse complement strand
GTGCCGACACCTCAGTACCCGCAAGCGTATAACGGTAAATATTATCAACAAAAAATAATACGTCTTTGCCATCGTCACGAAATTTTTCAGCCATAGTTAGTCCCGACAGCGCAACTCGCAAACGGTTACCTGGCGGTTCATTCATCTGGCCGTAAACCATCGCGACTTTTGATTCGTCGGGTTTTTCAATATTAACAACACCAGCTTCCTGCATTTCATGGTAAAAATCGTTACCCTCACGAGTACGCTCACCCACACCCGCGAATACGGATAAACCACTGTGCTGAATCGCAATATTGTTAATTAATTCCATCATATTAACAGTTTTACCAACACCAGCACCGCCGAACAAACCCACTTTACCGCCTTTCGCGAAAGGACAAATTAAGTCGATCACCTTAATACCGGTTTCTAGTAATTCTTCTGACGCGGCTAGTTCTTCATAAGCAGGGGCTTTGCGGTGAATAGGCATTTGTTCCTGTTCAGCCGCCTTTTTTCCGCCAATGGGACCGCACTCGTCGATAGGTCTACCCAGCACGTCCATAATACGTCCCAAGGTTTCAATTCCAACAGGAACGGAAATAGGGGCCTGTGTATTGGTCACTTCTAAACCGCGACTAACCCCCTCTGAAGAGCCCATGGCAATCGCACGAACAACACCGTCACCAAGTTGTTGCTGAACTTCCAACGTTAGATCTTTTTCTCTAACTGTTAGTGCGTCATAGATCTTGGGCACTGCATCTCGTGGAAATTCCACATCAATTACGGCACCAATGATTTGTACGATACGTCCGCTGCTCATTTTCCGAGTCCCCTAAATTACTGAAAAAGTTTGTTTGTTTTCAATGGGGTCAGACTCGATTAATCTCGAATCAGTTATCCCCACACAAATAAATTAAATAAGGCCAGAATTAATTGAATCTGTGCCCATTTTTTTAAAATATAATAATCTATACCGCTGCAGCGCCACTAACAATTTCTGATAATTCTTGTGTAATCGCAGACTGGCGAGCTTTGTTATAAACCAATTGTAAATCATCAATAATATCGCCAGCATTATCGGTTGCGCTTTTCATTGCTATCATTCGTGCCGCTTGCTCACAAGCTGCATTTTCAACCACTGCTTGGTATATTTGAGACTCTACATAACGAACCAACAAAGCATCAAGAATTTCTTCTGCACCAGGTTCGTAAAGATAATCCCAAGCGTGCTTATGTTCAGTTTCTTGTTCTGCCTTAAGCGGTAATAATTGATCAACCAATGGTGATTGAGTCATCGTATTTATAAACTCATTGCTAACGATAAATAGTCGATCAATCTTTCCATCACTATAATTATCGAGCATCACTTTGATGGTCCCGATCAAATCCGATACCGAGGGTGCTTCACCAATATCGCGAACGGAAGCAACAACATTGCCGCCGTAGTTATTAAAGAAAGCAGCCCCCTTAGCCCCAATCAAACACAAATCAATCTCTATTTTTTGTTCTGCCCAAGACTGCATTGACTTAACGGCAGCTTTAAACGCATTTGTATTTAACCCGCCACACAAACCCCGATCACTAGACACTACAATAAAACCGACTCGCTTTACTTCACGCTCTTGTAAATATAAATGCTTATATTCTGGATTAGCGCTAGCAATATGACCAACGACACTGCGGATACGCTGGGCATAAGGCTTACCTAGCTCCATACGATTCTGAGCTTTACGCATTTTACTTGCTGCAACCATTTGCATTGCATTAGTAATTTTCTGCGTACTTTTAATACTCGAAATCTGCGTACGTATTTCTTTACCGACTGCCATTTTATATTTCCACGTTAGCCACATTGATAATGACTTGAGGTTAGAGGCTAATAATTTTTAGCGTCTAGCCTCAAGACTCGTCTAGCCTGTTACCAGGTTTGAGTTGCCTTAAATTTTTCGATAGCTGATTTAAACGTCTCTTCGATTTCTTTATCGTAATTACCTGAGTCATTAATCTTATTCATTAACTCTCCGTATTCACTCGCCATATAAGATAATAATGATGATTCAAAATCACCTATCTTATTAACAGGAATATCGCTCAAATAATTTTCGTTGGCGGCGTAAAGCACCACACCCATTTCAGAAATAGCCAATGGCGAATATTGTTTTTGCTTCATTAATTCAGTAACACGCTCACCGTGGTTCAGCTGTGCTTTAGTTGCATCATCAAGATCCGATGCAAACTGAGCAAAAGCAGCAAGTTCACGGTACTGGGCTAATGCAGTACGAATACCACCAGACAGTTTTTTAACCACCTTGGTTTGAGCTGCACCACCAACACGAGAAACCGAAACACCCGCATTCATTGCTGGCCTAATCCCCGAACTAAACAAATCTGTTTCTAAGAATATCTGACCATCTGTAATAGAGATTACGTTGGTGGGTACAAAAGCAGATACATCACCCGCTTGAGTCTCAATTATAGGTAGTGCCGTTAACGAACCCGTTTTACCTTTAACTTCTCCATTAGTGAAATTTTCAACGTACTTAGCGCTGACTCGAGACGCTCGTTCCAGTAGGCGAGAATGCAAATAGAAAACATCACCTGGATATGCTTCACGACCTGGTGGACGGCGAAGTAGTAAAGAAATTTGTCGATAAGCGATTGCTTGCTTGGTCAAATCATCATAAATAATAAGGGCATCTTCACCGCGGTCACGGTAATATTCACCCATTGAACAACCCGAGAAGGGTGCAAGAAACTGCATCGCTGCTGGATCTGAAGCGGTAGCGGCAACAACAATAGTATGCTCCATTGCACCGTGCTCTTCTAGCTTACGAACAACGGATGCAACTGAAGAAGCTTTTTGGCCAATCGCAACGTAAACACACTTAATGCCTTTACCTTTTTGATTAATAATCGCATCGATGGCAATCGCTGTTTTACCCGTTTGACGGTCGCCAATAATTAGCTCACGCTGACCGCGGCCTACCGGCACCATGGCATCAATTGCTTTCAAACCTAACTGAACTGGCTGATCAACCGACTGCCGCTCAATTACGCCCGGTGCAATTTTTTCAATTGCATCAGTCATTTTGGCGTTGATTGGGCCTTTACCATCAATTGGCTCACCTAAGGCATTTACAACTCGACCCTGAAGCTCAGGACCGACAGGTACTTCCAAAATGCGTCCAGTACATTTACAGGTTTGGCCTTCCGCTATACCTTTGTAATCACCAAGAATAACCGCACCAACTGAGTCACGCTCTAGGTTGAGCGCCATCCCGTAAAGACCGCCTTCAAATTCAATCATCTCACCGTACATAACATCGGCCAGACCGTGAATTCGAATAATGCCGTCTGCTACGGAGACCACAGTACCTTCGTTTTGGGCCTCACTGCCTACATCGAGAGAGTCGATGCGGTTCTTAATCATTTCACTAATCTCTGAAGGATTCAGCTGCTGCATGCTCTGTTCCTCAATTCCCTATGGAATTGCTGTTCATTAAAAAATAATTGTTTATTAAAAGTTTTATTAGCTTTTGATTTAAAATAAAATCATTAAATAAAACGGTATGGCAAAACTATTAAGTAGTGCTATAAAGTAAAGCTATAAACCAAAACTTTCTGCTAATTTGTTTAAACGACCTTTAATTGAGCCATCTATAACGGTATCGCCAGAGCGAATAATCACCCCACCGATAAGTGATGCATCAACGTCTATTTTTAAAGCGACATCGCTTATAAACACCATTTTCAGTTTATCTGCTAAAGACTTTTCAACACTGCTATCTAATTCGAATGCTGACACAACCTGCACATCAGAAAATTTTTCTTGCTGCGCTTTCAAGCTTTCAAAGAAATTAGATATATGACCAAGTAAACCTAGGCGCTTATTTTCTGCCAACACCACAATAAAGGCTTTAACTTTTTCTTGCAGCTTATCACCACAAATTTCAGTTAATACAGCCGCTTTCTGCTTTGCTGTTAAGGTAGGAGAATAAAGCAATTTAGCAACAGTATTGTCTTGCGATACCGCAGCCGCTACTGCCAGTGACGATGACCAGCTATCGAGGCCTTTGTTTTCTCGGGCAAACTCAAATGCTGCTCTTGCATAGGGTCGAGCCAATGTAGTTAGTTCAGCCATAAATTGCCTACTTATAAGTCCGCTGCAAGTTCACTGACTAAATCATTGTGTACTTTCGCATCAATAGATTTACCCAGAATTTTTTCAGCTCCAGCAATTACTAAGGTCGCTACCTGACCACGGAGTGATTCTTTTACACGGTTTGACTCTTGTTCAATTTCTGCTTTTGCAGCAGTAATTAAACGTTCTGCTTCTACCTTCGCCTGTTCTTTCGCTTCGTCAACCAATTGCGTTGCGCGCTTGTTTGCTTGATCAACAATTAACGCAGCTTGCACCTTAGCTTCACGAAGCCGTTCTGTTGCTTTCTTTTTCGCCAACTCTAAGTCTTTATCAGCATGTTCTGCAGCGAGTAAGCCGTCGGCGATTTTCTTTTCACGTTCTTCCATTACTGAAATTAACGTGGGCCAAACAAACTTTGCACAAAACCAAACAAAAACAAAGAAGGTTAGGGTTTGACCAATCAATGTCAGATTAATATTCACACCAATACCCCTTTTAAATATGAATTAGTATGATTTTATTAAACTGCTACTGCTGCTTGAAGGCCTGGCGCCACAACAAATATCAAATACATTGCGATACCGACACCAATCATCGGAACAGCATCCAAGAGACCCGCCATTATGAACATTTTACCTTGTAGCGCTGGACCCTGTTCTGGCTGGCGAGCTGCACCATCTAACAACTTTCCACCTAATAAACTAAAACCAATCGCAGTTCCCAACGCTGCAAAACTGATGATAAATGCGCTTGAAATATAAACTAAACCAATTGCTTCCATTTTACTCTCCCGAATAAAGGTAATTTAAAATTTAAATGATGCTAGGGTTAAATTAATGACTCTCATCCAAATCATCATGCGCCATTGCCATATATACAATTGTCAAAACCATAAATATGAACGCCTGCAGCGTGATAACCAAGATGTGAAATATGGCCCAAGCTAGCTGTAATACGCCTCCGAAAAGACCTAGAAATAGCCCTGCGCCAAACATTAATGCGATTAATATAAATATCATTTCACCCGCGTAAAGGTTACCGAATAGTCGCAAGCCTAAAGTGACAGGCTTTGCTATCAACGAGACGAATTCTAAAGTGAAATTAATAAGTATAAATAAGGGAATTAGTAAAACACCAAAACCTTTAGTTGGTGGCGCGAAGGGATGAAAGGTAAGTTCTTTGAAAAAACCCAAAAACCCTTTACTTTTAATGCTGAAAAAGATCAGCATTAAAAACACACCGAATGCTAAACCCAAGGTTCCATTTGGGTCGGTGGTAGGAACAACCTTGAAGAAAAAGTTGGGGTTACCGGCAATTTTCGCTGCGACCACAGGAAGCCAATCGACGGGGATCAGATCCATTAAGTTCATCAAAAACACCCAGCAAAATACAGTTAAACCCAGTGGTGCAACTGCTGGGCTTTTAAAGTGAAACAAATCTTTCACGGTCGTGTCTACAAAGCTTACTACCAACTCAACAAAACTCTGTAAACCCTTAGGTACACCAGCAGTAGCTCTCTTGGCCGCAAAATGAAAGACAAACAAAAATAAGGCACCAAGAAATATCGACCACCCTAAGGTGTCCACATGAACCGCGTTGAAGCCCATATCCTTTGCTTCTTGAGAACTAAGAGCATTAGTCCATACCGTTTCTTGAAGGATGGAGCCATCATAGCGTTCGTAACCCGACGGTAATTTACCGTAGGTCCAGTTTTGCAAATGATGCTGAATATACTCTATGGAGCTTCCGCCTGCCATTCTCTATAACCGCCCGTATTCTATGAAAAAGTGTTCTATAAAATGTTTTTCGCCGATATGACTTAAACACCACCGACCGAATAATTCTTTATGATGCTTTAAACAAAATTCCCAACACATTTTCTATCGCTAAACAGCAAATTACTTACCATCGACTGACCAAAAACCATTGACTGATAGTCATAACAATAAAGGCTACAAAAAGAGCCTGTGGGACAATTGACTTTAATAATGCAAAAGCCAGAGCAAAACCGATACTTGTTAGTAATAGCTTGCCAAATTCCCCCTGGTACATACTGCCCAATATTAATATTGCGGCTTGTGCGCCATGGAAACGAAAAGCGTAGAGCGTAAAGTACCCATTGGGAACCCAGTGTATAAGACCGCCAACCAACACAGACAATGCTATTGTATAGTTGAGCCAGCTCATCACAAACACACTTAACAACAGTAACAGCAACTGCGAACACAATAGCGTTACGACTTTCTGTCGTTGGGTTACTTTTGTAGCCGGTTGTTTCTTCAACAAAGGGTTACTCAATTACTTTCTCTTCGATTTTACTAATTCGTTGCTGTACTCGAATTCTCTTTAGTTATATTAACCATCAGAAATGCAGGTGCAAATACAACTAAAATAACCCTAAAAGCCTCTATGGAGCTACAATCGAGCGAGATTATAGGGGGTCATGGCTCAGGATTCAATAAAGATTTGTAAGTAATATAATTTATATTAGGAAATTGTATTCTCTTTTTAGCTGTATGGTCGCTCTATCTCTAGGAATATCATCTCTTGTTTTATTTTGCTTCATAACTCATATGCGCTAAAATACCATCTAATTCATCTAGGCTATTGTATTTAAGGACTAGTTTACCCTTACCTTTAGCAGTATGTTGAATCATCACTGGCACGCCGATTTTGTCTGATAAACCTTCTTCTAATTTCTGTAAGTCTGGGGTGCTAACGGTTTGAGGCTCAATCTGCTTTTTATCTTCCTGCAAACGTCTCACTAGCGCTTCTGTTTGTCTTACGGATAGACTTTTGCCGACAACCTGCTGCGCCACATCACGCTGCGTTAAAGGCTCTAAACTTAATACGGAGCGCGCATGACCCATTTCAATATCACCATGCTCTAGTAGTTTTTTGACTTCACCGTCGAGGCTTATCAAGCGCAGTAAGTTAGTCACTGCGGTACGAGATTTACCCACGGCATCGGCAACTTCTTGGTGGGTTAACTCAAATTCATCTTGTAGACGCTTTAAGGCCATCGCCTCTTCTATGGGGTTTAGGTCTTCACGCTGAATGTTTTCAATTAGTGCCATCGCAATAGCTGCTTCATCTGGCACATCACGAACGACTGCGGGAATCGTGTCTAAACCGGCTATTTGAGTTGCTCGCCAGCGTCTTTCACCGGCAATGATTTCGTATTTATCAGCACTTATCGGACGGATAACGATTGGCTGAATAACGCCTTGGGCCTTGATGGATTCAGCCAACTCTTCTAGAGCCTCTGGATGCATGTCTCGTCGGGGCTGATATTTTCCGCGCTGTATTAAATCAATAGGGACGTATTTTAACTCTTCATTTTTGCTGGTATTTGTAGAATCTGTCTGGTCTGAAGTATCTGTGTCTATTGTAGGCGCTGACTTAACCGAAGTGTTGCCCCCGCCTAACAAAGCATCTAAACCCCTACCCAAACCTTTACGTTTTGTTGCCATAGTATTTCTCTGGTCTATTCTTTTAAAGCTTAAGCCTATCGTTTAAGCGCTTTTTTTAGCGCGCAAGTTCGTGTTCTTTTCTGGCTAATTCACTGCGGCGAATAAATTCACCCGCCAATGCTAAATAAGCAATTGCGCCTTTTGATTGTCGATCATAAATCAAAGCGGGCTGACCGAAGCTAGGCGCTTCAGCTAAACGTACATTTCTGGGAATACAGGTTTGGTATAGTTTAGTGCCAAAAAAATCTTCTAGTTGATCTGATACTTCTACGGTAAGACTACTACGAGGGTCATACATCGTCCGTAAAATACCCGCTATTGATAGCTTTGGGTTTGCGACTTCCTGGATCTGTTCGATTGTACTGATAAGTGAGGATAAGCCTTCTAAGGCATAATATTCACACTGCATTGGAATAATAACGTAATCACTGGCAACTAAAGCATTGACCGTCAGCATATTAAGAGAGGGCGGACAGTCTATCAATACAAAATCATATTGGCTTGCAATCGGCTTTACAGCGTTGCTTAAGGCTGACTCTTTATTTTCCATACCCAATAGTTTAACTTCTGCCGCCGTTAGATCTCCGTTTGCAGGAACTACATCATACTTACCACTGGGTGACCGCTGACGTGCTTGCTCGATTGGTAGTTTATGGACCAATACATCGTAAACCGAGTGGGTAACATCATTTTTGTTTACGCCGCTTCCCATGGTTGCATTACCCTGAGGGTCGAGATCAATTAGCAATACTCTTTTTTTTATCACTACTAAAGAGGCCGCTAAGTTAACGCATGTTGTGGTTTTACCAACGCCACCTTTTTGATTAGTAATCGCGTAAATCTTACTCACTGTCGTTTACTCAAATAGTTAGTGATAAATTATTCATCAGTAGAGCGTTTAGATCTCAGCCTGATTAAATACCGTTCTACTTCGCTTGTATTATCCAACATATCGGGAACGCTTAATTTTTCTGCGCTGATAAGCTCAGCTTGACTAGCGCAATCAAGTAGTTCTAAATCTGGGTAAATTCCCTTCATCGCCCAAAACTCACCTTTATCGGCAACAAGATGTTCTGCACCTTTCACCATATCTTTTAAGCCAGCAAATGCACGGCTTGTGACTATAGCGAATTCATGAGAAGGTGAGAATTTTTCGACTCTATTATTTTCGATCTCTATATTTTCCAAACCCAACTTATGCGCTGTTTGAAATAAAAACCGTGTTTTTTTACCGTTACTATCCAGTAAGGTTACGTTGATGTCGGGAAAGACTATCGCCAATGGTAAACCTGGCAAGCCGCCCCCCGTACCAATATCGATTAAATTTATTTTTTCTTCAGAACGCTTAGATCGAAAAAAATTATCAATGAAAAGTTCTAAAAAAGGAACTAGTGCCAAACTATCCAGTAAATGCCGCGACACCATTTGTTCTGGTTGCCTGATAGCTGATAAGTTATAAGCTTGATTCCATTTATAAAAATTTTCCAAATAATCTAATAATAAACCAACGATTTTTTTGTTTAATTTTATTCCCATTTTATCCAATCCATCGGATAGTAATTTTTCACACTGATTTTTATTCATAATTTTTTAAGCGGCTAAACAATTATATTAATTAACTAATTTATTTTTTTTCAATAAACCACGTTTTTTTAAATAAATTAATATTAGTGAAACCGCTGCAGGGGTTACTCCCGGAATTCGCGCCGCTCTACCTAAATTGTCTGGACGCTGATCTGATAATTTTTGTTTAACTTCATTAGATAAACCCTCTACCGTCGAATAATCAAAACTCTCAGGTAGCAGTGTTTCTTCATGCTGCCGTAGACGTGCTATATCTTCTGCTTGTCTATCGATGTAACCTGCGTACTTTGCGCTGATCTCAACTTGTTCAGCAATTGTTGAATTAACATTTATATCATCTAATGCTTGAATATCTTTATGGTTTAATTCCGGCCGCTTCAATAATTCATACATATTGTATTCGCGGGTTAAGGGTGATTTTAATTTCTCTTCCAATAGCTTCGCTTGTTCACCGTGAGCTTGCACCCATGTAGATTTTAAACGTTGCTCTTCTACTATAATACCTTCACGTTTTTCATTGAAAGCTTGCCAACGAATATCATCGACTAAACCAAACTCTCTCGCTATTTCTGTTAAACGTAAATCCGCGTTGTCTTCACGTAATAATAATCGATATTCTGCACGACTGGTAAACATACGGTAAGGCTCTTGCGTTCCCATAGTAATTAAATCATCGACGAGAACACCAATGTAAGCTTGGTCACGACGTGGGCACCAATACTCTTTTTCTTTGGCTTTTAACCCAGCATTAAGTCCTGCCAGTAAACCCTGCGCACCCGCTTCTTCATAACCGGTTGTACCGTTAATTTGTCCGGCAAAAAACAAACCATTTATACAACGAGTTTCTAAGCTGGGTTTTAAATCTTGCGGATTAAAATAATCATATTCAATGGCATAACCCGGCCGCATAATATGCGCCTGTTCAAAACCTTTGATCGAACGCACTAATTCTAATTGCACATCAAAGGGAAGGCTTGTTGAAATACCGTTAGGGTAGAGCTCATGTGTCGTTAAGCCTTCCGGCTCAATAAAAATTTGATGAGAGTCTTTATCGGCGAAGCGATGGACCTTATCTTCAATCGATGGACAATAACGTGGACCCACTCCTTCTATCACACCGGTATACATGGGGGAGCGATCAAGACCATTTTTAATTATATCGTGGGTTTGTTGATTTGTATGGGTAATCCAACAACAGGTTTGCTGAGGATGGTCTTCAAGTTTACCCATCATTGACATGACGGGTAAGGGTGTATCTCCCCATTGTTCTTGAAGTTCACTAAAGTCAACCGACTTTGCATCTATGCGAGGAGGTGTGCCCGTTTTAAGCCTGTCAACTCGTAATGGTAGCTCCTTAAGCCTATCCGCTAATGCTATTGAGGGCGGATCACCGGCACGACCTCCTGAATGATTCTTTAGGCCAATATGAATTTTACCGCCTAAAAAAGTGCCCGCTGTCAGAATCACCGAAGGCGCGTAAAACTTAAGGCCTATTTGAGTGACGACGCCTTTGACCGTCTCGCCTTCGACTATGAGATCATCAACAGACTGCTGAAAAATTTGCAGATTTTGCTGGTTTTCAAGTATTTCACGAATGGCGGCTTTGTAAAGCACCCTATCTGCCTGAGCCCTTGTAGCCCTAACTGCTGGCCCTTTACGAGAATTCAACACGCGGAACTGTATACCGCCTTTATCCGTCGCTAAGGCCATAGCACCGCCCATAGCATCGATTTCTTTTACCAAATGACTTTTACCAATACCGCCAATAGCCGGGTTACAAGACATTTGACCTAAGGTTTCTACATTGTGAGTGAGTAATAGCGTTGAACAACCCATACGGGCAGCAGCTAGGCAGGCTTCAGTTCCGGCATGGCCGCCACCAATCACTATCACATCGTATTGATGTGGATAATCCATAATCACCTCAGTAGCAAAATATCAGTTTATCAAAAAGGGAGTGCATTATAGGGATTGTGCCGAAATTGAGCAAAAGTTATTCAGTTTCTTGACAA
>JBLHWO010000110.1:0-11368 GCA_047629215.1 Cellvibrionaceae bacterium | reverse complement strand
GCTTATCAGCAAACAGCAAGCGAGAGGACCAATTTACATTATAGCGCTTATTCTGCCGGCGCTTTTCTTCAGCCATTCTACCTTCTTTAAATAATGAAACCTCTTTATCTCTATTCTAGTAGATAAAAACCAAAAACATAGGTATCAAAGCATTACATTTGCAGCATCTATTTTTTTCAGCGTAAATAGATGGTAGCTCTTCTTACCAAACTTAACTAGAAACCACTTCCCATGCAGTGATCTCTGCTCTGTGAACAATGACGCAGCTGACATATTTTGATCCCACCCCAATGGCTCTCCATTCGAGGCGATGGCGTTGCGGGATAAAGCATCCTTTACCTGCTTACCGTTTTTAGCCAAACCAGCTAAAACAAATAAGCTCGTTAGAGGCTCCTCCGATAACTTGCCCTGATCCAGAATTGTAGACGGGAGACCATCTTGCTCTAACTGTAGCAAGTCGCTCAGCGTCAAATCCTGGACATCGCCACTAAACAAGGTTTCGGTTATTTTTTGCGCGGAACTCAATGCCATCTGACCATGAACAATACGCGTAACCTCTTCGGCCAAAATACCCTGAGCACTTGGGCGACCCGCAGCAGCATGATCTTCTTTCTCTATATCATCTATCTTAAGCGCATCAAGAAAAGTAAAATATTTAAGAAATTGATAAACATCCGCATCTGCTGCATTTAACCAGAACTGATAAAAAGCGTACGGAGATGTTTTTAAAGGGTCCAGCCAAATGGTGCCGGACTCTGTTTTTCCAAACTTGGCGCCATCAGCCTTTGTGACCAAAGGCAGAGTCAGCCCATAAACTTGCGCGCCATGAAGCCGCCTCGTTAACTCAACGCCACCGACAATATTACCCCACTGGTCGGAACCACCTATTTGGATAGTACAACCATGTTGCTTATATAGCTCTGCAAAGTCATAGGATTGAAGCAACATATAACTAAATTCAGTATAAGAGATCCCGGCGCCCTCACGGTTGATACGCTGCTTTACTGACTCCTTGCTTATCATATTATTGATAGAAAAATATTTACCTATGTCCCTTAAGAAGTCGAGCACCGACACACCGGACATCCAGTCAAGATTATTAACTACCACCGCCGCATTAGATTCAGCCTCAAAATCAATGAAGCGTGATACTTGAGACTTTAACTTTTCGACCCAACCCGCAACAATGTCGGGCGCATTCAGTTTGCGTTCCTGCGCCTTGAAACTGGGATCACCGATAAGCCCTGTGGCCCCACCAACCAGCGCAACCGGCTTATGGCCTGCCATCTGAAAACGTTTTAAGGTTAACAGGGGAACCAAGCTACCGATATGTAGGCTGTCTGCAGTTGGATCAAAACCACAATATAATATTCGCGGCTCATCGAGAAAATCACGAAGTGAATCCTCACTTGTCATTTGAGCGACTAGGCCGCGCGCCTCTAAATCTGACAATAATTCTGATCCAACACTCACTTTGATACCCACCTGAATCGTATTCACTCACCCGCACTTAAGAACCAAGCTCGGACAGCATAAAAAAATTAAAGATATAAATAAATGCCAATCATTGACGGCATTATCGACCTCTATTCAAGGCGCACACAATACCGGAACCTCCACCAAAAACAAGCCATTGCAATCAAGGAGAAGACTGAACATTTCGAATCCATGAAGCATTAAATTGAACTGCATCAACTTATAAAGAACCAGTCGAAATTTAGAGGTGATTAATTGATCGCATTCTGGTATAAAAGCGTCTATAGCTAATAAGATATAGTAAAGCATTAAAAACGACATGAAACACTTTGATTTTATTAAACAAATTAATATAAAAAAACAAATAAAAGGCTTTCCTCGCGCCCACGCATTGGCGATCGGAACCCTTGGCTGTTCTTTGCTCTTGTTTTCTGCCATTAGTCCCTCGAAAGAGCCGTCCCTTTCCCAACGCCAAGAGCATGCTGTTGACTTACCCTTAATTATCTCAGACACCATAAAAATAGGACCCGCTACAAAACCCTTAGCAATAGACTGGAAAACAGAAACGGTTAAATCAGGAGATAATTTATCGGTTTTATTCCAGCGCGCGGGTCTTGCCGACACCAGCCTGCATGAATTAATAAGCAGCAACCCCGCCGCCAAAGCCCTAGCTCGCTTATACCCCGGACAAAAAATCCAATTCAATATCGTCAATAACAGGCTAGAAAAATTACGTTACCAAAAAAACAAATTAAATTCCGTCGAGTTTAATCGTACACAAACTGGCTTTGAGCATTCAGACATATCAATAAAACCGGATATTCACATCGCCTACCGTGAAGCGACTATAGCCAACTCTCTATTCTTAGCGGGAACTAACGCTGGTATGGAAGAACGCTTGATTATGGAGCTGGCAAGTATATTTGGATGGGATGTCGATTTTGCTCTCGATATTCGGGCTAATGATAGCTTCAAAGTACTGTACGAAGAACACTTTTTAAATGGTGAAAAACTACGCAACGGCCCTATTTTAGCGGCTGAGTTTAGCAACCAGGGTAAAACGTTTAAGGCCGTTCGATATACTGACAGCAAAGGCGATAGCAATTATTTTACCCCCGAAGGCAAAAGCATGCGCAAGGCATTTTTGCGCACTCCTGTCGACTTTGCTCGAATTAGCTCTCACTTTAACCTTAGCCGTAAACACCCTATCCTCAATAGAATTCGCGCCCACAAGGGAACTGATTACGCTGCACCCACTGGAACACCAATAAAGGCTGCTGGTGACGGTAAAGTTATGCTAGCTGGAGCTAAGGGGGGGTACGGTAGAACCGTTATCATACAACACGGGCAATCATACAAAACCTTGTATGCTCACATGCATAAATATGGCCGAGGTATTCGTACTGGGACACGCGTAAAGCAAGGACAAATTATTGGATATGTTGGCTCATCCGGCTTAGCGACAGGACCACACCTACATTATGAATTTTATCTAAATGGCTCAGTTCGAAACCCGGTTAGAGTGCCTCTACCAAAATCAAAATCAATCGCTAAAACAGAGCTAGATAACTTTAACTTTCAAACGAAAGCTATCGTTGCTCAACTTAAAAAATATGGGGGCAATATACAAATTGCCTCTACAACAAAACCAGAAGACTCTACTGCTAACTAAAAGAACATGAGCCAAACCTACACTATTGGTTTATTATCCGGCACTAGTGTCGACGCCATAGATGCGATTCTCATTCAGTGGGACAGGGACAAGCCATCCATTATTAGCACACACACCAAAAAAATTCCTGAAAGGATAAGAGAGGTTGTTTTTGACTTGGCCGTCAATGGCAAAAACGAAATTGAGAAAATACGCCACCTAGATTATGAATTCGCCCTATTGTTCAGCCAAGCTGCGCTAGCTCTTTGCAAGCAATCCACGATAAAACCAGACAGAATCTTAGCCATTGGCAGTCACGGCCAAACTATTCGACACTACCCGCCCACCAATGAACTCTCGCCAACAAAACATTCAAATGGATTTTCCTTACAAATTGGCGACCCTAATATCATTGCCGAAAATACGGGAATAACAACAGTTGCAGACTTCCGCCGCCGGGATATAGCAGCGGGCGGACACGGCGCGCCATTAGCACCAGCATTTCACTCAATGTTATTTCAATCGAAAAAAATTGGTAGAATTATACTAAATACTGGCGGTATCGCGAACATTACACATTTACCTTCTAATGGACAGCCTATCGGTTTCGATACAGGACCCGCTAACGGCTTAATGGATAGCTGGTGCCAACTTCACAAAAATACAGCGTACGACAAGAATGGTGACTGGGCGTCACAAGGAAAAGTTCGCCCAAAAATAGTCAACAAACTATTAAGCCACCCCTATTTTTCATTGGCACCCCCAAAAAGCACAGGGAGAGAAGATTTTAATCTGCCTTGGCTAGAACAACAACTCAAGCAACTTCAAGATATTTTTTCAGCAGTAGATGTTCAAGCAAGCTTACTAGAATTAAGCGTAGAAAGTATTGCCGCGGCAATTGAAAGGGTAGTAAGCCCGGCAGAATATGAAATTTATATCTGTGGCGGTGGCTCTCATAATCGCGCATTCTGCAACCGACTTAAAAGTAGGCTAAAACCACGCCTTTTCTCCACAACTGAAACACTTGGGATTGAACCTGAATGGGTGGAGGCGGCGTGCTTTGCATGGATGGCAAAACAAACTATGGAAGGGAAAACCAGCAACTTACCCTCAGTCACCGGAGCCAAGAAGCACGTTATTCTAGGCGGGATATTTTTAAAATAGAGCTTTAACGTAGAGATTTAAAATAAGGAAAGCCGCTAAAAATAAACGTAATTTTGCTGATTAAGCAAGCGCTTTACCTCTGTTGGACCAAAGAGAACTGTACCAATAAAGGAATGTACACTTGAGCGGCTGCGCCCGAGTATACCGGTTTGCGTTTCACAGACTCTGACATCCACTACTCCAAATGCACTTAACCTTGCGGCCAAATCAACGATATCCTTATATTCGTCATAGTTATCTTTGAAAAAAATTTCAACTTCAGGACCATGCAGTACAATCGCTATAGGGTTCGCATTGTCTGGCAACCTACCCTCAAGGTATAACACTTCAGCACGACTGAGTGCACCTGCAACTTCTTCAGGCGAATCACTTAGTATTCTAGCTAGATAACCACCTGGATTAACTGGTGCTGTCTGAGCTATAGAATTAAAGGAAAAAGATAGTGGTGCTAGCCCTACAACAATTAACATCATTGCAGGCACTAGACGCACAGCACAACTAAATCGAAAAAGAAGCACCACAACCACATGTCGTTGATGCATTAGGATTACTGACTACAAACTTAGAACCCTGTAGATCCTCTTTATAATCAACTTGGGCGCCTATTAAATAAGGGTAGCTCATCGCATCGACAAGCACCTCTACACCGTCATTTTTTTTGATCACAGCATCATCTTCAGCGACAACTTCATCAAAAGTAAACCCATATTGAAAGCCTGAACAGCCTCCGCCAGTGACATAGACTCGCAGCTTCAGATCATAATTACCTTCTTCGTCCAAAAGGCTACGCACCTTTTCGACGGCGTGTTGAGTAACATAAATCGGTTCTGGGGTGAAAGATTCAGCAACAGTCATAGTATTCCCACATCTAAAAATAGATAGATTATCGCTTTAACCTAGCAAAATAGTCAAGTATTAGCGTATATACTGTTGAGAAGAAGCGACTTAGCCCGACTACGCTTTATTGACAACCGAAGAACTAATCGTTTTTACATCAGCTCGGGTAAGTTTACTGTCGAATGAGTCCTGCTTTGGATCTAGAGATCCGACGGTCTTTTTAGGGCCAGGTTTTGCGCTATAAACAAGGTTACCATTGACCTGAGCCCCCTTGACCATTTCTATAAGCTCATAGTGCACATTACCATTAACCACGGCCTTTGCCGCGAGCTCAACATGCTTACTTGAATACACGTCTCCGCTTATGGTGCCGTTAATCACAATCGTCGGGACTCGCATCTCTCCTTGCACCAAGCCATTATCCAAAATTCGAGCATGAGCATCAGTTCCATCTACCGCACAAATATTACCTTTAACTGCGCCTTCAACCATAAGGTTACCGGAAAAATTAATATCGCCGACGATTTCTGTATTTTTGGATACTAGCGTGGTGGACCCCGCTGAAAAAGATGTAGATGTTTCTTTTTTTCCAAACATAAGCTTTTACTCTCTTAACGTTCTATTAACTTTTTTTAACGAGCCAACCGAATTTCTTTTCTATAACGGCTTTCTTGGGGCCCTGAATAACCACCTTTAAATGAATTCTTTCCGTTACAAAGCCCTCAGGCAACAACATTTCTCCTTCGATACGCTGAAAATATTTAAACCTCAGCTTAATTTGCTCAACATTAATTGAATCAGAAACATCTTTTAACGCTAACTTACGGATTACACCCGCTTGACGCCCCAATAACTCAAACTCAAGATATCCTGAAAGCAAGCGATGCTGCGCTACAATCTGCTTAATAACTACGTTGAACTTATATCTATCTATTGAGCCTGAAATGGCAGCGACTGATGGCGCATCAACAACCAGACCCTGATCATTTGCATTGGGTCTCATCAAACCACGGTAAAACGTATTATCCTGCTCCATTTCTGCTAACTGTGTTTTTAAATAGACGACTTGCCCACGAACTTCCTCATTGGCCTTTCTGTCGACTTCGTTAGCCAATCTAAGATTAGCCGCTTGTTGCTCAAGCTTCGCAAGCTCCGGCAACTGCTCTTCATATTTAAGTTTAAAGTTTGTTATATCTTCGCCACCAAGCTCAACTCTATCTACAGAATAATAACCGCCCAATAGAAAACTACCAGTAACAGCCAGCAAAAATGTGGCCACCAACACAAAAATAATCAAAACTCTTAAATAAGGGCGGTGCGGAATCACCATCATCGAGTATTGCTTACTAGGTTTAACTATTGTCATATTAGTATTGTTGCATGGAAGTCTTTTAAAAGGTGCGAGCGGGAAACTGACACTCCAACTCTAGTTTAATTATAAGCAGGGACATACTTTATCTACCCCGCCTACTCATTATAATTGGGGCTAAAGCCCTGTTAAGACAAGCCTAAGGCAATAGAGCTGGTTGCCGTAGGCCTAAGCTTTCTTCGTAACCAAACATAATATTCATATTTTGAACTGCCTGACCTGACGCGCCTTTAGTTAAGTTATCTATTACGGACATTACCACAACAGTGTCCCCACCTTGCGGCCTAACAACAGACAAACGACAAATATTAGATGATTTTACGGATCGAGTCTGAGGGTGAGAACCTGCTGGCATCACATCGACAAACGGCTCATCCTTATAAAAACTTTCATAAAGGCTTTGTAAGTCCACCTTTTGGCCGACTGAATTCAATTGGGCATAGAGAGTAGAGTGGATACCTCTGATAATTGGCAATAGATGCGGTACAAAAGTCAATTTGGCAGCGACTGAATTTTCTGGCTGAACTCTGCGCAATCCTTGCTCAATTTCCGGCTGGTGCCTGTGACCACTAGATGCGTAAGCTTTAAAGCTGTCACTGACTTCGGTTAATAAATTATCTACTTTAGCCTGTCGACCAGCACCGCTTGCGCCACTGGCAGAATTAGCAATTAACTGATCCGCTTGTACCAAATCATTTTCAATCAAAGGTAAAAAGCCCAGCTGGACAGAGGTAGGGTAACAACCTGGGCAAGCGATCAACTGAGCATCAACTATCGAACGCCTATTAACCTCTGGCAATCCATAAATAGCCTTAGGCAACAATTGCTTACAACCATGCTTTTGCCCATACCACTGCTCCCACAAATCAGCGTCTTGAATTCGAAAGTCGGCAGACAAATCGATGATACGAACTCCCTTCGCATAAAGCTCAGGCACCATACTGTGAGCTACGCCATGAGGGGTTGCAAAAAAAACAAGATCACAATTGGCTAAACTATCAGTATCAGGCTCAACAAAGCGTAAATCACAATAGCCTCGAAGATGAGGGTAGAGTTCAGCAATTGACACACCCGCTTCGGAGCGCGATGTAATTATCTTTACGTTCACCTCTGGGTGAATAATTAATAAACGCAATAACTCAGCGCCAGTGTAACCAGTCGCGCCAACTATACCAACATCAACCATTGTTCTCATCACGCCTTAAAGCTAAAAGGTTAACTTTAGAGCAAAGATCAAAAATAAGAAAGGGTCATAGAGCTAAGGGTGGAATATAGTCACTATAACTTAGCAAATTTTCGCTCTAATACTATCAAGACCTAGGATACACCTTAGTTACACATTTAATAATAAACTCAGAGTGCGAACTCAATGATAATTGCTTATGATGTACGGCTATAGTAACGAAAAGAAATGCTACGCTAATGAACCTACTAGGGTCACTTATTCATTCAACAGCCACTAAGTTTAGACATCGCCTGTCTGATTTTGATGCACTTCCTCAACTGACCTTACTGGGAATCATAATTGGCTTTTCAGCAGGCGGCCTCATTGTTTTATTTCGATATTCTATTGAGGTACCTCTTGCTTATATACTTTCTGGCAATATTGAGAATTTCGAAGGCCTAGGCCCTTTATGGCGCTTTTGCTTACCTCTTACTGGCGCATTAATCATTGCAAGCGGTCTACACTACCTACAAGAAAAAGATCGCAATGTTAGTATTGGCCACGTACTTGAGAGACTTCATAACTTTCAAGGCCGTATGCCGATCACCAATCTTATTGTTCAATTTGTTGGTGGTGCTATCAGCCTTATTACGGGCCAGTCCGCTGGAAGGGAAGGCCCCGCAGTTCACCTCGGAGCCAGTATCAGCAGTTTAATTGGACAGTGGTTAAAATTACCTAATAACAGCTTAAGCACCTTAATTGGTTGCGGTGTTGCCGCCGCCATTGCCGCTTCATTTAACACCCCCGTTGCAGGTGTTATTTTTGCGATGGAAGTAGTCTTGATGAGTTATACCATCACCGGCTTTATCCCCATTATGATAGCATCGGTGTGTGGTGCTTTAATTACCAGAGCGGCCTTTGGGACCGAAGTATTCCTCACCGTAGATAATGCAGAATTACACGGCTTTTTAGAAATCCCATTCATGGTGATTGCCGGACTCGTCATTGCTCTCTTCGCAACACTTTATATGCGCTTACAACTTGGCTTTAATCGCTTTACTCACTACCCTATTTTTTTACGTGTTATGGCGGCTGGCTTATTGACTAGTATTATCGGCTTGTTTATTCCGGAAATATTAGGCTTAGGTTACGATACAATTAATCTCAGCTTAGAAGGGAAAATCAGTTTTAGTCTATTGCTTGCTATTGCTTTAGCTAAGATATTGACGACGAGCTTTAGTATTAGCATGGGAATTCCAGGAGGATTAATCGGCCCGCAACTCTTCATTGGTGCCTGCATAGGAGGCATGATTGGTATTGTCGGCAATACATTTTTTCCCGAAAGCATTACCGATAGCGGCATTTATGTTTTACTTGGAATGGCGGCAATGATGGGCGCAGTCTTGAACGCACCCTTAGCTGCACTAATGGCTGTGCTTGAACTAACCTACAGCCCAGGCATTATTTTTCCGAGCATGCTGATCATTGTTATTGCTTGTGTTGTTACTCGACAACTCTATAAATGTGATGGCATATTTGTAGAACAACTTAATTTAATCGGCACTACATTAGAAAGCGGCCCCCTACAGCAAATGCTGGGAAATATTGGCGTTAGAAGCGCAATGAAAACAGCATTTATAGAAAGCCCTAAAACAATCAATTTAAAAACTGCGAAGATCTTACTCAGCAACAACCCTATATGGATATTAATTAAAACTGAAGAAGAACAAACACTACTTCGAGCAGCTGACTTGGCAATTGCACTAAAATTGTTTGAAGAAGATCAGAAAAAAATAACAGCTGAAACGAAACCTGAAGAAAACATTGATGAATTAAATGCAAATAAAATATATATACATACGTTTGACCTATCAGAAATCCCTGCACAACGACTTGATCTGGCTCCAATAACAGAGCTATCAAGTCTGTTTGAAGCGAAAAAACTACTCGACAAAAAACTAGGTAGCGCTTTATATGTTACGCCCCAAATACAAGTCACCCCTGAACCAAAAGCAATAGGTATTATTACTCAAGAGACTATTAGCAATTACTACATGTAAACTCGAAAACTCTTTCTAGAAGCCATTATTGAAGGCAGCAAACCATGTTATGGATTAAGTCATTTCACATCATTTCCGTCATTTGCTGGTTTGCCGTTCTATTTTATCTGCCTCGCTTATTTGTTTACCATGCAATGAGCAAAGATGAGATCAGCAAAGAACGTTTTAAAGTGATGGAACGTAAGTTAATTAGAGGGATAGGAAACCCTGCAATGATATCAACATTTATTTTTGGTATTTGGCTGGTCACGTATAACTGGAGCTATTATCAACAAACAACTTGGTTTTGGTTGAAAATAGCTTTGGTTGGCCAATTAACTATTTACCATCACATGTGTATTTATTTATGGAAACAGTTTTGTGAGGATAACAATACTCGCAGCCATGTTTTTTATCGTTGGTTTAATGAATTTCCAGTCGTTTTACTTATCGCCATTATTTGCCTAGTTGTCGTAAAACCAACTTGGTAACTTCTTTTCACTTCTCTATAAAATAGTATTTATATTGTTTAAGGTCAAATCTATGAACCGCTCAGAAACACTTTTTTCTCAAGCCCAGAAAGTTATTCCTGGAGGCGTTAACTCGCCTGTACGCGCTTTCAAAGCGGTGGGCGGGACACCCGTCTTTTTTAAGCGTGCTAAAGGCGCCTATATTTACGATGAAGACGACAAGCGTTACATTGATTACGTACTCTCTTGGGGACCGATGATTTTAGGGCACGCTCATCCCGACGTAGTAGATGCTGTGCGCAAAACAGCCTTAGACGGCTTAAGCTTTGGTGCACCCACTGAACTAGAAACAATACTGGCACAGGAAGTGTGCAACATTATCCCTAATATGGATCAAGTGCGCTTTGTCAATTCAGGCACAGAGGCCACCATGAGCGCTATTAGACTCGCGCGAGGTTATACCGGTCGAGATAAAATCGTCAAATTTGAAGGCTGCTATCACGGCCATTCCGACTCATTATTAGTTAAAGCCGGTTCTGGCGCATTAACCTTGGGCGTACCCAGTTCGCCTGGCGTACCCAAAGCCTTGGCCGACCACACCATTACGCTTAGCTACAACGATATAGAGCAAGTCAAAGCAGTCTTCAGTGAAATCGGTGACGACATTGCCTGTATTATTGTCGAACCTGTTGTTGGCAACATGAATTGCGTTCCCCCTATTGAGGGTTTTTTAGAGGCGCTTAGAACAGCTTGCGACAGCTATGGTAGCGTTCTTATTTTTGATGAAGTCATGACTGGCTTTCGCGTTCATGAGCGTGGCGCGCAAGGCTACTACAATGTCGATGCCGATATTATCACCCTAGGTAAAGTTATGGGTGGGGGAATGCCGGTTGGGGCATTTGGCGGCAAAGCAAAAATAATGAATCAAATTGCACCACTAGGGCCTATTTATCAAGCGGGAACGCTCTCGGGAAACCCGGTGGCAATGGCCGCAGGTCTGGCGAATTTAAAGGGGCTACAAGCACCTGGCTTTTATAAACAACTCTTTGCAACCACCGATAAACTAGTGGAAGGCTTACAAGAGCGTGCGGATGCAGCTGGCATTCCTTTCACGACCAATCATGTTGGCTCCATGTTTGGCTTTTTCTTTCTCAAGGAAAATAGTGGTATCAAAAGAGTCACTAATTATCAACAAGT
>JBLHWO010000109.1:0-11488 GCA_047629215.1 Cellvibrionaceae bacterium | reverse complement strand
CCATAGAGCTGACTCGTGCTAATAATATTGGAGCCAACATCACAAATACATTGAATGGCATAGGTAATCGCGGCCATGCCTGAAGCAACGGCCAGCGCGCCAATGCCCCCTTCCATAGCCGAAATACGCTGCTCCAGCACATCAGTGGTCGGATTCATAATCCGTGTATAGATATTGCCCGGTACTTTTAAGTCAAACAGGTCTGCGCCGTGCTGGGTATCGTCAAAAGTAAAGGAGGTGGTTTGATAAATGGGTACCGCTGCGGCTTTAGTGGTTGCTTCCGAGGTGTAGCCATGATGCAGTGCAATAGATTCGAGTTTCATAATGTAGCCTTACTATTATCTGAGTTATTGAACGGTTAGTATTGCGATTGTATCGAGAATGAGGCCATTAGACTATGTGAGTAATTATTTCGCTACAATCTTCACCGCCACCGACTTAAAATTCGGTGTTTTGCTTCTAGGGTCTAAATGATGTTCGGTGAGTACATTGGCTTCGGGGTAATAGGCGAGGAGATTGCCTTGGGGGAGGTTGAATTCTTGTATTTTAAGTTGTTCCATTTTTCCGTGCGCTGATATCACACTGACGCGATCGCCATTATTAATATTTAATATACGCATATCTTGTTTAGATATTAACAATGCATCCCTTGGTGCATCGTAACGATAACTGTCTTTCTCTTCGTAAATAATACTATTGAATTGGCCTTCGCTACGAACACTGGCGAGCAGGAAGGGGTATTCGGCTTTATTGTTGTTGGCTGTAGGAATAGGGTGAGTAATAAAACGGGCTTTCTTGGTTGGGGTTTTAAAGTCGGGTGTATGCATTAAGCGATTGCGAATATGAAATTCTTTTTTCGCAACACTAATATCTTTAAGCTGGTCCATTCCGGGAATAGTGTTGGCGATGGTTTCCCTTAAGGTATCATGATTAGAAAACTGTTCAAAATCAACTGTACTGTCGGGTACTAGTTTTTTTCCGATAGAGGATAAAATAGAAACTTCAGACCGCACATTGTTTAGGCGCTCAATTCCACCGTCGCTTAAGCGAACAAAATTAAACATAGATTCTTGTGTCGTAGGCTGTGATTCTTCATCGCGGGCAGCAACAGGTAGAATTAATACCTCGCCATCATCAATACCATATAGATGACCTTGGTTAAGCGTTGTCGTTAAGAAACATTTAAAATTAATCTTATTTAAAGCCTCTGCAGCCCACGCAGAATTAGGCGTTGCGCTATAAAGATTGCCGCCTACGATTAAGGCGCAATCGATGTTGCCTTCGTACGCAGCTTTTAAGCTATTAAACGTGTCGAGCCCTTGTTTGCGTGGTAGGGTCACATTTAATTGCTTTTCGATATTAGTAAAAACATCGTCAGCCAGTACTGGCTTAACACCAATAGTGCCAATGCCCTGTACATTGCTGTGACCGCGCAAAGGTAATAAGCCACTATAGCGTTTGCCGACCATGCCTCTCAGTAGAGCAAGGTTAGCAATATACTCAACATTTTCACAGCCGAAACGATGATGGGTCATACCCATGCCCCAAGCAAAAACGGTATGCTTACTGTTAGCATAGAGCGTGGCAGCATTAATAATATCCACTTTTTCAATGCCGCTTTTGTCAGTAATATCTTCCCACGACGTTGTCTCAATATCTTTTTGAAATACGCTAAAGTTTTCACAGTGCTGTTCAATAAAAATATGATCGTGTTGGCCTTTGTTTAATACTGCTTTAGCAATACCTTTAAAAACAGCAATGTCACTACCGATATTTGGTTGTAAATAAAGCGAGGCGATATCGGTGCCGCCCACAATCATTGAATGGGCACTTTTGGGCACGGCAAATTTAACTAGCCCCGGTTCTTTAGCGGGGTTAATAACAATGACATGGCCGCCACGGTCGCGACATTTTTTAAGTTGATGAATAAAGCGGGGATGGTTGGAGGCGGGATTAGCGCCAATAACAAAAACTAAGTCGCATTGAGACAAATCATCTAATTCGATAGTTGCTGTGCCGGTACCAATAGTCGATGCTAAGCCAACACTGGTAGCCTGATGGCAGTAGTAGGAACAATTATTGACATTATTCGTGCCATACACGCGCGCTAATAGCTGCAACAAAAAGCCTGATTCATTAGACGCTCGCCCTGACGAATAAAAAAAACTACGGTCAGGCTCTGTTTCTGCAAAACGGTTAGCCGTATAGTCTAGTGCCCATTGCCAATCAGCTTGATAATATCGGTTGGACTTAGCCGTTTTAAAAACAGGCGAGCCTAAGCGGCCAATATGTTCTAGCTCGTGAGCGGAGAGTTCTTTTAGTTCATCTATTGAGTGTTCAAAAACCTCATCGGGAATAGGTGCTTGAATATCCGTTGATTGTGCTTGAATACTTTTGTTGCATATCGAGGGAAATTCGCCCACTTCGTTGGTCATGCCGCCCATTTGACCACCCATACCTAGGCCACAGGCTTTACAGGTATTTTTTGCTTTTAGTGCTTTAGCAGAATTTTTTAGGCCAATACGTTTAATAGTATTAAGGGTATAAAGAACTTTTTTTGGACCGCCGCCGACTATTTTTTTCATATTATATTATGCTATGTGTACTGACGGTTTTTATGGGTAATACTTATCTGTCAGTAAGGTGACAATATAGTGTAGTTATGTATAGTTAACAATACGCCATAGTGTGTAAATAATAAGAGGCTTTGTAGATGTGATCATATTGTTGATAGATATTAACAAATCCTTTTTTATGCTGTGTTCTTTTCAGATAGTTTTCTTCGTGTTTCTTTACGTGCCTATTGCTAACGCTTGTTCGGATTATATAGCTTATAAAGAGGGTAATGTGCCTATTTTATTAACATCTCCTCATGGTGCAGATAAAACCAAATTATTGCTCGGCATACCACCTAGACAGGGTGAAAATATTAAGTATTTTGTCAATCGTGCGGACCAATATACGGATCTGCTAACGATGAATATCGCAGAGTTACTAAAGAAGAAAGGTTTAATTGCTTTCGTTGTAGTTGCGGGAATTAACCGTAGCCAAATTGATTTTAATCGTCCTCCAGAACAAGCATATGAAGTTGATAAAGCTGAGGAATGTTATGCTTATTATCATCAACAAATACGTAAAGCCATTAAAGAAATAAAGGAACAGTGGAATCATGGTTTTATGCTCGATGTGCATGGCCAATCAAAATATGATTACGAAATACTAAGAGGTACGCGTAACAAGCAAACGATAACACAATTAATCCAACGATTTGGTAAAGATGTTAGTGAAGAAGATGAGGGGTTTTTTACTATTTTACGAGAGAATAACTACGACATACATCCCAAACGTAGTAAACGAGAGCAATTTTACTATGGTGGCTTTACCCTAAGGCAATATGGCAGCCATTTACATAATGGAATTGATGCAATGCAAGTTGAAGTTAGTCGTGCTATTCGAGTGGATAACGTTCGTCGAGAAAAAATGGCGAAAGATATAGCAGAAGCCATAGAACGATTTTATCACCGTTATTATTTTACCGACATTGCAGCAGATTTTTAGCAATCTAAGCGTGTAAAGAAAAATCTAATAACATGAGTTGGGTGTATTATTTGGGTTAACTTCACCGTAAACTTCATCCGGATCTACGTCATTAAGCAGTAACATTTCTTTTACTGTGTCTATATGGTCTAAAACACGCTGAAAATTTTCTCCATATTCATATTTTGTCACTTCAATTGCATTGGGCATATAGCTAAAGGCAATTTTTAATGCATTTAGTGTTTCCAGATCACATTTTTCACTCATGTATTTCACCAATTTAGAAAATAGACGTTCGTGTATAAGTCGTTAGTTTTTCTAGTGCCAGTTGCCCTAATACAGAATTACCACATTCATCTAATTCGGGAGACCAAACGCATACGGTATACTGGCCCGGTGCAATGGCTACAATGCCGCCCCCGATCCCACTCTTAGCGGGAAGGCCGACGTTATATGCAAAATTGCCGACGGCGTTATAGAGGCCGCACGTTAACATAATTGAGTTGATACGTTTATCCATTAACTCAGCATGGAATTTTTTTGTAAAATGAGAGCTTCCACGGTTAGCTAAGCATTCGGTCGCTCTAACTAAATCGCGACAACTCATACTCATTGCACACTGTTTAAAATAACAGTCGAGAGTTAGATCGACATTTCCATCTAAATTCCCCATGGCTTTTAATAAATTGCCGATGGCTATGTTATGAAAGCCTGTTCTTTTTTCACCTAAAGCAACTTGTTGGTCGACGCGATTATTTTTGTTGCCAGATAAAGAAGCGATAAACTCTTCGATACGACGAACCGGTGTTGCGCTGCGTGCGGCAATAGTATTAGTGACAACAATAGCTCCAGCGTTGATAAAGGGGTTGCGCGGTATACCGCCTTCCGAGTCTAAGAGTAGAAGAGAGTTAAAACGCATACCCGAGGGCTCCCTGCCTACTCGTTTCCATAGTCCATCACCAACAGTGTCCAAAGATAACATCAAGGTGAATAATTTAGAAATACTCTGAATAGAAAATTCAGTGTCGGCAGAGCCAATGGTAAACTCATCTCCGTCAATCGTTCGTAGTACCATACCAAATTGTTTTGGGTTTACTTTCTTTAAATCTGGAATATAGTCTGCGACTTTACCTTGGCCGTAGGCTTCAATCACCTCGTTATAAATACGCTTTAGTATGTCTGGCAATGCTTGAGTATCTAAGGGTTGATTAACTAACTTAGGATGAAATTCAGATGCCATAATACAATACTGCCTTATCTTGAATCGTATAGTTTTAAAATAAAAGAGTGACTAACCACGGCAGAGCTAACGCACTAATTAGGGTAGATAAAGCCATCGCTAAGCCAGAAAAAGCGCCCATCTCTGCATTTAACTGAAATGCTCGTGCCGTGCCAATGCCATGCGCCGCTACGCCTACCGCAATCCCCTTAACACTGTTATCTTTGATTCCGAGTAAGCTAAATAGTTTAGTGCAAATCAGCGCGCCTGTAATACCGGTCATTACCACGAGTGCCGCAGTTAAGGAGGGTAAGGCGTTTATTTTTTCTGCGATGCCCATAGCAACCGGTGCTGTCACAGACTTAGGGCTTAGGGATAGCTGAGTTTGAATGTCAGCACCTAACCACCTAGCAATGAATACAGAGCTAAGCGCGCCAACAACAACACCGATGGTGATTGCGAATGTAGCTGAAAGCCAAATTGTCTTTAGCTTTGATAATTGCTGATAAAGTGGGATAGCTAAGGCGACGGTGGCAGGGCCTAATAAAAAATGAATGTATTGAGCACCTGAAAAATAAAGTTGATAGTCTGTTTTAGTTATGGTCAAAATACCCATTAATGAGATGATGGAGATAGCCACAGGGTTTAATAAGGGATTCTCCTTCGACCATTGATATAGCTGAACAGCGGCAGAGTAGACGATTAAGGTTAAGGTTAGCCACAATAGTGGGCTCGTCGAAAGGTAAACCCAAATACTGCTATCTGTATTAGTCATTACTGTCACTCCCCTCTATTTTTAGTAGACGATTCATCAATAGCATTACCCATGCGGTTACCGTCATAGTAATAATAGAGCCTAAAACAATAGAGAGCACAATGGGTAGCCATTGCGATTCTAGTCGATTGATATGAACGATAAGGCCAACTCCCGCAGGGATAAATAATAATGATAGGCGGCTCAGTATCGCTGTTGCGCTGGCAGTTAAGGCATCCTCATGCTGCTGTTTAGAAGCGTCTTTTTTTCGATAAAAAATAAGTAGCGATAAAAAGAGCAATAACAATCCAAACACGGGGCCAGGAATGCTGAATGAAAAATACAGTGAAATAGCTTCTCCGATTAACTGAAATATCAGTAAAAGGGTTAAGCCGTTGAGAATTTTCATAGGGGTTCCAGTAAGTCGATTTTTATTATTAAGGGATGTTTTGAGATGGATAGGAGGCTATCTGTATCTAGTATAAATCAATAGTAGCAATAGGGTCACTACTATAGTATCTCTTGAAGCAAGCGCTATAGTTTCGAAGGGTGCTGTGTATGAAGAGCTATATGAGGTAGGCTATATAAGGGCACCTCTAAAAATTGTCTTTGTGCCCGCTGCCGGCGATGCGCTCGTACTCAAATGCTCATGTATACCGCATACGTTGCGCTTTGCCGTGCGCCCCCGCCTTGCCAGCGAACAAAAACCCCTAATTTTTAGAGGCTCCCTTAAGGTGATTTTGGTTCCTTGACTAAAAAATTAATGGCGTTGCCAAAATTAGGGATCCAATATTTCCATTTATGCCCGCCCTCATAAATAACAAAGTCATGGGGTATATTGTTTTTTGCTAAGAGGTCATGAAAGCGTTTGTTAGCCTTTATAATCTGTTCTCTGTCATCATCGCCAACAATCAATTGAAGGCGCATTTTTTGTAATTCTTTATCATTTACCCACACTTTTTCAATCTTTTGGTCGGCATAGCTTTCAGAAAAATTAGGCCCAAAGATTCTTCCTAAGGGGAATAGTAAACGAATTAAAATCGATTTTTTAGCCTGTTTATTTTCTTCTTCGTTCAGTATGGGCGCGCTAATTGCGCTAACGCTTGAAAAACGCTCTTTTGCAAAAAAAGCAAATCGAAGCGCCCCAAAGCCCCCCATTGAAATTCCCGCTAAATGGCAATGCTCTGGGCAGGAGAGGATATTGTAATCCTCTTGCACTTTTGGCATTACTTCATTTAACACCCAGTCTCGGTAGTTGTGAGTGCCGTCGTACCAATTTTCCCAGAAGCCGTTTTTTCCATTGGGGGTCAGTAAGATAACACGAGGGATATTGCCGGCTGCTATTTGACTATCAAAATACTCATGAGCTTTAAATTTTTCAAAACTGGTGTGATTGTCTCCTCCGCCATGTAAAAACAAAATCAATGGTAGTGATTCTTTTGGGGTCCAGCCGGGTGGAGTGTATACGCCATACTCTATTGTACTCTTAGGCTTAGAGACCTCAATTGCATCATAATACAGTTTCTCTGGTGTAAAGCTTGAGCATGCACTGATAGCAAAGACGATAAAACAAAAGCCTAATATGGAACGCGTGTTGGCTATAGAGTGATAAATTGAACGCTTAAGATAATAATAAATAGATTTGCGCATTAGGTTTCTGCTTGTTAATCGCTCTTTCATGGGGGATTAGCTCTATATACGCATAGCATAATTTATCTGGTTTATTGTGGTTTGCTTTTATTCACGATTCATTAAGCCTCGAGAAAGAGAGTGTCTGTAGGCAAGCCCGGAGGGCACACAGGCTAGTAAGCTTGTCACTAGAATAATAACAATGACATACAACGCTATATTGGAGTTTAAGGGGTTGCTGGATAATAAAATACCGTAGTAGTTCATAATAAAAGGTTGAGCACAAATCATAAGCAGCCACAGCAATGCTAGGCCCAGAATAATACCCATGAAGGTAATTAATAGTATCTCAAGTTCAATAAGACAAAAAATAAAGCCGGCAGAGGCGCCAGTCGCACGTAATACCGCAATTTCTCGCTGCCGTTGGCTTAGGGTCGCTAACATCATCGTCGTCATACCTAAAAGTGATGCCAGCATAACTAGGGCGGCTATTAGGGCGAGAACTTTTTCAACTACGCCCATTATCTGCCATAGTTCGCTTAATGCAACGCCAGGTAAAATGGCTAGTAAGGGCTCTCCTTTATATTCATTGATTTGTCTTTGTAAGCGAAAGGTCATGATCTTATTGTCCAGCCCAAGTAGGAAAGCCGTAATATTTTTTGGGCTTAGATCTTTCGTTAATGCAGTAGCGGCATCAATCTTTAATCCTCCGACTGGCGCACCATTTTGCCAGTCAATATGAATAGCTTCCATGCCTGCTAGGCTAATATGTACCGTCTGGTCCACGGGCGTTCCAGTTGCTTTTAAAATACCTATCACAGTAAAGGGTTTGTCATCGTGCTGGGTAAAGCTGACGTCTGCCATACCATGGGATAAAACGATTTTCTGGGCTAACTGATAGCCAAGTTTGTTTGCCACTTCGCTACCCAGTACAACATCATAAACGCCGCTAAATATTTCTCCCTGGTCAAACGTCAGCGTTTGTTTTTGTCCATAACGATAATAAGTAAAGTAATCTTGTGTAGTGCCTAGCACGCGGTAGCTTTTATGACTATCACCGAGAGAGAGTGGTATTGTCCAGCGAACGCCTTTTTGTTGAGCCACTTTTTGATAGCTCTGCCAGCTAATATTATTAGTCGCATTGCCCATTCGGAAAACAGAGTACAGTAGTAAATTAATTCGGCCTGAGCGCGCACCGACTATGAGGTCAGTGCCTGATAATGTGCTCGTAAAGCTAGTTTTGGCTTGCTGGCGAATATGCTCAATACTCAAAACTATAGCGAGACTAATGGCAATTGAGGCAATAGTTAATATAACCGTTGCTTTACGATTGATAAGACTATGAAAGGCAAGTTTAAATAGCATTTTGTATTATCCCCTGGCCTTATTTAATTCATTGATATCAATCTGTTGGTCAAAGTTTGATGCTAAGCTTCTATCATGGCTCACAAATAAAATACTACTATTTTCTTTTTTATTTTTTTCGGTATTTTTTTCATTGTTTTGTTCAAGTAGCAGCTGAATAAATTCATCTCTAGTCTCAGCGTCTAATGCTGAGGTGGGTTCATCTGCAATGATGAGTTTGGGTCGGTGGTAGAGCGCTCTTATAACCGCAACGCGTTGTTGTTGACCAACGCTCAATTGATTGGCTTTCTGTTGTAATATATTTTCGCTCAGACCTAACTTTTTTGTTAATTCTAATAAGCGTTGATGGTCATATTCTGTGCCAGAAAAGGCCTGGCTTAAGCGAATATTATCAGTGACAGATAGGTAGGGGATTAAATTGAATTGCTGGAAAATAATACCTAGATTTTGTGCTCGAAAGCGATCACGCTGGCTTGGCTTAATATCTGAAATGGTCTGCTCATTTATAGTTATGGTGCCTTGCTGAGGTTGCAGTATGCCACTAATTAAATTTAATAGCGTGGACTTTCCTGAGCCCGACCGGCCATATAAAAATATACTTTGCCCCGGCTGAATTTCCCAATTGGGAATGTCCAAAATCGGTTTGATAGCATTGGTCTTTTTTGAACCGATGCTCTGTTTGATAGGCCAGGAAAATATCAAATCTTTGATTGCAATTATTGGTTTTTCGGTCATACTATTTATGGTGTCTCTTATAATAGTAATGCTTGTTTGAATGTGTTTTTCTAAAAGTATTTCTCTACTATTATTCCAGTGATTCGGGTTTGGTTATTACGCGGTTTAAAAACCATATGAGGCCGTTGCACGAAAGCCATTTTACTTTCATACGGGTTTGCCTCGCAAGGGCACGCAGAGGAAAAGCGTACTCAAACGGTCATTTATAACGCATAAAATCCCTTTTTTCGTGCGTTTTTGTCTTGCCTGAAAGCAAAGTAATCTTCCGTGTAAAGGTCTCATATAGATTAAAAATTATTTTTCCTTACATCAATAGATTCAGGCTGTATCTATTGATGTTAATGTGATCATTAAGTAGTGGCCAATATCATGACAAACCCTCGTTTTTTTATTTCCTTTTTTATACTGCTGTTTACGGTCTTTTGTAGCACTATAGTTATCGCCAAAGAATACCCGCCAATTCAATGGGTTGATCTTATAC
Source organism: Cellvibrionaceae bacterium (assembly GCA_047629215.1). Taxonomy (GTDB): domain Bacteria; phylum Pseudomonadota; class Gammaproteobacteria; order Pseudomonadales; family Cellvibrionaceae; genus CANLBN01. Next base: position 1,768 of record JBLHWO010000109.1, on the reverse strand, counting down.
CGAAAAGCGATCTGGATGCTCTGTTGAACCCGCCAAGTTCACTAAGTGATATTCCCGAGGGTTCGGGTTTAGATGTGATTTCGGTTGAGCCCCTCGCTAATTCTGTAGAGAAAGCGATTGCTGATAGTGTTAGTGACTTATCAGCAAATGTCCCTTCACCCGAGGAGCAAGCCTACTATGCGGCGTTGAAATCCACTAATGTAAATCCTGAGTACAATAAAAAAAATATCCGCATTCCTGGTTTTGTTGTTCCCGTCGAATACAACGAGAATCAAGTCATCACTGGGTTTTTCCTTGTTCCCTATTTTGGGGCTTGTATTCATGTGCCGCCACCGCCACCGAATCAAATTATTTATGTTAAATACTCTAAAGGCTTATCGTTAAATGCCTTGTACGATCCTTTTTGGGTGGAGGGTCAGTTGTTAACAGAGGTTATTGAAAATGACTTGGCAATGTCGGCTTATACGATTGAAGCTGATGGGGTTAAGGCCTACGATACTTACAAGCCATAATTAAGTAAGCGATAGTTAATTTAGCTTAACGGTCACTTTTTTTGCGCTTACTTTCTGTGTGCCTTGTCCCCTTGTGCTTGCCCAATTTACTTGCATCGTCTTAACCTTCGGGAAAGCTTTGAATACATTTAATGTAAGGGTTTTTACCTCACTACTGTCCTTACACTCCAATGTATAGCCTACGTGAAATGCTGAGTGAGTTTCTCTACTTGTCTCTTCATGCTCGTGTTTGTGAGGCTTAGGTTTGTCGTGATCATGGTGATCATTTTTTGAAGATGTTGTGGTGTTAATTGTAAAGGGCGACTCAACAAAAACATCGACCTGATTACAACCTCCGCCTTCAATTTCAATTAATTTTCTATAGTCTTGTAAGGTATTTACGCTGCTTTTGAGTATGGCTTTTTGTTGGCTGGTGTTGGGCTCATGTTCGAAGCCAAGGATGTTGGCTGCCGGTGATTCCATTTCAATTAATATTTGATTGGACTCAATGGCGACAAATAATTCCGCTTCCCCGTGGACATGCTTGTCAGCAGCTATTGAATGCAGTGAGGTTAATGCTGATATTAGTAATAGTGACAGGGCAGCTTGAGTTTTCATATTTAGAGCTTCTCTTTTGTTTTAGGGCTTACTTTTCGGATCAAGTTGGGATGCCGGAAGTGTTATGTTATAACGTAATTGCCGTAAGAGTCTAGAGGGTGGATCGCAAAAGCCAGATTAATTAATCCACCAAGATTATAAATTACTAAAAAAGAGCGTGTATTGCGAGATGGCTTTGAGTGGGAGTTAGAAAGTTGTTCCTTGTGGCAACCAAAAGACTTAATCAGAGGCTCTTTAAAGCACAGAAACGGTATTGTGACTTTGTAAATCTACGATTTACCAGCACTATGGCTGCCATAGTGCTAGTAAATCTTAGTTGGTGCTTGGGTCGGGTATCGGCGTCTAGTGGGTAACCTTTTAGTAAGCCGCTTGATAAATGGCCAAGGCATCTGCTTCTGATACTTCCCGTGGGTTATTAATTAACAGTCGTTGCTGTTTCATTGCATCGCTGGCAAGCATAGGCAAGTCAGCTTCAGGAATATCCATTTTCTTGAGCGTGTTGGGTAGCCCTAAATCAATAATTAGCTGTTCAAGATGAGCGATCAATGTTTCGGTAGCAGCCGCTGCATCGCCTTCAACTGCTTTGCCCATAATAATCGGCGCTAGCTCTGCATAAAGCTCTTTTGCTTCGGGTGCATTAAAGCGCATGACGTAAGGCA
>JBLHWO010000108.1:0-11538 GCA_047629215.1 Cellvibrionaceae bacterium | reverse complement strand
CCCGATGGCGGTGAATATGATGGTGGTTTGCTAAAGGGTGAACTCAGTGGGACTGGACGTATTGTTTGGCCTGACGGACGTTTTTATGAAGGCGAATTTAAAAATGGATTTTATCATGGGAACGGTTACTTCAAAGAAAAAAATTACAATTATAGGGGCCAATTTGTAGAGGGGGAGGCAAAAGGAATAGGTGTGATCACCTTTGGCGTGGGTCGTGTTTATGAAGGCGAAGTGGCTAATGGTAGCGCAAATGGTCAAGGACTAATGAAGTTTGGGGCCGGAGAATATATTGGTCATTTCAAAGAAAACCAGTTTTACGGTAAAGGGAAATTAATACGCACGAATGGCGACATTTATGAAGGTGAGTTTGAAGCGGGTTTATTTCATGGCGAAGGTTTACTTACTAAAGCCGAAGGTAAGATTTATAAAGGCAGGTTTGATGAGGGCTCCATTAATGGTGTCGGAGACTATCGTGATGGAGAAATAAGTTATACCGGTGAATTTAAGCAGTGGCTATTTGATGGAGTGGGTGATTACAAAGATAAAACACAGGTTTATAAGGGGCAATTTGTAAATAATGAGTTTCATGGCGCAGGACAATATAAAAATAATAACGGAGATGTTTATACCGGAGAGTTTACAAGGGGCTTTTATCATGGCGAGGGCTTATTAATCACGGCAGATGAGCATTATCAAGGCGGCTTCGAATATGGGCTTAAACACGGAAAGGGCGTGTTGACATACCCTGAGCCCTTAGATGGCATTGCTGACGTCATTGGAGTATGGCGTTATGGAGATATAATTAATTCTAATAACCCGTTAGTTGAGCACAATGCCAGTGTAATCGTTGAGGATGTCCTCTATAAGCAGGGCCTACGACTTGAGAGTGCGTTGAGTGCAATAGAAGAAAACGACTTAGAAAAAATAGAGCTCTATTTTGTTGGTATAGCAGGTGACGGTAAGCAGGGTGTATTCCGTCGAGAGGTCAATTTTATACGAGATCAATTTGATCGCGCTTACGGCACTAAAAATAAATCCCTTTTGTTGATCAATAGTGATGTGTCCTACCAAGCAGTTCCTTTGGCGACGACGACAAGTATAGAAGTAGCTCTACAGGGTGTTGCAAAAAAAATGGATGTTGAAAATGATATTCTATTCGTCTATTTTTCTAGTCATGGTTCTGCTGATTTCTATTTTCAGTTGGATCAGCCGGGCTTGGAACTGGCATCATTAAGTGCAGATGAAATGGGGCGCATTATGCGATCATTGCCCGTGCAACATAAAGTGGCTGTGATTTCCACCTGCTATTCAGGAGGCTATGTGGGGCCAGTAAAAGATGACAAAACTATGGTTGTTGTCGCTGCGTCTGCTGATAGAACTTCTTTTGGCTGCAGTGATAATGCGACGATGACCTACTTTGGTGAAGCTTTTTTTAAAGACGCCTTCCCACAGTCTGCCAGTTTTGTAGAGGCCTTTGATAAAGCGCGTGACATCGTAAAAGGTCGAGAGGCAAAAGAAAACTTTAAACATTCTAAGCCGCTTATTTTTAAGCCTCAATCAATACGGCAACAACTAGTTTTATGGCGTAAAGATCTTGAGCAGTGGCAGCAAGATCAAAATAGATTAATTGAATAGAGGCCTTTGCACGAAAGCTATTTTTTACATGCGGGTTAGCCCCTTGATCTCCATGGAGCGAGGGTACATTGACTGTCTGGATATAGGTGCTCAGCGATAGCGGCATGCGTAGAGGTAAAAATATAGGCCAAATTTTGCTCGTCGGCAATTGCTCCTGCATTGCCTAAATGTGCCTACTGTTGATGCTCTACTAAGTTATTTTCATGTAACGATGCAAGTCTGCCATTTACACTGTCCCTAGTGTTCTAGTAATTTTGGAGTGCCTTAAAGCATACCCCAAGAGCGGCTAGAAATTATCTTCCGTACAACGGTCTCGATAAGCGTTAATCGATTATTTTAATTATTCTCTTTAAGTTTTTTTGAGGAAAGCGATATGGGGCTGGTGAGTGGGTGATTTAGAAGTATACCAAACCATATTAATCTGCTTTGTCTTTATCTGGAGTGGAATTGTTCGTTCGGGCCTGGGTTTTGGTGGTGCTGTACTGGCATTGCCTTTTCTGTTGTTGATTGATGATCAGCCCTTGGTCTTTTTGCCAATCATAGCGGTTCATTTGTTGATCTTCTCTTCGCTAACGATTTATCAAAATCAGCGGCAGGCTCATAAAGGTGTTGCAGAACCTACCGTTGCTTGGTCTTTTCTAGGCAAGGCACTCTTAGTGATGCTCATTCCTAAACTAATCGGGGTATTCGGTTTAATCACAATGCCCACTAAAGTAATGAATACGATTATTTTTTCTGTGATTAGTCTTTATGCACTTTCTTATGTGTTTAATAGGCCTTTTAAAAGTAAGAATAAAATTGCTGATATTCTTTTTTTGATGTTGGGTGGTTATATCAGTGGCACCTCATTGATTGGTGCCCCGGTTGTCGTCGCAGTATTTTCTAAATACCTTAGTCGTTATCAATTGAGAGATACGCTGTTTGCGTTATGGTTTATTCTAGTGACCATCAAGATGGGGTCGTTTATTTATGCAGATGTTGATTTGCAATTAATTCACCATCTGTGGTTATTGCCTTGCGCAGCGATAGGTCATTTTTTCGGTTTAAAATTACATCGTTATTTGTTGAAGACAGATAGCATAAAATTTTATAGGGTACTTGGCGCTACCTTGTTGCTGACTAGTGGCATGGGTCTGTATAAAGCATGGCTCACTTAGCTTACATTTTTACGCTTTAATATAATGCAGTCAGCATTTTTTTGGTGCATTTTGTGGTTGTAGTTCGTCTAAGTTGTCTAAAAAAATAAAAAAGAGCACTTTTTTATTTGACTAATCGTATTATTTTATGGACTAACGACACTTATAACGATAAAAATAAAAGGTAAGCAAGGATTACGCGCCTGTTTCTTTGTGTAAAAAGAATATAAAAACACTCTTTAAATGCTTATTCGTTATATGCAGCCCCTATTAATCTGGCTCTTATAACATTAAGATAAGTTTGCTTGTTGATGAAGTAGGCAATTTTTAGGTAGATTCGCATGCCCCGCAGGCATGCAAGCTGTTGACAAATAAAAATAACACGTTTACCAATATTGGCCCGCATCTAGCTGTAATAAGAGCCTAAGTAAGTGCTTTACTAGACATGATCAAAAGACCGTTAAATGATATATGTAAGCAGCTCCATAGTTCAAGCTGCGTTAAGGTTTAGGTGGTTATTAATTAGCTCTCGCTAGTTTGCTTAAGCATCACCTCTTCATCGTGAACAGATGAATGGTCTAGACTGGTATTTGTTTAAGGCAGGCAAGTTGAGATAAATAAGTTGTAGTGCAGTTTTATAGGTAAGTTGTATTCATAGCAAATTAATTGATACTTTCTTGAGTAACAATTTTTTATTAACAATATTAAAATAACAATTTTATAACCTGGAGCAAACGAAATGATAAAACTCTCATCTATTATAGCCGGTACTTTAACCCTAGGCGTAGCCTTGGGTGCACAAGCGGCCACCTTAGACGATGTTAAAAAACGTGGAGCGCTATCTTGTGGTGTGAGCACCGGCCTGGCTGGTTTTTCGCAAAAAGATGAAAAGGGTCAGTGGAGTGGGCTAGATGTAGACGTATGCCGAGCAGTTGCCGCCGCCGTATTGGGTGACGCTAGTAAAGTTCAATTTAAGCCTTTAACCGCTAAAGAGCGTTTTACTGCGCTACAGTCTGGCGAAATTGATATTTTATCTCGTAACACCACGTGGACGCACACTCGTGATACTTCGCTGGGTCTAAACTTTGCTGGTACTGTTTATTATGATGGCACTGGTTTTATGGTGAATAAAAAATTAGGTGTTAAAAGTGCAAAAGAATTAGACGGCGCTAATGCGTGTATTCAAGCAGGTACTTCTACTGAGCTTGCTATCTCTGATTACTTCCGCGAAAACAACATTAATTATAAGCCAGTAACATTTGATACCTCTGACCAAACGCGTGCTGGTTTTGAATCGGGTCGTTGTGATTTTTTGACCTCTGACCAATCTCAGCTTTATGCACTGCGCATCGGTTTGAAAAATCCATCAGAGGCTGTTGTTCTTCCAGAAGTGATTTCTAAAGAACCACTGGGCCCCGTTGTGCGTCAAGGTGATGACCAATGGTTTAACGTCGTTAAATGGTCTATTAATGCGATGATCGAAGGTGAAGAGCAAGGTGTTACTTCTGCGAACGTTGCTGATAAATTAGCTAACGGTAAGCCTGGTAACAAACGCCTACTAGGTGGTGAGGGTGAGCTAGGTAAAAACCTTGGCTTAAACTCAGATTGGGCATACCAAGTGATCAAACAAGTGGGTAACTACTCAGAATCTTTCGAGCGTAACGTAGGCGCTGATTCACCGCTTAAAATTTCACGTGGTCTAAATGCATTATGGAGCAAAGGCGGCATCTTATACTCGCCAGCTATGCGCTAGTAATAAGCCAAATCGAAAAGTGGCACACTCGTGTCACTTTTCGTATTAGCTTGAATTATTTTATTTATTTTCGAGTCTTTATTGCTCTAACTATTAATCTTTATTGCTCTAACTATTAAGTAGTCTTGCTTTATGTTTAAACAAAAAACTACAGAACAAATCAAAGTAGCTAGCCGTAAGACCGATTCCGGTTCGCACGCTTTTTATAATAACCCCAAATATCGGGGAATGATTTATCAAACTTTATTGATTTTCGGTTTGGCTTATTTTTTCTTTGCTATTATCAGTAATACCTTGGGCAATTTAGAAGCCGCGGGTATTAAAAGTGGTTTTGGCTTTTTGAACAATGCAGCGGGTTATGATGTTCTAATGTCATTGATCGACTTTGATTCTACCGATACTTATCTACGTGTATTCATTGTAGGTCTTCTCAATACTATTCTTGTTTCCATTCTAGGGATTTTCTTTGCTACTATTTTAGGTTTCATTTTTGGTATTATGTACTTTTCTAAAAACTTTCTGATAAAAAAATTCTCAGTTGTCTATGTCGAAACATTCCGTAATATTCCACTGTTATTACAAATTCTTTTTTGGTATTCAGCAGTGCTTGCTAGCCTACCCGGGCCACGCGATAGCCTAAGTATTGGCGAGGCGGTGTTCCTAAATGTACGTGGTTTATTTGTTCCAAAGCTTATCGGTGAAGGTGGTTCAGGGTTTGTTTATGCTGTTATTGCCATCGCGGTTGTTGGTGTTTTTGTTTTGCGCTCGTGGGCGAAAAAGCGCCAAGACGTTACGGGCCAACAGTTCCCGGTCATGAATGCCAGTTTGGCCCTAGTTATAGGCTTGCCATTTTTTGCTGCATTGGTCACAGGCTTTCCTTTTGTTGTTGATTACCCGGCATTAGAAGGCTTTGGTTATCAAGGTGGTATTACGGTAATCCCTGAGTTAATGGCCTTAACTATTGCTTTGTCTGTATACACAGGGGCTTTTATTGCTGAAGCTGTACGTGCGGGTATTCAATCCGTACCTCATGGGCAAACAGAGGCTGCTAGGAGTATCGGTTTAAAAGAAAAAAAAATCATGTCGTTAATTGTTGTGCCACAGGCAATGCGTGTCATCGTCCCTTTATTAAATTCTGAATATCAAAGTTTGGTTAAGAATTCAACCTTGGCAGCGGCCATTGCCTATCCAGACTTATTTAACGTATTTGTAGGTACGGCTTTAAACCAAACAGGCCAAGCAATTGAAACAATCTTTTTGGCCATTGTGGTTTACTTCGCAGTGAATATGTTGATTTCATTTATTATGAATCGTTTTAATAGCAACGTAGAATTAGCGGGACGTTAAGAGTATGCAAAATAGATTTAAAGCTGATCCAATCGAATTTAAGCCTGCAGCAGCTCTACCAGCGCCAAACTTGACTGTAGGCCCTGTTGCATGGGCAAAGAATAATTTATTTTCTTCGATTCCAAATGCAGTCGTAACTACCTTAGTTGTGCTAGGTCTAATTAATATCGTTCCGGGTATTATCGATTGGATGTTTATATCGGCAACCTGGAGTGGCGCTTCACAAGATGCCTGTGTTAGTGATGGTGCCTGCTGGGTATTTGTGAGGGCGTGGTCTCAGCAGTTTTTCTACGGCAGTTATACTGACGGAGAGTTATGGCGAATTAATTTTTCATTGATTATGCTTTTTGTGGTTATTGTCTTGTCATTTACGTTGCCAGCAAGTATTAGGCTAAAAGTGAGCATGCCGTTGTTTCTTGCTTTGCCTTTTGTCTGCATCGCGATTCTTGATGGTCGTTTGGTCGGTTTAAAATTTGTTAGTACGGATCTCTGGGGTGGCTTTTCACTCAATGTGTTAATGGCCGCTGCTGCTATTATTATTGCTTTTCCTTTTAGCTTTTTATGGGCTTTAGGTAGGCGCTCGGATATGCCGCTGGCGAGATCAATTAGTGTTATCTTCATAGAGTTTTTTCGTGGCGTACCCGTATTAGCCCTGTTTTTTATGGGGTCTGTTATGTTGCCTCTCTTTTTTGCAGAGGGCACTAATGTTGATAAACTAGTACGTGTTTGGATTGTGTTAATTTTTTTTATGTCGGGTTATATGGCTGAAGTCTTTCGTGGTGGTTTTCAGGCGATCCCTTCGGGACAATATGAAGCGGCGGATTCTATAGGTCTTGGTTATTGGCAAAAAACGATATTAATTATTTTGCCACAAGTGATTAAAGTTTCTATGCCAAATATTTTGGCAACTTTCGTCATGCTATTTAAAAACACCGTATTCTTATTGATTATTGGTATTCCTGAAGTGCTCCAAACCTTATTAACTGCGTTAAGTAATTCTAACTGGCTAGGTGGCCATGCAGTTGAAGGTTATGTATTTGTAGGTGTTATTTTTTGGGTCTGTTGTTTTGGCATGTCTCTGTTGTCAGCAAATATCGAGAAAAAATTAGATACTAGTCATAGAAATTAATAAAGATTATTGAATAAGATTGAAGGTTTATTATGAATACAGAATCAAAAGTAGCAGGCAACATTGAAGATACGATTGTTATCAAGGATCTTAATAAATGGTATGGTGATTTTCATGTATTAAAAGATATTAATCTCACTGTTAAAAAAGGCGAAAAGATTGTTATTTGTGGGCCTTCTGGTTCTGGTAAATCAACAGCAATTCGCTGCATTAATCGTTTAGAAGAATTTCAGCGTGGTTCCTTGATTGTGAATGGCGTGGAAATGGTCGATGATGTTAAGAATATTGAAAGCATACGGCGCGATGTGGGTATGGTGTTTCAGCATTTTAATTTATTCCCACACTTAACGATTTTGGAAAATCTAACCTTAGGCCCTATTTGGGTTCAGAAAAAGCCGAAAGCAGAAGCGGAAGCAATTGCGATGAAGTATCTGGAGAGAGTTAAGATTCCAGAACAGGCTGGCAAATACCCCGGCCAGCTATCCGGTGGCCAGCAACAGCGCGTTGCAATTGCAAGGTCGCTTTGTATGTCTCCCGGCATTATGCTTTTTGATGAGCCTACATCAGCACTTGACCCAGAAATGATCAAAGAAGTATTGGATGTGATGGTTGAGCTAGCAGAGGAAGGGATGACTATGCTGTGTGTAACCCATGAAATGGGTTTCGCTAAAAAAGTTGCTGATCGAGTTATCTTTATGGATGCTGGTGAAATTGTCGAAGAAAATCCCCCCGAAGAGCTGTTCAATAATCCGCAAACTGATCGTTTGCAATTATTTTTGAGTCAAATTTTAGATCATTAATTTTATATGGCTTAGTTGTTAGGTTAGCGGTATAAGTTTTAACTTGCGCTGCTACGATATAGTCCAATTTTGTTACATAAAATATGAGTTTCGCGTCCACTAAATAAATCTAGTTTCACCGCTGGGTGTTCACTATAAGCTAGAAAAAACTGTTGTAAAATCATTTTTTCCCGCAGTTTAAAAGCCGATAGAGGATCATGCTTGCCAAGCGTATAGAGAAGCTAGGAGGTCGTGGTAAGGTATAACTTTGCCGAGCTAATTCTAGTTCGTCTCTGTAGTACGGGAGAATATGCCCGATTATTTTTTAACATTCTATGATGTTGACTGGTACATCTATAACATTGGTTGCCAGCCCTCCCCGCGATGTCTCTTTATATTTTGATAACATATCTTTGCCGGTTTCGCGCATAGTCTTTATAACTTTGTCGAGAGAGACAAAGTGGTGTCCATCGCTGGAGAGTGCGATTCGAGAAGCGTGAATCGCTTTTACTGATGCAACTGCGTTACGTTCAATACAGGGTATTTGTACCAGTCCACCGATAGGATCACAGGTCAGGCCTAAGTGGTGCTCCATAGCAACTTCAGCCGCATTCTCAATCTGTTCAGGAGTACCACCTAAAACGGCGGTGAGTCCTGCGGCAGCCATTGAGCAAGCTGAGCCAACTTCGCCTTGGCAGCCCACCTCCGCACCGCTAATTGACGCATTTTTTTTAAATAAAATACCAATTGCAGCAGCCGTCAGTAAAAAATTATGGATACCTTTTTGATTGGAGCCACTGATAAAATTAGAGTAGTAATGAAGCACTGCAGGAATAATCCCGGCCGCGCCATTAGTGGGTGCAGTTACAATGCGTCCCCCGCTTGCGTTTTCTTCGTTGACTGCCAGAGCGTATAGTGTGACCCAGTCTAGGATTTGTAATGGGTCTTTTGTGAGTGATTCATCACTTTTCTCAATATCATTTTTTAATAGTCTTTCATGTAGTTTTTTTGCCCGCCGCTCTACTTTGAGGCCACCAGGCAATACACCTTGTTGCTCGCAGCCTCGTTCAACACAGGCTTGCATCACGTTCCACAATGTGTCTAGTTGACTTATGATATTCTTTTTTTTGTGCCAAGCTTGTTCATTTTCAAACATAATATCTGCTATACACAGCTGGTGTTCTTGGCAAAGTTGGAGTAATTCTTTTCCTGTATTAAAAGGGTAAGGTAGATTTTTTTCATCTTGTATGAGGGCACTATCTTTCTTGGCTTGTTCTTCATTGACTATAAACCCGCCACCTACAGAATAATAAAACTTTTCTAGTAAGCACTCTCTGTTTTTATTGAAACAACGAAAACGCATACCGTTAGAATGGTAGGGTAAACTTTTTTTTCTATGGAAGATAATATCTTCTTTCTGATTAAAATGAATTTCAATAGAGTTAGCTAAAAGTAGTTTTTGCTTGCGTGTGATGTGCTCAATACGTTTAGCAATATGTGTGACATCGACACCGCTAGGTGTTTCTCCTTCAAGGCCTAAAATGATAGCTTTAGATGTACCATGTCCCTTTCCTGTTGATCCTAGCGAGCCAAATAGCTCTATGTTAATCTTATCGGTTTGGTGCAAACATTCTTTTTTTGTTAGTGCGCTGATAAATTTTTTGGCCGCAATCATTGGTCCAACAGTGTGTGAGCTGGATGGTCCTATGCCAATTTTAAAAAGATCAAAAACACTAATGTTCATATTGAATAACCGTTATTTTAATTATAAGAAGTCTTAGTGAGGCGTATTTTTTGTTTCATTCTTTATTTAATTCTGGGATCACAAAGCTGACTGTTTCCTTGACTTCCTCCATGACCATATAGGTGCGTGTTGAGTTGACATGAGGCAAGGATAATAAAGTTTCAGCCAGCAACTTTCGATAGGCATCCATATCGGAAACGCGTGCTTTCAAGAGGTAGTCAAAGTCCCCAGAAACAAGGTGGCACTCCATTATTTCTGGTAGCTTTCGCACTTTCATACGAAAGTCACCGAAGACGTGCCTTGACGTTCTATCTAATCTTACTTCAACAAAGACTAATAATTTTGCATCAACAAATGCAGGGTCTATTTTGATCGTATAGTGTTCGATGCAGCCAATTTTTTCAAGTCGTTTAGTTCGGTTTAAGCATGGAGTTGGGCTAAGGCCCACTTGACGGGCGAGTTCGACATTCGACATTCGCCCATTCCCTTGTAGCCGCCTTAATATCTTTCGATCTACGTTGTCTAAGGTTTCTTCATTTTTCATATCTAAAACCTTTTTTTGTAACTGTTTTGAGTAATGATAGTTTAATTCACTATAGAATCATAATAATAAAGTTTAAAAAACTATTGGCTGACTGTTTTAGTATTATTATTTTTTTGGTTGGGGCTATAATTTTAGCTAATCACACGGCTCATATTTAGTAGGAAGATAGTTATGAAAATTGGTATCCCAAAAGAAGTTAAAAACCACGAGTATCGCGTCAGTATGATTCCAGCCTCGGTGGCGGAATTAACTCGCCGTTTGCATACCGCTGTTGTCGAAACGAATGCAGGCAAGGGCATCGGTTTTAGTGACGCTGACTATGTCAAGGCGGGTGCGATAGTTGTTGATTCTGCTGAAGAGGTATTTTCTGAGGCTGAAATGATAGTTAAGGTCAAAGAGCCACAGGCGCAAGAGCGTGCCATGCTCAAGCCGAATCAATTATTGTTTACTTATTTACATTTAGCCCCCGATGCGGCTCAAACTAAAGACTTGGTCGACAGTGGCGCAATCGCTATCGCTTATGAAACCATTACCTCTGATTCTGGGCAGTTGCCGTTGCTGGCGCCTATGTCTGAAGTTGCCGGTAGAATGTCTGTGCAGGCGGGTGCCCATTGTTTGGAAAAAGCGCAAGGGGGTAGCGGTATGTTGTTAGCGGGTGTGCCCGGCGTGGCACCAGCTAAGGTGCTTATTATTGGAGGTGGTGTTGTCGGCGCCAATGCTGCACAAATGGCCATAGGGCTTGGTGCAAGAGTCACTATCCTTGATAATAACATAGATTCATTAAGGCGTTTAGATCGCCAATTCGGTTCTGCTGTTGAATTGGTTTATTCGACTATTGACGCTCTTACTGGCAACCTAGTGCATTCTGATCTGGTGATTGGTGCTGTTTTAATTCCAGGTGCGGCTGCGCCTAAGTTAGTGACGGCCAAGATGCTTAAAAAAATGAAGCCAGGCTCGGTGCTAGTAGATGTCGCTATCGACCAGGGCGGTTGTTTTGAAACATCGAGGGCAACAACTCATCAAGATCCGACTTATATAGTTGATGATATCGTTCACTACTGTGTAGCTAATATGCCTGGTGGTGTGGCACGGACAGCATCATTTGCGTTAAATAATGCGACTTTACCTTATGTCATCCGACTGGCTGATAAGTGGAGTGACGCATTGAGTACAGATAAGCATTTTCTAAATGGCCTCAATGTTTGCCGCGGGCGAGTAACCAATTTTGCTGTGGCTGAGGCCTTAGGTTACCCTTATGCAGAACCTAGGGGGATGCTTTCTTAGTTAGCATCTCGCTGCACGCTATAAAACTATTTAACAATAACGAGCCAGTATAGTGAAAGTTGGTTATGCTAATCTAGCTACATTTTACTGGCTTGATTATTTTATTATGCGTAATGTCTCCCCTCTCTCAATTAGCATTTTTATTGCTTTTTTCTTTATCTCTACTTTTATGGCATCTTTGTAGTGG
>JBLHWO010000107.1:0-11607 GCA_047629215.1 Cellvibrionaceae bacterium | reverse complement strand
AATAGACAAGAAAAAAGCAGGTAACAATGCATAGTTATTATTAACCTCGCAATGATACGGCTAAATACTTCTTAACCTCAAACAACCAGCGTAAATCTTTATGGAACCCATGCAATGTCTTTTCTTAAAGTAAACGATAACAATGATGATCCGTCTGCTAAGGCTCAATCTACCCTTTTTAAAGAAGGCAGACAATCCAGCCAACACTAATTGAACTAAAGCCAATAGTATTATTTACACCGGCGCTATAGAGACAATACTTAATTGGGAAGAATCAAAAGATGCTAACACTGGATGCAACATCAGCTGCAAAGTAGCGGTGACACACTAGACAAAGCAGAACAAGAGAGAACCGAAACCCTAGAAAGAGATATGGATATGCAAAGTCTATGGATATCGTCTAGCCCTACCACTCTATCCTAACGCTACAACAAGAAGAGCCAGGCTAATATTGCAACACATAAAACAACAGAACATACCTTTTTCTCTAAAACAATAAAATATACTATCAGTACGATAAAGTTTTTATCACTGATATTTTTATTGCCAATTTCAATAACATATCTATAAAACAATAAACCTTACACACCGGCTCAACCAATAAAACCAACACTCAAGATTCAATACAATAAAACGAGCTTCCCATTGACAGCCGAACAGCTTTAAACCCATTATCTCTCTATCCGCACCGAACAAGGCTACATAACATTTACTTAACGCGGTTATTGTAAACTGCGAGGCCATTCCTCCTAAAGCGCCCCATCATCCAGACTTCCTTTAACATTAAATATGTTAGATAGCACATCGTGCTCATCGGTTACACATAACTCAGCATTTTCAGAGGCAGCCTCTATCAATTTTTTCGCTGTAAAGCTTGGGGAATCTGCTAAAGATACTCCAATACGGCACGAAACGTCCAACGCTATCGCTTCAGATAAAGGGGCATCAACATAAGAACCGGGGTTATTGATAACAGAAAATAAGCGCTTCACAGAAGCCTGAATATCATAATCACGCTTTAAGTTCGTCAATAAAACTGCAAATTGACAATAATCATACCTATATAGCGTTCCTCTATCGTCGACCTTTTCATTAAGCCTAACCGCAAAGGTTTTAAGCATTGAATCGCTAACAATATGACTATATTCTTCGCCGACATCTTTAAGACCCACGATGTTAATAAGGATAAGGCATGTACGCCGTTTCTCACTAGCATTATACTTGATGACTGTTGTTATACGATCTTCAAGTAAAAACCCGTTTGGCAGCCCAGTTAAAGTATCATAAATTGCCATTTTTCGCTGTTGCTTTTCATAACGTAGCGTATCAAAATACACCTGTGCAACGACTTTCTCGAACTGACTGAGCTTATACTGTGCATCCTTTTGATAAGACGAAAGCTCATTAGCCATTTTCTCAAAAACAGATAGAACTCTATACATTTCAAAAAAACACATCTGCTTACCCCGAGACATAACCTCGCTAGTGAGCACATAGAGTTTTCCCGCATCACTGCTACCTTCACGCCCGACCATATCAGACATCAGAAGCATAGGCCTAAACACAAGATAAATGGCCAAGAAAATCAGAAGTGCCAAGAACAATATAGGTACAGCAAATAAAAAAAGCTTACCTTTGTCATATAAGGAATTTTGAAAATCAGAGCGATTGACGACCAATAACCATAAAGAGTCGGATGAAAGAAATGTTGGCATATAATCTATCAAAGAATTGTCTTTGTATATTTTTATTGAATAATTATTCATAACACCGTTAAGCCTTTCTGCTCCCACAAGTGAAACAATAGATTTTAATGATGCGCTCTCATCATTCACCTGAGACAAATTCGTGTCATTATTTATAATATATAGAGAATTTTTATTGCTTTGGAAAGACCCGTTTAAACCTATTAACTTTTCTTCCATCTCGGTAACATTAATTCCCCCAATATAAATAGAAGAAGAATCTTCTTTATTCATATAAAAAAAATACAACAACGACGTATCATTCGCCTGATCATCATGAAAAAAAACTTCGCCAGGATCATCCTTTACCCTTTGTAACATTTCTTTTAACCACGGATGATCACCCTCAGAAAATAAAACTGAATCACCCCACAAAGGGCTTAAAGCCGGTCGCTGTTCATATTCAAAATATATTTTTCCCAGCCAATTAACCGCTGGGTTTTTATAATCATTCCAAAAACTGTCTTTTTCGGCCAAGCTTTTCAAGCCTGAGATGAAGTCAGCGAAGTTAGACGATAGATAATGACTTTTAGATCCGTCGTCTGAATACCCTTCTATTATTGAAAAGCGCGCCGCATTCTCTTGAACCGCCTTGAAGCTAAGGACACTAAAGATCGAATACAGTATTAGCACAGCAATAAAAGATAAAAAAACAACCCACTTTAATTTAATTTTATGCATCATGGTAACTTGTGGTAACTTCCCGTTTTAAGAAACTGCTTGTTACACCCCGCCCCAAGACAATTCAGCTGGTATTTTCGGGCTTGAAGTAAGATCATTGATCGTTTTTATCGGCTATTTATTACTTTTTCACAACAATATTATAACCGTAACTTGTTGAGCAATCCAAGACAACAGAAATATCATCGTCGCAGCCCCTAGATATCTATCCATAAAGACCAAAAGCTCGTCGCGAGGAGAAATAAAAATGGTCAGAATTTCAAACAGCTTCTTCTTAATAATGCGAGAATGGCCATTTTAATTTTTCCGCTGCAGAGTCCTATTTATAGATGAGCACTAGCTATTCGATGAACTGATCACTCGCTTTCAATACTTATCCTAAAAACCACAGTGAATTGTAGCAATAGCTTTTTGCTCCTCGACAACGCCTCCTGCGCCGCCTAAAAGCGCCTACTGCTGGCGCTCTACTAAGTTTATTCCCTGCAATAGCTCCATACCCTTATCTCTGTAGATAAGAGCATCTAAGGTACGGATCAGATGCCTAGAGCATTTAAGGCAACTCTGTTGAAATTCTCCCGCGCCACCACCTGCTTTGGTAAAACACCTCGGACGATAACTTTAATGGAACATTAACGATATGCGCGCCGCTGGCATTAAACAAGAACACGTTTATTCAAAGGTTCGTCTCGAAACATTTTTTTAAAAGACCACCCAGTACGCATATTAGAACATTATTCAATAACGGCAAGAGCATAAACCGTAAGGCGACCAAGAATCGCGACTTAATTATATTTTTGAGGTGTTCTTATACACTATTCAATTTCAACAGTCTGCTAATTCACTACGGAAAGATGGAACAAAGGGATTTACTCTTTTATTTCAAAAACAGAATTGTCTTTAAACTCAGATGCTTCCATTTCTTTTATTGCTTTAAAAACGGCAGCCATGGGTTTGATAACCCCTCTTGGAATATAGCGATTTTCCTTTCCTGTTCTATATAACGTTCTAGCCAGCCAAACATACTTAATAACCGGAACATTGCCCTCCTTTGCCAACCGGATAATCTGCTGAGCTCGCTCATCAGCTCCTATACAAAGAACTTTCGGCAATGGTGTTTCACCAGGAACATACCGCAACACAATAGCAAAGTGAGTGGGGTTAACAACAACGGCGCTGGCATCATCGACACTTTCTTGTACCGGTGATGAATTAACTATCTCCTGACCTAATTGTTTTCGTCCAGCTTTTACATGCGGATCTCCTTCAGCCTGCTTGTACTCTCGATATACCTCATCCTTTGTCATTTTTTGGCTTTTAATAAAAAGGTGTTTTTGTATAACAAAATCTACCATAGCAAGTATTCCAAAAATCAATAAGGATATTCGCGCGGCATATACAAAAATATTTGCACCAATGTCGATTGACTTCTCTAAAGTGCCCGTTGCGGATAAAACAATATCATTAAGATTAGTTTCGATTATGTAGTAAAACACGAAAAAAAGTACCGTAGCCTTAGCAATATTTACAAATAACTCTACGACTTTTTTCATCTTGAACAGATTCTTTCCGTTGGATACTGGATCCAACTTATTCATATCCAGCTTCATTGACTCTGGCGCAATTAAGAAACCAAACTGTATCCATCCAGCAACAAAGCGGGCAACTATGACGGCACAACAAAGAGTAAGGGTTATGCCAAGCCCTATATAAATCATACGTCCAGCAACTTCCGTAGCGGCAAATTCAAAAGGCGCATCCGCCATAGACAGAGATAAAGCAATATCCATCATTGATTGGATTTTCTCGATAAGACTATCCTTTAACGCAATCAATAATTCAAAGCCAGCGATTGTCACGAACAACTTATTAACATCTTGACTTTGTGCAACCTGCCCCTTTTTTCTTGAATCTCTAAGTTTTTTATCCGTTGGCTCTTCTGTTTTTTCCGAACTCATAGCAGTTCCATACCTTAAGTCAAGGGGTTGATATCGGTATAAAAATCTTGGGTAACTCAAGCACCAAATTATAGTAGTTCTCAAGTTCTTCGCCGCCTAGTTGCCATAATGTATCGCTATACATCACTAGTATTAGTACGGCAATAAGACTTTTAGCAGGCATCGACATAAAATAAACCTGTAATTGAGGGCTATACGTTCCCAAAATAGAAAAGCCTGCTTCAATTAAAAGTAAAACCAAAATGATAGGCCCCGCATACAAAACAAACTTATATAACATTCCTGCCACGCTATCAATATGAACTTGATACCCGGAATCTGCCATTGTAGGCATCCACTCTGTCGGTGGCCATAATAAGTAAGATTCAATCAACACACTGAAGAGTGCAGGAAAAGTCCCAGTGACAATAAGCAATATAACCATTACCTTACTCATTAAATCGGCAAGCATAGAGCTATCTGGGCCGACACCTGGGGCAAAATAACCACCCGATAGCGCGCCCCGCTGGTTATCGATCATCACACCAACCGACTGAAACAACATAAAAGGCAGTGCCAGCAAAAAGCCAAGGAGAAAACCAATGACGGCTTCTTTGAGTATAATAAAACCTAACAATATCATACCGAAATTACGCTGCTCAAGTGGCTCTATTAGAGTGACGGAAATGGGTAACGCAACCGCCACAACAACAGCGTAACGCGGCAATCCTTTTAATTGCTTGAACGAAAACATAGGAATCAGCAAAAAAGCGCTGAGCACTCTTGCAATCGAAATAGATAATGCTTCTATATAAGGCAGGATACTTTGAACTATCTCGTTCATTGCTGTTCCATTGTTTTTCCATTGTCACTTGCCAACATAGGGAAGATACTCAAAGACGGCATTTGCTAGGTTGAGTATCTCCCCTCCAATTCCTGGGCCTGCAGCCGCTAGGGTTAATGTCATCGCAACCAATTTAAGCGTAAATGGTAAAGTCTGATCCTGAATCTGGAACAGTGTTGAGAAT
Source organism: Cellvibrionaceae bacterium (assembly GCA_047629215.1). Lineage (GTDB taxonomy): Bacteria > Pseudomonadota > Gammaproteobacteria > Pseudomonadales > Cellvibrionaceae > CANLBN01. Next base: position 6,219 of record JBLHWO010000107.1, on the reverse strand, counting down.
AAAGAGGTCAAAACACCTACTATTATTGTCACTATTAATGGTGTCGCAGAAAGAACTACCACGAGTAATAGCGCTTTCTTAAAAAGTGTAAGTGTATCCATGAATCAGCGCAGCCTATCAATTAAAAATAAGATAAGATCAAACTATTAAATAATTTTTCCCATCCGGAAAGAACTACAAATAATAAAATCTTAAGTGGCAAAGAAACCGTCATAGGAGCAACCATCTGCATACCCAAAGCCAATAAAATATTTGACGTAATTAAGTCAATCACAACAAATGGCAAATAAATAATAAACCCTATTTCAAAACCGGTCTGTAGTTCTGAAACAACAAATGCTGGTATTAATATCAAAAAATTTTCATCTAGAACACTATCCTTAAGTTGGCCCTTCCATATGGCTTCTGCAGAATCCCGAAAGCTTGCTAGCACTGCTGGTCTGGTATTCCTTTCCATAAATAATTTTAGGGGCCCAGAGGCCTCTTTCACAATATAGGTAATCCCCTTGGTTTCCATCTCTGATGTATCCATTGCTGCTACTATTTTTTGAGTCTCACTAAATACCGGCGCCATAATAAAAATAGTTAGCGATGCAGCAATACCATATAACACCATATTAGGGGGCACCTGTTGTACACCCATTGCATTTCTAACTAATTGCAGAACAACTGCAATTTTTAGAAAGCAAGTACACATCATAAGTAATAAAGGAACAAGCCCCATTGCCGCCAACAACATGGCCAGTGATACGGGATCATAGTTTTCAAAACTCACGAACGACACCAATTATGAGTAATTTGAACACCAAGATAACCTTCAATATCTACTAGCTTGCCTCGCCCAATTTCTCGCCCTTGAAAAACAAGACTTACTTCACCAGGACAGCTCGTTTCAAACTTTAAAATATCACCCTGTTCCATGGACATTGCATTATCTTTATTAACAACCAACGTTCCCAACTGAACATTAATATCGATAGGAACGTCTAGCCCGACATCTGGCTTATTCTCCGACGCTGCATTTTCAAACGATTTATTCTCTACTGTATTATCAACCATACGATCTGCATTATTATCAACCATACGATCTACATTATTATCAACCATACGATTTGCATCATCATCATCATCCATATAATCATCATCGATCATATAATCATCATCAATCATAAAATCATCATCATCCATATTCTTGTCTAGATTTATATCGTTCATAGCTGCAACTCTTAATTATATACTTCATTATATATTTCATTGTTTACTTCATTGTTTAAATCCACTACCTCAACTATTTCCAACGTTTTTTCAGTATCATCATGCCAATTTAAAAATAGTATTCCATTTTTCTCCAGCGTGGAGTTATCTACAACAACTGATGCAGACTGATGTCCAATATTAATTGTTCCTACGCCATCAACACCAAACAATGGATTATCTATTATAAATATATCGCCAGCCCGTAAGCTTTTATAGTCATCTAAATGGATAGTAGTGGTCCCAATAGAGCAAGGAACAAATTGCGGCAATATTTTTTCTTCGCACACCGAAGAAAATATTTTTTCCCAGCAAGACTGCTGAAGAAATGATATCCATACACTAGCTGCTGCTGAAATATAGGTTATAGCGGTATAATCGCCTAAGCTAATACGTAAAGGCAAACAAAAACTTTTTTGCTTACTGCCTTTAATATCTTTCGACAGAGAAAAGCAACCAAAAATATTGAGAATAGGTTTAGGTATACGGGAAATCATAACAGGGAACAATTTTTCTAAATGCTCAACATCCTCATCGAGACTAACACCGCTAAGTGATTGAAAAAACGCTACATAATCAAAAAATTGCATGTGGCCATGATCAGTCAACAACTCTATCGGATTACCTTCTTTAGAAATAGCGGAAGAGTCTTGCCAACTTACTGAAATAGTCAACGCACTATCATCCGCACCTCTTATTGTTTGCTCTAGACCCTTACCAAGATATTGTCGGATTGAATATTCCAGATCGGATATAGTTGAATCAATATATTTTCTCGGTACATTACTGGTAGGAACTGAAAACAGTGATATTTTTTTATCTAACACTAACGACAACCCTCTTTTCTAATTCTTGACCCATAGAACGCTCCAAACCATTTCGAAGTCGCTTTATTTTTTTCCTTAGTGCGCGATCATTTACAGAAATATTCACCTGCCAGAAATTTTTATTCTCAACAACACCAACATCTATGCTCTGACGTCCGGGGAAGGTAATACTAAACTTAACTTCACTTCCCAACTTACCGTTAAGAAGGCCTTTTAAAATACCATTAGAGAGCTCTGAACCATCGACATCAGCTTGATTTATCTTGCTATCAACATGCGATGAGCGGCCAGCTAAGGGGGATTTGCTTTTTACCTCTTGCGAGAACAACTGATCCCATATGAGGCCATCTACTACCAGAGGACGTGCACCTATCATCCCCTCGCTTGTCGCCCCATCCTTTACTCGGCCTTTTTGCTCTTGTTTTATGTTCATTGGAATCTATTTATAACCTACTCTTGTAGCCATACTGGGCTATTACTGATGGATACTATTAGTTTAGCATCAACTCGCTTACATACCACTTTTGTGACCACAGAAAAAAATAAGTTCCTTGCATAAGGGGAAATTGAAAAAACCTCATCTAAGACCACAGAATTAACGAGTAACGGGCTTATCGGTTTACTGTTGCATAAGTGAAATAAGTAGCGAGACAATTAATAATGAGATTGTCGTCTACGCCCTAGGAGGGTTCCCATTGCTCCTCGTCCGATGGCGCTAGAGGTAGGGGACATTCAGAGATAACTTCGGAATAACAGCTGGATAGATATCGCAATCGACTATAGTGAATCTATATCAGCCGCGAAATGGAGAACTATTTATTGTTCTTCAAACGGTTATAAAGCTGGGTGTGAACCCCGTTAATATACCGTATTGTGTGGCCAAAATTGGCGCTGAGAGTCTCGACAAACAGGTGATGTAGTCATCGCCATGAAATATAGTCTCGCGCTAACGCCCATGATTTCTTACATGGAAACAGGCAGCCTCCTATTCTATTTCGATCTATGTATGAGGCCAGGCTATCTGGGAATTGTAGGTAAGGAGAGGAAGTATTTCGCACTTTTACTCGAGCAGCTTTTTCACACCAACTTCAGCCTTCAGATTAAACAACCGATGAGAGCAGCTTATTAAAATGAGGGCGTGTGTCTAGTTTCTTTATATCATCTAAATCCGGCAAAAGGAAATAAGATAAGCTAACAAGTCCATTATTCCAAATACAAAATGTCGAATTGATGGACTCATCAATAGAAAAACGTAGGTAATCTACCGCACTTAATATTATGTCTGTCGCCTAGCGTTTTACCACACAGAGCATACCCCTCATGATCAACTACTCAAATTACAAGGCACCTCTAAGAATTGCCTTTGCCCGTGATAGTATCGCCTCATGGAGCCTACATTGGCCTCGTCGTTCTCCCTACGTAGCAGCAAAGGGGTCATGTACTCATTGTAAATTGCAATTAACCACGTCGCAGTGTCTTCTTGCCTACAGGACGCCGGTAACGAGTGTGAGTAGCAGAGGCAGCGCCTCGGTGCAGCTAAAAAACTTCAATTTTTAGCGTTGCTCTAGAGTTTAAAGCCGTTTCTAAGCGGAGTATTAAAGAGTAAGAAGCGATTAAAACTTTGAATTGATGTGTACTGCCTATGCTCGACGCTAAGCAATACACCTCTAGAAAAAACCGCCTACCTATTGTGGGTCTGGAAAAAAATATACTCGAATATGTATATATTTTTGTATTAAGGATGCGGTTAATGTTGGTCGCTCTGCTTCGATTTTTTCTAAAGCCAGCATTAACTCATCTTTAGACTGGACAATCAATCCTAAAGCAGCGTTAATAACTGTTATACAAGCCCCCATATTTTGAGCTGAGCAAATGGCTTCAACTGCTACTAGCGCTTCTTCCCATGCCACAGTAGCGCTCTCCATCATATCGATATAGGGTGCCGTATCAATAGAACACCCAACCTCTGATACAGCAAATCGTTCGGCCCGCTTCTGGCTTGCTATTAAGCCATTCTTAAGTGCGGTACGCATACACGCTACAACCTGCCCTTCAAACTCCAAATCAAAAATAGGTTGGTCACCCAACAAATCAAGAGTGTGAATAGAATCAAGATTACGCCCTCCATTACTTAGTATAAATATGCGAAATGTTCGCCGCACACTGGCAAAATCGGTAATTGATGTCGCCAAACAACCTCGGGTTAGAGCTGGAGTTGGCAATTTACCTGGATTCGACAGCGTAAAATTAAATTGACAGTCATCGATTTTATAGCTGGGATTAACGTCATCTATACTCCAGCGAAGTTTTTCAATTGCAAGGTTTTCAAACGCAAGTTTCTCCTCTTTGCTTGTGCATAATTCCAAAAAGGCCAGCGTAGGACGCCCATAATCAATATAGCCCCAACCAAGCCACGTGTGTACTGCATTATTATTATTGTAGCACCATAATAACTCTTCGCCTGGCTCAACATCCCTCAACAGGGCATACGCTAAACGGCCTTTTCTCGTACGAAGTTCACAATTAGCCCCATCTCCGTAGGACGAATTTAGCCAATCTAATACAGGAATAATACCAAACTTCTGAAACGCTCTTGAGTGGACATAAGCTAACATAGCTCGGAACAGCTCTGGATCAATATTCATCGTTTTGATCTGCTCCCCTATCTTAAAAGCTTTTTCCAAAGTCTGCGCATTGTTGTCATCTACTAGCCGCACTCCATCCACTGAGTCATAGCCAGTCGCAGGGGATCCAGCATAGGCGGATTTTAAATCTGGCTCCATAATCAATAGATCAGCATGCTTAGTTGCGGTGTTCGTGCACCTTAAGTACATCGCACATGCAAGAACAAACGATTCAGACACAGCGAACCTATCGGGTCCAAGCCTCTGCAACAGCTCCTCCGCTTCCTCATAGGCGCGAAAGGGGGTCAGACTACCATTTAATTGTGGCACAGAAATTAGCTCGGTACCTTTTGAAAGTGCGCGCCGAGTAAAAAGGCCATTAACGCCATGCTGATTGGGCTTTATTTCAATCGTGTTTGGCTCGAAGCTGTACTCAGCGCCCAAGCCCTCTTTAGCCGCAATAAGATCTTCAATGAGCGGGGAGGATTCAGTAAGAGAGTGAGGTGATGACATAGCTGTTCTCCAGTAATATAGGCCTGCGCCCTAGCGAATCTAGGACGTCTGACGGTAAAATCTTGGTACGCTTTTTTAGCAAAAACATACATTCTACATCTTAAAATGAACATCACGTGCTAGTTGCCCATCGAACTTGGCAATAATCGGTATGGCTTTATCAGTAAGATACGCAGAAAGAGCCCCTGCCAATTTTGAGGGTCATTCTTCTTGGCACTTCAATAAAACCGTCCAGCAACTCACCACGCACTTGCAATATATAGAACATTACCTATATTACAATTACACGGTAAGCAAATTAACGACAAATATAAGTGAATAATACACCTATAAAGTTTTGTAGATTGAAACAAAGAGGGCTAAAATTTCTCGCCAGCCTCATCATTACAATGTGATTTTATTCATACCTATATTAGACGAGTTTCTATGATGTGCCAAATACTCTTGAACCTTCTCATCCGTGGCATTACCTTAAACCAGACCTTATAGCCCAAAAATACCTTCCTCAGTATCATTTCTTTAGATTAGAGCATCCATCCTACAAGCTTCTTGAAGTGCGAAAGGACTGGCAGGGCTATTAATAGTATGGAGAGGCAAGTCGTTCGTTAATACTCTTCGTAATACGTTTATTTTTAAGGATATATTTGAAATCCTCTATTTCTGTTTTTCTCACTTGGTGGGTCACAAAAAATGATAGCCCAAACGTGGCTTACATTAAAACATTCAACGATATCAATAAGCTTCACTGCTGACACGTACTACAGTAGGCACGCCATAGTTATCAAGTTTTGGTGTATGTGACGTGAGAACTGAAGATGGTAAGTATCGCGATCGACTCTAATGGATTGATATCGGCCAGTTTTTGGGCAAACACCCTAAAATCCAATGAGTCATTTTATTAGAGTGGCAATATTCTAAATATTCCATCCCACTAACAACACTGTAGCAACTAAAAATAAATATACAAAAATTAATGACGATGTAGTTAGTAGGTGAAGCCC
>JBLHWO010000106.1:0-11787 GCA_047629215.1 Cellvibrionaceae bacterium | reverse complement strand
TTGAAAAGCCACGTTTGGCGGCGGCAAACATATTGTCTTTTTTGGCCGTAATAGCAGGAATCATATCGGCAAAGGCACGTAAACAATCGTTAACGGTATCGATTGTATCGAATAGAGGCTCTTTATCCTCTTGGTTGTCTTTGTTATAGGCCAATGGCTGCGATTTCATTAAGGTTAATAAGCAGATGAGGTGCCCGTTGACGCGACCAGTTTTACCCCTTACCAACTCGGGTACATCAGGGTTTTTCTTTTGCGGCATAATGGATGAGCCTGTACAAAAGCGATCCGGTAGGTCGATAAAGTCGAATTGTGCCGAGGCCCATAAAATTAATTCTTCACTGGCTCGTGATAAGTGTGTCAATAAAATACTCGCGGCAGCACAAAATTCAATAGCAAAATCTCGGTCGCTAACGGAGTCTAAAGAATTTGCTGTTGGTTTATCGAAGCCTAGAAGCTCAGCCGTAAAAGAGCGGTCGATAGGGTAAGTCGTGCCGGCTAAAGCCGCGGCGCCTAAAGGTGATTGATTCAAGCGCTTGCGACAATCCATAAAGCGATCATAGTCGCGAGATAACATCTCAAACCATGCCATCAAATGATGACCAAAGGTCACTGGCTGGGCAGTTTGTAAATGCGTAAAGCCGGGCATAATAGTGCCAGCTTCGCGGTCTGCAACCAGTAATAAACCCTCTTGCAAACGAGTAATTTCTTTAACGATACCGTCAATTGCATCGCGAACGTAGAGACGAATATCCGTAGCGACTTGGTCGTTACGGGAGCGGCCGGTATGAAGCTTTTTACCCGTGATGCCAATGTGTTTGGTTAGCGCGCTTTCGATGTTCATATGAACATCCTCAAGCTCAATAGACCATTCAAACTGACCGGATTCAATTTCTTCTTTCACCGCCCCCAGACCCGCACATATCTGTTGTTTTTCGTCGTCACTTAATACACCCACTTTAGCCAACATGGTTGCGTGAGCTATCGACCCTTCAATATCCTGTAGATACATGCGCTGGTCAAAAGAGACCGATGCGGTAAAGCGCTGAACAAAGGCGTCTGTAGCTTCTGTAAAGCGCCCTCCCCAAGCTGATGAGGTGATTTTATTACTGTCTTTAGGCGTGCTGGAGTCGTTACTCATGGCTTGATTACTTAGCGTTTAGAAAAAAGAGGGTGCATTATAGCTAATAGTGACTAAAAAAGCCTTTAGCGAGAATAATAAGCCTTTAGGGGAAATAATAGCCTTTAGCGATCGAAAAGCCTTATAACGTCGCACCTTTAAAGCGCAAATTTATAGATGGCTGCTAAACTAATGGAATAGCCATAATTATAATATAGTTAAATTTGGGTTCAAATTAGAGATGAAAGTAGCAAACTTACCTGAAAACGAAGCTGAGCGCCTACAAGCCTTAATAGAATATGAGGTGTTAGATACGGCCGAAGAGCTTAATTTTGATGAGCTTACGGAGCTAGCCTCGTCAATTTGCCAAAAACCTATTGCGCTGATCTCCTTAATTGATAGTGATCGTCAATGGTTTAAGTCACACCATGGGCTGGACGCAAGAGAGACGCCCAGAGACTATGCCTTTTGCGCACATGCCATTTTAGACGACGGTATTTTCGAAATCTGTGACAGTACTCAGGACGAACGCTTCAACGATAACCCTTTGGTGGTTGGTGCTCCAGATGTAATATTTTACGCAGGCGCACCGTTGCAAACGCCTAGCGGACATAACATAGGCACTCTTTGTGTTATTGATAATAAGCCCGGGAAGTTATCTGAACAACAAAGGCGGCAGCTTCGGCTAATAGGCAATCAAGTTATTGCTCAGTTAGAACTGCGTGAAGCCAGCGGAACAAAAACAGCGCTGCTCGAAGAATTAAAAATATCGGCAAATAAGCTAAGCCAGCAAAACCAAGAGTTGTATCAGTTTGCCCATCGCGTTGCTCACGACTTAAATTCCCCCCTCACGAATATTCAATCATTTGTAGACCTGTCTTTACATGACTTAAAAAAAGGCGAGAATGACAAAGCGATTGTTAAATACGACTATATTAAAAATGCAAGTAATAAAGCCAGACAATTGATTGGCGATTTATTAGAGTTAACGCGAGCCGAATTATCGAATGAACGCTTACAGGTTGTTGATTTAAATAACCTACTTTCAGATGTTGTGGACAATATAAACAGCACAATAGAAAATAACCCAATAAATATTGATTATGAAGTCAAGGTCTCATCTGAATTTGTTTCAGAGCCAACAAGGCTACAGCAAATTTTTTATAACTTATTATCGAATAGCGTTAAATACTATGACACAAAAAAAGCAAAGCCCTTCGCCAAAATCATTGTAGAAAGCTCGGGACAAAATATAAGCGTTAGAGTGCAGGATAACGGTTTAGGTATTCCTGAAAAATATCAACATAAAATATTTGACACCTTTACTCGTTTTCATGTCGGCGTTGCATCTGGTTCAGGTATAGGCACTACAATAGTCAAAAAACATATTGATGCGCTAGGCGGCACTATAAACCTTAATAGCAGTAAACAATTGACGGAATTCTTAATTGAACTTCCAAATAGACTGCGCTGACTACATATATAAGAGTGCCCGTAAGATAAAGTTAGGCTCATATGCTAACTGCTGGTGAGTAAACGATCCAGAACCATTAATAATGGCATTTATATACAATAGCTTATGCAGAATATTACCCCAATCACATTGCCGCTTTTACCCTACTTATGTAAGCCCTCTACCATTTTAGGCTTAGTGTTGGTGGGAGAATTATTGTCATTTGTTTTGATGCTAGCCAATAGCGGCGCAGGCTTTTCTTGGCCAGCGCTCGGCTCAATTTCGTTAGCGGCGCAATGGATTATCTTGAGCTCTGCGTTTGTGCTATGCCAAAGCCGTTCTTTACTCAATAATTTACAGCCTATGTTGGGTGGCCTAGCGGCTTACACAGTTTGTTTGTCAATAAGTGCATTGGTGGTATATCTTGCACAGTTGATTACATTTGAGCCATTCGACTTTTCGAGATGGTTAAAAGGTTTTTTAATAACGGCTATTTTTTCGGGTATATTACTGCGCTACCTCTACTTACAGCAACAACTCAGTAATCAACAGCAAGCAGAATTAGGCGCTCGTTTACAGTCATTACAATCTAGAATTAAGCCCCACTTTTTATTTAATAGCATGAACACAATCGCTAGTCTAATTACGGTTAATCCAAGTGCCGCTGAAAAAGCGGTTGAAGACTTAAGTCGTCTATTTCGATCAAGCTTACAAGCTCCAGGTTTAGTTAAGTTAGAGGATGAAATAGATTTATGTCGTCGTTATATAGCTATTGAGCATCAGCGTTTAGCGGAACGCTTAACGATGGTCTGGAATATGACGGAGCCGCTTCCAAGTTTTATGGTGCCGTCATTATTTTTACAGCCTCTATTAGAAAACGCTATCATTCACGGTATACAAAAGCTATCAAAAGGCGGAGAGATACACTTAAGTATTTTATCAAAAGATAAAAGCATTCAAATTATGGTAGAAAATCCTGTGCCAGATATAAATGTTGATGAAAAGACAAAAGAATGCGAGCACGGTAATCAAATAGCTCTAGATAATATTCAAAGTCGCCTACAATTACATTATGGTAGTAAAGCGAGTATTAAATCTAAAAGATATAAACATTCTTTTAGTGTGAAAATAGAGCTTCCCCTAACTGAATAAAATAAGATTGTAAAGTAATGGATGTTTTAATCGTTGATGATGAGCCACTTGCGCGCTTACGTTTAAAAAAAATGGTGATAGAGCTTGGTTACGATGTTGTTGCTGAAGCATCTAACAGCGAAACAGCATTCGCTGCTGTTTCTACCTACGATCCTGCTTTATTATTACTCGATATAGAGATGCCTGGTGAAAATGGATTGGCCATTGCTGAAAAAATATCCTTATTAGAAACACCGCCTGCAATTATTTTTACTACAGCGTATGATCAATATGCATTAGAGGCATTTGATACTGTTGCCGCTAGTTATTTACTCAAGCCTGTTGAAAAGTTAAAGCTGGAGAAGGCGTTAGAAAAAGCTAAAACCTTAAATAAGTTCCAGCTGGCTTCAGCTGATTTAACTCTAAAAAATAAGGGTCGAGAGCATATTGCCTCTAAGGGGCATAGAGGAATCGAGTTAATTGATATAAAAAATATCCGGCATTTTATGGCAGATCAGAAATATGTAATGATATTTAGCGCACAGGGAAAAGTATTAATAGATGAGACATTAAAAGATCTTGAAGAGGAGTTTTCGAAAGATTTTGTTCGTGTTCACCGAAACTCATTAGTTTCGATTAAACATATACTCGGCTTAGATAGAGATCAACAAGGGCACTACCATGTACGTTTGCAAGATACAGATGAAAAGCCAATGGTTAGTCGTCGATATGCGAGTAAAGTTAAATCTTTACTAAAAAAACTATAGAGTAGGGTGGACACAGCCCACCCCCCCCCGCTTTCATGAATTTCTTTCATTACCGCACTACCACCAGTACATTCAGCAGCAATCGCTAAAGCACCAAAATAAATAGAATTTAGGTGGTTTTTGATTTTTCGGAGGAAAGCAATTTTTATTACACATTCATTTCCATCAAGACAGGCTATAGTCGGCCGAATGGCAAAATAAGAGGCACTTGGAAAAATCTAAAGGCTCTTAATGGTAAAGTGTAACGTAGGGGCTCTGGAATTAAACAGAGTACGGTAGTGCGTAAGTTCATTTTTAGCTCTAAATAATATATATTTCGTTATTAATATAGTAAGGGTTGTTAATTAAAGTAGAGCTGATTTAAAAGCAGATATTTAGGGCTCTGGATAAAGTAAATCTAAGGCCTCTGGCATTGAAACAACAATATCACCGATATGGTCTACACCGTTTTGTAAATAGATTATATCCAGATCGCTATAATCACGATTAACCAATTGATTATAAAAACGTCTGACAACAGTAGCATTACCTTCATAACCTGTAGCACCGGTTAAAATAAGTTGTATAGGCAAAGATTGGTCGATACTATAAAGTTGATCTTCTAAAGTATTAATTATGCTCGGGTCTTTCCAAAAACTACCATCTTGCGATAGGTATTTATTGAAATATCTACCATTGGGCGGTTCGATTAACATTGCTATGCCAGTAAATAACCCTCCAAATGAATGGCCCGATAAGGTGCGATCATTAGCATTAATGCTGTAGCTTGCCTCGATATAAGGGAGGACCTGCAACGTTAAAAAGTTATAATACTTTTCAGCGCCAGGCCAAGTGTAATCAATACCTCTTTGGTAAGCTCCAGTATTCGCATTCGCATTGCCCACACCGACAACAATGATGTCTTTCTCTAATTCATCGACGATATTAATGATTGGTTTAAAGTTCCATTCCGCGTCGAGTATGAGGAGTAGAGGATATTTAATATTAGTGTCTATTTCATAATCTTTTGGTAGGTAAACCATAATGGGGTAGTTAACATTATTATGATCACCTCGAAGAAGAACGTTTGGTTCAACCTGGCCAGTAAGTGCCGATCCACCACCACCACCACCGCAACCGCTGAGTAGTAGGTATAGAAAAAGGTTAATTATAAGATAATAGAACGTTCGTTGAGGTTTGTTGTTAAAGATCTGCATAATTAATCCTTCAATAATTGATAGTCTGTCAATAGGCGTAGTATTAATGAGTGACTACGTCTAAGGCTCGGGATAAAGTAAATCTAAGGTCTCTCTCATCGAGGCAACAATATCCTCGGAATGGCTTACAGAGTAGTGTAAGTAGGTTATATCCAGATCACTGTAATCACGGTTAACCAATCGATTATAAAAACCTTCGACAACAGTAGCATTACCATCTCCCTGGCCAGATGCGCCGGTTAAGATAAGTTGAATAGGTAAGGATTGGTCCAAACTATAAAGTTGATCTTCTAAAGTGTTAATGATACCCAGGTCTTTCCAGAAACTACCGTCCTGAGATAAATACTTATTAAAATATCTACCGTTGGGTGGTTCGATTAACATTGCTATACCTGTAAATAAGCCTCCGAATGAATGACCCGACAGGGTGCGATCATTAGCGTTAATACTGTAGGTGGCCTCAATGTAAGGAAGCACTTGTAATGTTAAAAAGTGATAGTAGTGTTCTGCCCCAGGCCAAGTATAATCGATACCTCTTTGGTAGCCTCCAGTGCTAGCGGCCCCCGTTCCCACACCGACAACAATGATGTCCTTCTTTGATTCATCGACGATATTAATGATTCGTTTAAAGTTAAATTCCCCATCGAGTATTAGGAGTAGAGGGTATTCAGCATCAGTATCTGTTTCATAATCTTTTGGTAGGTAAACCATAATGGGGTAGTTAACATTATTATGATCACCTCGAAGAGCAACGTTTGGTTCAACCTGGCCAGTAAGTGCCGATCCACCACCACCACAACCGCTGAGTAATAGGTATAGAAAAAAATTAATTATAAGATAATAGAACGTTCGTTGAGGTTTGTTGTTAAAGATCTGCATAATTAATCCTTCAATAATTGAGAGGCTATCAATAGGCAGTAGCTATTAATAGATGACACCGTCCGGAGGGTTCTGTTGCAATTTGGAGTATCATATCGCTTTGAAAGCCCCGCCATTTTGATTACACAAACTACCCATCAGTATGTCATAGCCCTCTATTTGCGACAGAACCCCATTTTCATTCTGCTTGCCTAACTCTTTTCGTAGCAATATTGGTCAATCGCCCTGCTAGGTTGTCCTTCTTCATTGTAAGTAGCCACTGGCAAATACTGGATATAGCAATTGAACAAATCAAATATCGATAATTTTTTTGCCTCGGCAATGCCTAATCGAATCAGTGCGCATTGCTTAACAGGTGTAAGCTTTTTATGGTTGCGAGGCCGTATTTCGACTACCTCACTCCATGTACCTTCTAATAATTCCAGAACAAACTTAGTTTCATTGTGAATAACTTTAGTTGCATCTAAAAAGTGCCATGCCATTTTTTGGACTCCAATTTATAGAGTAAACAGTAAACAAAACAACTAATTTCAAGGTGTTTTATTCTCTTAATTGTGGGAATATTTTCCCAGATCAAAATAGATTTAAAACCTTTTTTATTGATTCGTCAACATTATATTTTAGGGCTTTTTATCCTGTGGAAATATAGATACAATTAGGATGATCCAAAAATATGGCTAATGGGCCGTGTATTTAAGTTGAGATAACACATGTCAAAAGAATCAAGCACACTCACAAACGGCATATTGTTGATTATGAGGCCATTAGTGCGTTTACTTTTAAAGAGGGGAATAGCCTTCGGTGCTTTTTCAGAACTTGTTAAAAAAATGTATGTGGATTTGGCTGACTCTGAGTTTTCATTACCCGGTAAAGAGCAGTCAATTGGCCGTATAGCCACTATAAGTGGGTTAACCAGAAAAGATGTTGGTCGTTTATTGAACGAGGTAAAGGCGCCTTCGATTGAAAACATTAACCAAAATCATAACCGTGCAGCCAGGGTACTTACCGCTTGGGCACGAGAACCTGAATATAACGACGAAGATGGAGAGCCAGCCGAACTTCCATTGCGCGGAGATAACAGTTTTACCGAGCTTGTAAAACGTTTTAGTGGTGATGTAGCGGCATCTAGTATTTCCGATGAGCTCATCCGTATTGGCGCCATAGAAACTACCACCAAAAATCGCGTTAAATTAGTTAAAAATGCTTATATTCCACCAAATGAAAGTGAAAAACTGGCAATTGGTTGTCAACACATTAGCAATTTAATGAATACCGTGAATCACAACATTCAGTTAGATGATGAACTGCCTCTGTTCGAGCGCTCAGTTGCCTATAACTCAATACCAAAAGCATCTCGTGAAAAAATGAGAGCCACCATATCCGAGCTATCAGAAAAATATATTAAAGAATTTGATAAGTTAGTCGCAAAAAACGACATACGCTTAAATCCTCAAAAGTTAAGAGATAGTAAAAAAACATGTCGTATTGGCGTAGGGCTGTACTATTTTGAGAAAAATGAAGGTCAAGATGACTAAATGAAATGGAAATTTAACGCTATGAATGTATTTTATTACACCCTAAAACTGTTATTACTGACAAATTTCTTATTACTCTCTCATTCAGTCGTAGGAAATAATGATAATCCAATCCAGGGTATAAATATCCAGTCTCAAACAAATGATCCTGATGAAGAGCCTGAAGGGATTGATGGTACAGGGTTAACACTGCCATTTTCTAACGATATGATAGAAAAAAAATTAAGTCCTGAAGCGGCAGAAAATGAATGGAAGCTATTGATATCAATATCTAAAATCAAACTTTCATCTACTTTAGATCAATATACTATTAATGATACATCATCTTTGAAATCCATCACATCGATGTTTATTGATACTAGCGAAAAAGAAAGGAAGATGTTTATTGATGATTTACAGCAAGGCATCACTAATGCAAATGTTCAATGGTCTTATTATTTTGCCATTAGTAAAGCTTATCGTGAAATTGGTGACAAAACTACCCAGAAACATTATCTAGAGTTATCTATCAAATCGGCACTTAGCGAAAAAAGCTCAATTGGCATTATAAGAACTATGAATTATAAATGTTTAATGGATTTTTTGATCACTGAAGATATGACAGAGGCTGAGATTTGTTTTCACTCAGCAATCAATTCAATAACTGCCACTGATATTTCACTAGAAAGTAAAATGTTACTTAATGTCTTGATTTACAACCATGAGCTTATTAAAAGCAATGAAGATTTTAAATAAATATATAAGGCATTCTTTAAAAACAATTTTAAATGGAACTCTCGGTTCGAATTAAAACTAATTAATTTATTTTATGTGTACTTAAAATTATGCCCGTTAAGGTTACTATAGCAATTATTTTATTATTATTTTTAATGTCTAGCTGTGTTACAAATATTTCAGGTAATGAATACAGACATATTTTAAGTAAACGTTACAAGGTAAATTTTAAGGATACTTGGAACGCAGTGAATCTTGTTATGCAAAATGATCAATATGTCCTTATTAATAAGGATGAAGAAAGTAGATTGCTTTCATTTTATTCCGTCGATAAAGATATTTATGGAAACATATACTTAATAAAAGTTAATGATGAAACCGAGATAGTCATCAAATTTCACAAATTGCAAGAAGAAGATAAAATTAAGAAAAGTAAAGCTTATTACCGGGATTTGGCTTCAATAAATCATTCAGTATTCCAATCAATTGAAACTATTTTGGGGGTTAAATGATTCGGATAAGGGTAAAAATATTGCTTATGTTTTTTATATTCACAAGCTTTAGTGAAGCAGAACCTATCGGGCCGAATAAAAAGTATACAGGCAACGAACTATTAGACCACATTCATATACCCAGTTTTTTAACTATAAAGCTTGGACAGCACAGGCAATATCTTGATAAAAAAATAGAAGCAGTTTGGCAGTCAATTTTGCTTGTGGCTATACAAGAAGGAGTCGTTGTGTACTCATCGTTCAAGAGAAAAACGTTACTGCTTTTGTCTGGGCCTCCAGTAGCCATACATATCAGTTCAAGCAGTCCCGGAGTCAATGTTTATATTAACAGCGTAGACTTTGTAAATGGATTGTCCAGGACATATTCAATAAAAGAAAGAGAGTATTATACCGATAAGTTTTATAAAAAATTATCGGTTCAACTCTATTCTGATTCACGTTGGAATTGGCTTAAGACAAACATTTAAGTATTAAAAGAAATAAACTATAGGTCTCATTGCCCATGAAAAAATTGCTACTCAATCTACTGGCCTATTCCTTATTGCTCAATTCAATCGGAACATTCGCTTCTGATCAAAAAATTAGGCAGATTGGCAATTATGCTTCTATGATTGTAGAAAACAATAATGCGCTTTTATTTGACGATCAAGTACTAGATAGAGTGACAAAAATTGGTAAGCGGCTAACGAATACCTTAGGCTACTATGTGCACTATAAATATAGAATATTGAATAGCCCAATAATCAACGCATGGGCAACGCCTAATGGATACATCTATATATCAACAGGGCTACTGGATCATATTAATAATGAAGCCGAACTTGCGGCAGTAATTTCTCATGAAATTGCTCATGTCAATCAAAATCATTTAATAAGGAGTTACGAACAAGCTAAAATCGATAAGCAGGGTACCATTTTAGGTGCCTCTCTAGGCGCGGCAATAATTGGCGTAACTCTATATAAGCCAACAGCTGCAGTCTCTTCAGACAGTAATTTCACAAGCTCACAAGATTTTGCCCAAAATATATTGAAGATTAATATACCTAGTATAAACCATTTCACCAAGACCCAGTTACAGGGGTATAGTAAATCTAATGAATTAGAAGCAGATATCATAGCTTATCAAATAGTTTCACGTGCGGGTTACAACCCGGTACATTTCATTTCTTTACTGAAAAGGATGCGTCAGAGTGTATTGCGAATACATTCTTTAACGGAAAATTATAGTTCCCACTTTATAAATGCGAGTCCTGGTTTAGAAAAACGGATAAGTGTGTTGGAAGCGTATGCAAATTCTTTAAAATAAAGAGTCAATGTGATAAAACTATTCCTATGTTTTATTCATGCTAAAATCATGGAAAATCTTCATTAGTTGTACCTTTTTTTATTAGGATACTCAGATGTTTAAAGCAATAAAGCTATCAACAGTTACTCTTTTTATCGTATTTGTATCTGCATGTAGTATTTTTCCGCAGAATCAAATTGATGTTATGGTTTGTGATAGAGCAAATGAAATTGATGCTTATTTGGTTGTTTATCGTGAGGAGATTAATAATGGTAGCATTCGCTCCACACTTTCTGCGACAAAAAATCAAGAGCCATTGTTCGCTCTCATGGATACGGCGGTTGATGCTCCACGATCAAACAATAATAATTATTTAAAACCCTTTCGTAATTCTCAACCCGAGTTTTTCTATGCAAAAGCATTGAAAAACGACGTTTTAAATAATTTCAATGATTTAAAATGGATACAAATAAATAGGTTCGCAGCAGGTGATAAGTCTGTAAAAGATAGGTTTGAAAATTCAACCGCATCTACCACCATTTTTATGGCTATAGGTTATAAAACAACTCTGAATTTCGATGCTATTGAGGCAAGCCTATCACTCATAAGGTTTTCAAATAAAAAATCTATTTATGAATTTAAAGAAAAACTTGATAATCAGAAAATTGCTACCGATCAATTAGATAATATTTACCGAAATGATTTTATTGTCAATGTTACCAAAGTGTTAAATAGTAACAATGAGGAAGATCTGAAAGTCTTAGCTATAAATGAAAAAAATCCCATGCTCCACGAAATTGCTAGCAGCATCGCTCAAAATATATTTATTAATATTCAAATTGAATTGGATGATAATGCTGAGCCAGGAAAATAAAGTTTACTTCATACAACGGTCTAAATTATTTCCAGGAATACTAGTCATCCATACGCCCACTAAGCGGCCAAAGAATAGAGCAACTCGGCGGGAGACCGATTATTTCCCGCTTTAATTTTAATCTGCCCTTTCTTGGTCACGGGCATGAGTTCAATGCCTGCCAACGGTCGTTGCGTCGCATGAAAATTTTTAAATCTTAACATCGGGCGCGTTAACCGTTTTATGCGTCGATAATCTTGTTTAATCATATTATTCGGATACTGACCCTTAACTTTAATATAGGCCTCACCCATGCGCGAACGAAAAGCCTGCGCTAATCTGGGT
>JBLHWO010000105.1:0-11839 GCA_047629215.1 Cellvibrionaceae bacterium | reverse complement strand
ATGAGCGCGCACTTGAACACAATGTCAGTTTAACGAATACCATTGCCTTGGTTAAGGAGTTTCGTGAGCAAGACCAAGATACGCCAGTAGTTTTGATGGGCTACGCCAACCCTATCGAGCGCAAAGGTTATAGTGCATTTGCAGATGAGGCCTCGACAGCAGGTGTTGATGGTGTACTCACGGTTGACCTTCCTCCAGAAGAAGCAATTAACTTGAATGTTGAATTAAAGCGAGTAGGCTTGGAGAATATTTTCCTACTGGCCCCAACGACCACAGCGGCACGGATGAGAGACATTGTTTCCTTAGCCAGCGGCTTTATTTATTATGTTTCCCTCAAGGGGGTTACGGGTGCAGGTCACTTAGATCTAGTGTCTGTTAAAGCTAAATTAAAAGCTATTCGGAAAGTAACCGATTTACCCTTGTGTGTTGGTTTTGGCATCAAAGATGGCGAGTCAGCTAAGGCTGTTTCAGAGCACGGCGATGGAGCTGTCGTTGGGAGTATATTTGTTGATAGAATGGGCACCTTAATTGATGCCAGTGATACAGAAATTGTTGATGCTATTGGTGAATTAGCCGGTAATGTTAGAGCTGGTCTAGATAGTGATTAGTACTCTGATAGTTTCAATGTAGTTTTTAATATGATTTAAGCACTGCAGCAAACAGATTAAAAGTTGTTAAAAAATAATTGCTTATAGAAGAGTAGAAAGAGAATAACATGAGTTGGTTAGACAAAATTGTTCCTAGTAAAGCGCGTTCCCGAGGCGGGCTCGGAAGCAAAGTACCTGAAGGTTTGTGGAAAAAGTGTGTAAAGTGCAGCTCAGTTCTATACCGGCCTGAACTTGAACGTAACTTGGATGTTTGCCCTAAATGCGATCATCATTTTCGTATAGGCGCTCGTCGCCGATTAGATATATTCTTAGATGAAGATAATCGCGAAGAGTTGGCAGCAGATGTTGAGCCGCGCGATCGCCTTAACTTCAAAGACATTAAAAAATATAAAGACCGTTTAATTGAAGCTCAAAAGAAAACCGGCGAAAAAGATGCTTTAGTTGCAATGAGAGGGCAGCTCAATGGCCAAGACCTTGTAGCGGTAGCCTTTGAGTTTTCTTTTCATGGTGGCTCCATGGGTTACGTGGTGGGTGAGAAATTTACGCGTGCAGCACAAGTTGCTCTAAAAGAAAATATTCCTCTCGTGTGTTTTTCCGCAACCGGAGGCGCGCGTATGCAAGAGGCATTAATTTCATTGATGCAAATGGCCAAGACAAGTGCGGTTATTGAACGCCTAAAGCAACAAGGTACACCTTATGTTTCGTTTATGACGGATCCTGTTTACGGCGGTGTTTCTGCTAGTTTAGCGCTATTAGGTGATATCAATGCTGCGGAACCAGGCGCGAGAGTGGGCTTTGCTGGCCCTAATATTATCGAACAAACTATTCGCCAAAAATTGCCTAAAGGCTTCCAAAGCAGTGAGTTTTTATTAGACCATGGAGCCATTGACTTAATCATCCACCGAAAAGAATTGCGCGAAAAAATCTCTTCAATATTGTCGATGTTTTCCTATTACACCCAGCCTCCAATTGTTGAGCCGGAAGTCCTTCTTGCCAATGAGGTTATAGGTGATGTGCTTCCTCCACACGACGCTCAATAGGACGGTACAATCGCTTAATGAACCGTTTTGACAATCTTTCCTCCTGGCTCAATTGGTTGGAGCAGTTACACCCCAAGAGCATCGACTTGGGGTTAGAGCGTGTTTATACCGTAGCAACTCAGCTTAAGCTACTCAAATGTTCTAGTTCAATTAGCCACTCTTTTTCCGGCCAATTAAATACGACTGATCAATGTAGTGTGATCACCGTAGCGGGAACGAATGGTAAGGGGTCTTGCGTAGCGACTCTTGAGAAAGCGTTGCTAGCACAGCCTTTAAATAAAAAGAGTAAGCATCGAGTAGGCAGTTATACCTCACCACATTTACATCATTATTGTGAACGGATCCGTATTGATGGAAAACCCGTTTCCGCCGCCTTGGTTTGCGACGCTTTCTCTGTTATCGATCAAGCACGTAAGGATATTTCTTTAACATATTTTGAGTTTGGTACTTTAGCCGCTTTATGGGTTTTTACTCAAGAGCAGATTCCATTTGTGCTCTTGGAGGTCGGCTTAGGCGGACGTCTAGATGCGGTTAATATTGTTGATGCTGATATCGCCGTAGTGACATCCATTGATATTGATCATCAAGACTGGTTGGGTAGCGATAGAGACATTATTAGTCAGGAAAAATTGGGTGTCAGTAGAGAATTTTCACCTCTTATTATTACAGAGTCTCGTTTGACCCCTAGCTTGAAGGCGGTCATCGAGCGCAAGGAATGTCTCTTTGTTGGTAGAGATTTTTCATTTGTAGTGTTGAATAAAAAGCAATGGCGCTTGCAAATGCAGTCTGTCGATTATCTTCTGCCTTTACCTCTATTACCATTGGCTAGCGTTGTTGCAGCAATCGTTGTTTTGGCTCAGCTTGATCGATTACCCGATAAAAAAATATTAGAGAGGGTAGTGCTAGCGGTGTCTTTACCGGGACGTTTTGAAATGTCAAATATAAACGGTATTGATATTATCTATGATGTGGCCCATAACCCAGCTGCAGCAGAAGCGCTCGCTAAGCGCTTGGCGAATTCAGCCGAAGGCTATAGTAAAAGCTATGCGGTGATGGGGGTAATGGCCGATAAAGATCATCTTGGGATTATTAAACCGTTATTGTCTCAGTTCCATAGTTGGTTTTTGGGTGGGCTTCCCGATATCCCCAGAGCGGCTTCGGAAGCTTTTTTACTTACAACCTTATCTAAAATTAAGGGAGACAAGGTGGATATATTTGCTGAAAGCACAGTAGAAAAAGCTTT
Organism: Cellvibrionaceae bacterium; assembly: GCA_047629215.1. Lineage (GTDB taxonomy): Bacteria > Pseudomonadota > Gammaproteobacteria > Pseudomonadales > Cellvibrionaceae > CANLBN01. The sequence continues at coordinate 8,948 of JBLHWO010000105.1, read as the reverse complement.
TGACTCGGCCCTCGCAGGGGCAACCAGTCATGATAGAATAGTCATCTTTGGGTCTTTCTATACTGTCGCAGCTGTACAGAATCATCTAGCGTAGTCATCTTTCTCGTACAGCCCCCTAGCTAAAGCTAGATATTTAAAATCGGGGTATTAAGATGCCTTCCCACATTGGAGCTTAGCTTGGAAGAAAACCTTAAACAACGTTTAGTCGGTGCTGCGGTATTAGTTGCTTTAGCTGTCATTTTTCTACCTGCGCTTTTCGATAAAGATGAACGAACTGCTATTAATACAACAAGCCTGATCCCTCCTGCGCCCGTTATTGATCCTGTTGTCGTCGCTCGCCCGAATAAACCTGAGACCATTAAAATTCCGCCAGCAGAAGAATTGTTTCAGCACGGGTTTGTGGAGGAAGATATTAAGTCCGATGATACTGATGAAAACAAACAAGCGGACGATACTAATCTAGTTTCGTCAACGGTTAAACCTGAAATAAAGCCCGCACCCAAGCAAAAAATCAAACCTACGTTAAAGTCAAAGCCCGCCGCAACAGAAGGCAAGCCCAAGCCTGTCGTTAGCAAACCGACGTTAAGCTCTAGTGGTGTGCCTGTGGGATGGGTTGTTCAAGCGGCTAGTTTCAAGTCCGCCCAAACAGCAAAAAACTTTAATGATAAATTAATTAAGGCTGACTACAAGGCCTATTTTAAGTCAGTGGATACAGCTAAAGGTAAGTATTTTCGTGTTTTTACCGGCCCCTATATTGATGAGCAGCAAGCAATTGATACTAAGCGAGTCATAGATAAAGCCTATAAGGTGAGTTCACGTGTTTTACGTTTTAATCCTGCTTCAAACAAATAACTTACCCTTTACCGAGTAAAAAATGACCCGGATTAAGACCTATAGTGTTAAAATGCGCCACTTTTTACTATTGATGATGATATTATCGTTTTATTAGGACTGTTAAGAGTAAGAGCTTATGTTTAATTGGGCCGATTGGGCAATCATTGCCATTCTTGCAATATCTAGTTTGATTAGCCTGAGGCGTGGTTTTGTAAAAGAAGCTTTATCCTTAGCTATTTGGATAGTTGCATTGGCAGTTGCGAGTTTGTTTAGCCCCAAACTTGCTCCCTTGTTAGCCGTTTATATAGAGGCTCCCTCAATACAGCAAATGGCTGCATTTGCAAGCTTGTTTGTTGCTACCCTTTTAGTAGGTGGAGCCGTTAATTATCTCTTATCAACATTAATCAAGGCGACAGGGCTATCGGGAACTGATCGACTGTTGGGAGTGTTGTTTGGTTTAGTCCGCGCTTTAATTGTTGTTATGGTGATCCTATTGTATGCCCCCAAACTGATACCGCTTTATGAAGATAGTTGGTGGCAACAGTCTGCTCTGATACCTCAGTTTTTAGATTTTGAGGATCGGTTTCGGCAGCTAAGTTCATCGGTATATGCGTACGTATTTGAATTTTTTTCAAAAACACCGTAATGTTTTTTGGATCATCGACAGTTTAATTGAGGTAGGCATCTATGTGTGGTTTAGTTGGTATTGTTGGCAGAAGTGATGTTAACCTTCAATTATATGATGCGCTAACAATGCTTCAGCATCGTGGTCAAGATGCCGCTGGTATCATGACTTGTGATAATGGTCGAGTGTCTCAGCAAAAAGGCAATGGTTTAGTTGCCGATGTTTTTCAGACTCACCATATGCAACGGTTAGTGGGTAACTATGGTATTGGTCATGTCCGTTACCCTACTGCGGGTAGTTCTGGACCAGCATTGGCGCAGCCCTTTTATGTGAATTCTCCTTACGGTATTGCCTTGGCTCATAATGGTAATTTAACTAATGCGGAATCGGTTCGTGGCGAGCTTTACCGCGATGATTTGCGCCATATGAATACTGATTCTGATTCCGAGGTACTACTTAATGTCTTTGCTCAAGAGCTGCAAAAGCTAGGTAAACTTCAAGCTGGCGAGCAAGATATTTTTGCTGCTGTGACGGGTGTTCACAAGCGTGTTCGGGGTGGCTATGCCGTTGTTGCAATGATTGCTAATTATGGTCTAGTGGCTTTTCGCGATCCCGATGGAATTCGGCCTTTAGTATTTGGTAAGCGAGAGACCTTAACCGGCCCAGAGTATATGATTGCATCGGAAAGTGTCGCTCTCGATGTATTAGGCTTTGATTTAATTCGCGATGTTAAACCAGGTGAAGCAATTTATATTACCACCGAAGGCGAATTACATACGCAAGTCTGTGCTGAACATACAACAACGCGGCCCTGTATTTTTGAGCACGTTTACTTTGCTCGTCCCGATTCTATTATGGACGGTATTTCAGTATATAAAGCACGTTTACGTCAAGGTGAAAAATTAGCAGAGAAAATTCTTAGAGAGCGTCCGAATCATGATATCGATGTGGTTATTCCTATTCCAGATAGTAGTCGCGTATCAGGGCAAGCGTTGGCCTACAATTTAGGTGTTAAGTTTCGCGAAGGCTTAATGAAAAACCGCTACATTGGCCGTACCTTTATTATGCCTGGCCAGCAGCAGCGAAAAAAATCAGTTCGCCAAAAATTAAATACCATTAGTCTTGAATTTAAAGATAAAAATGTTTTGTTAGTCGATGACTCCATTGTGCGTGGAACCACTAGTGAGCAGATTATTCAAATGGCAAGAGATGCAGGAGCAAAGAAAGTATATATAGCATCGGCGGCGCCGGCCGTTAAATTCCCCAATGTTTATGGTATCGATATGCCATCGGTGCATGAACTAGTTGCCCATGGTCGCAGCGATGAAGAAGTGGCGCGTAAAATTGGCGCTGATTGGCTGATTTATCAAGACCTTGAGGACTTAATTGCCGCATCAGCAGAAGGTAACCCTGAAGTTTCCGAGTTTGATTGTGCGGTATTCAATGGACATTATGTGACTAGTGATGTGGATCAAGCTTACCTTGATAAATTGCAGGCGATGCGTAATGACTCGGAACAGAGCAAGCAGCGAACATTAGACTTGAGCAACACTAACGTTGTGGGAATACATAATGACGTGTCTCAAGGTTGAGTAAAGCCTGGTGCCACCAGCGGCTAGCTCCTAGCACCTAGTAAAATGAAAAAAATTAATTGGACAAAACGTGAACGACGAACGCAAAGATTTTATTGAAGAAAACGAACTAAATTTAGGTTTAGAGACCCTTGCGGTGCGTTCGGGTATTGTGCGCTCGGCAGAGGGCGAACACTGCGAACCCATTTATACTACCTCTAGTTATGTTTTTGATTCGGCACAACAAGCAGCAGATCGGTTTTCGGGTGCTGAAGAGGGCAATGTCTATAGCCGTTATACCAATCCAACCGTTCGTACCTTTCAAGATCGCTTAGCTGCACTCGAAGGTGCAGAAAGTGCCGTTGCAACCGCATCGGGCATGGCTGCAATCCTTAGTACGTTTGCCGCTTTACTTGATGCTGGTGATCACGTGGTGTGTTCCCGCAGCGTTTTTGGTACCACAACGGTTTTATTTACTAAGTACCTCAATAAATTTGGACTTGATGTTACTTTCGTTGGCATTACTGATCTGCTTGCTTGGGAGCAAGCTATTACACCTAAAACAAAGTGTCTTTTTTTAGAAACGCCATCAAATCCTTTATGTGACGTAGCCGACATTGAAGCCTTGGCTGATCTTGCTCATTCGAGAAATTGTTTACTCATTGTCGATAACTGTTTTTGTACGCCAGCATTACAGCGCCCAATTGAAATGGGTGCAGATCTTGTTATTCACTCCGCAACTAAATACCTCGACGGTCAAGGCCGTTGTATGGGTGGTGCGGTTGTTGGTCGCGAAGAGCACATCGATGAAGTACTCAGTTTTATCCGTACCTGTGGGCCAACGCTCAGCCCTTTTAATGCATGGATATTCCTAAAAAGCTTAGAAACGCTCAGCATTCGGATGGAAAAACATTCAGTTAATGCGCTAGAAGTGGCATGGTGGCTAAGCGAACAAGGAAAAATAGAAAAAGTATTTTATTGTGGTCTGCCAACACACAATGGTCATGTACTTGCTCGCAAACAACAGAGTTCCTTTGGAGGTGTGCTTTCATTCCGAGTTAAAGGAAATCGTGATGCTGCGTGGCGTTTAATCGATGGTACTCGGATTGTTTCTATCACGGCTAATCTTGGTGATGCTAAAACTACTATTGTTCATCCGGCCACGACGACTCATGGACGGCTGTCGGATGAGGATAAACTGCAATCCGGGATTACGGATAATTTGATTCGGGTCGCGGTTGGCTTGGAGTCGGTTAAGGATATTATTGATGATCTTGATCGAGGTTTAGCGGCGGTTTAGTTTTTTCATAAGGTGGGCTGTTCTGTTCCTGCCGGTCTTTTGGTTTTATTGTTTTTCTTGTCTTGTGAGCCACGAGCATGCTCAATAACGCCACCAGATAATCAAAAAGAGAAAATACCCCAAATCAACCCCTACGTCGTAAAACACCCAATCAGCTATACTTACTCAAACCAACAAAAAACAAAAATCTGAGCCGTCAGTATGACAAAAAAAACCATCACCGATATCCTCGCCTCAATGACCCACAATCTCAACAGTATCATTCTAGGCAAAGAAACCACGGTTAAATTGTCTTTAGCGTGTTTATTAGCCAGAGGGCATTTGTTGATTGAGGATTTGCCGGGTATGGGTAAAACGACTTTGGCTCATGGTTTGGCTAAAGTATTGGGTTTGTCGTTTCAGCGAATTCAGTTTACGAGTGATTTGTTGCCGGGGGATGTACTGGGGGTTTCCATTTTTAATCCTAAGTCTACTGAATTTGAATTTCGCCCGGGGCCGGTGTTTACGGAGGTTTTGTTAGCAGATGAGATCAATCGGACTTCACCTAAGACGCAAAGTGCCTTGTTAGAGGCTATGTCAGAGAATCAGGTGACGGTTGATGGTGTCACTCGTAAGCTGGCCGATCATTTTTTTGTGATTGCTACGCAAAACTCTCAGCATCAAACCGGGACTTTCCCTCTGCCTGAATCGCAGTTAGACCGATTTATGATGCGTATTTCTTTGGGTTATCCCGATGAGCGCTCAGAGAGGGAGTTATTGGAGGGTGCTAACCCTAAGCAGCGTTTAGTAAATTTGCCGGCTGTTATTAGCGCTAAAGAGCTAGAGATTATTCAAGCTACCGTTGGTAAGATTACGGCGAGTGAGCAGTTGCTAAATTATTTGCAGCGCTTGTTGGTCTATACTCGTGAGTCGGGTGATTTTAGTCATGGTTTGTCGCCGCGTGCGGCTTTGGCATGGTTGCATTGTGCTAAAGCATGGGCTTTGCTGCATGGCCGTAAACATGTGCTGCCGGAAGATATTCAGCAGTTAATGTTGCCGGTAATCGGGCATCGCCTGTTGCCAGCCGAACAAGAAACGGTAGCGCGCAACGCAGTGGATAAAATCATCCGATCTGTGCCGGTGGTAGCCTAAGCGTTTTTGAGCAGTACCGCAGGTTGGTGTGAGGCATGAACCCCAACATAATAATGCAAAAACACCGTTGACGCTGAATTGAATCGCTATGTTAAGTTGGTCTTGGAAAAAAATAATTAATGGCTGGCTAAAACGCCGCATTCCTCGGCAGGTTTCACATCGTCTACAGCATCGTAATATTTTTATTTTGCCTTCAAAAACAGGCTTAGGCTTTTTATTATTAATTTTTTTACTGTGGTTGTTAGGGACCAATTACCAAAATAATTTAGTTTTAGCGACTGCATTCTTACTTTTAGCATTAATTATTGTTTGCATTCATCATACTTATGCTTATTTGGCCGGTTTGCAGATTACGGTTGTTAAAACACATCCCGGTTTTATGGGGCAAACGGGTACGGTTGATCTTGTTATTAAGCGATTAAATACTCGTTACTATGAGTCAGTAGAATTGGATTGGTCCCATGGCAAACCGGTTCTGCTTTCATTAATCGACAAAGATAAAATTGAAGTTAGTCTTGTGATCCCTTTAAAACATCGGGGTTGGTTTCAGCCTGAGCGCTTAAAAATATCGACTGACTTTCCTTTAGGTTTAATTGTTGCTTGGTCCTATTTAGATTTTGAGGCGCCTATTCTAGCTTACCCTGAGCCAGTACCATCGGCGGTGCAACCAGTGCAGCAGTTACTAGACGATACCAATGATTTGGAGCATCAACTTTTGGCCTCAGGTCATGAAGAGTTTGCCGGTTTGCGGGAGTATCAGGATGGCGATTCTTTACGCAATGTCGATTGGCGTGCAATGGCAAAAGGGCAGGGTTTGGCAAGCCGAATTTACGAAGATTATGTTAGTCAGCGTTATTGGCTAGACTGGCAACAGTTTGAAGGAATGTCGAGAGAGGCGCGTTTATCGCGATTATGTGCTTGCGTATTAGAGCAAGAAGCCTCGGCAAAAAATAATGCAGGTTTGATTTATGGTTTACGCTTGCCTGGGCAAATCATTGAAGCTAATTATGGCGAGCAGCATAAAAACACATTGTTAGAAGCGTTGGCGTTATTTGAGTTTGATCAAGCTGATTTTGGAGCTAAGCGCTAATGCAAACTGTTCATACAAATAAAATGAATTTAAATACAATTACGGACTATGTTACTCGTCAGTCATTGTTGGGTTTGTTATTTTCTCAGGTTGGTGCCGTATTATTGCATCTGCAACGCTTACCTATTTGGCTAGTGATACTGGCTATAAGCGTTTTTGTTTGGCGAATACAAGTGTTTCGTGGCCAGTGGTCATTTCCTAATCGTGTTATACGTACTTGTTTAGTGTTGTGTTCTATTGCCGCCATTATTGGATATTATAGCGAGTGGTACTCCTTGGAGCCGATGGTCACTTTATTGGTGATTGCTTTTTTACTTAAATTACTTGAGGTTGAGCGACAGAGAGATGCAGTGATTTTAATTTTTGTGGGTTTCTTTGTAATGGCAAGTGCATTTTTGTTTGATCAGGGTATTGTTTATACTATCCTTGGCATCATTGTTTTATGGCTTTTAAGCGCTTGTTTGATGGTGTTACACGGTTCGCAAAGTCGTTATTTATCGCAACGGACCATGAGGACGGTATCGATATTATTGTTACAAGCCGTTCCTTTGATGTTGTTGATGTTATTTTTTTTCCCTCGTATTGGTGCTCTCTGGTCAGTGCCCTTGCAAAGTAGTAATGCGGTAACTGGCGTTAGCGATTCCATGGCTCCCGGTGATTTTAGCAATTTAACTCGTAGTGGTGCGTTGGCATTCCGGGTAAGTTTTGAAGAAAGTCAGCCGCCTGTAGCGTCTCTGCGTTATTGGCGTGGTTTGGTATTAACGCAATTCGATGGGCGGCGTTGGCAGCGACAAGAAATTAATGCCCCTAATTTGTTAAAGTCTCACTCGCAAACCATTTATGAGGCTAAGAATAGCGCGCCTAATCTGCGTTATGATGTTGTATTAGAAGCCACAAATACAAAATGGATTTATGGTATTCCTTATGCGGAAGTATTAAACAACCTACTTGAAGGTAAACTCAACTCTACGGTAATACGCTCATCCAATAACGAAATTTTGTTAAGGCAACCAGTCACGCAACGTATCCAATACTCGGTTAACTCTTCCTTTGACTTTACGGTAAGAGAAACGTCCGAAAGCTTACGTCAAGCCTTACTACTGCCTAGAGGTTTCAATCCACGAACCATTGCAATGGCAAGACAATGGCGTCTTGAAGCAGCATCAATAGAAGCTTATATTGATCGCGTATTAAATTTTTACAGACAAGGTTTTATCTATACTTTATCCCCCCCTAAGCTGGGTCTAAATACAGTAGATGATTTCCTATTCTCAAGCCAGCGCGGTTTTTGTGAGCACTTTGCCAGCAGTTTTGTCGTGTTAATGCGATCGGTAGGTATTCCGGCACGTGTAGTAACGGGTTATCAAGGTGGAGAATGGAACGCTGCAGACCAATATTTAATAGTAAGGCAATATGATGCCCATGCATGGACAGAAGTATGGTTGCCACAGCGAGGTTGGACTCGCATTGATCCAACGGCTGCAGTAGCACCTAATCGAATTGAGGCGGGTTTGCTGGATACCCTGACAGAAGATGATCAAGGTCTAATGGAGTTTAGGGCACTCCCTTCTTTTGTCTGGATTAATCGCCTAGCGTTGAAATGGGATGGCTTAAACTATGACTGGCAGCGCTGGGTATTAAGTTACGATCAAGAAAAACAATCTGAGTGGCTAAAGAAAATTTTGGGTGAAGTAACGCCGTTTAGAATGGCAGTGCTATTAGTTGCACCAGGAGTGATAATGTTAAGCTTTTTTGGTTTATTAGCGCTCCGACAGAGAAGTAAACCGGTTCTAAGGAAGGTAAAACTATATCATTATTTACTCCGAAAATTAAAGCATAATGGTCTAGACGTTGATTCGAGTTCTACCTTTGGCCAACTTTTTTCTAAGTCATATGCTTGTGTGCCGAGTAAGAAGCAGCAGTTATCTGAATTAGAGCCGATTTTTGAATCAATTTTTTATCGTAGTAATAAGGATATTGAATTGCAAGAATTCTTGCGGGTAAAAAAAATAATTAATACACTTTAGTTCGGTCTAATTAAAAGATTGTGCGTCTTAATATTATTGGATCACTTTTTTGTAGTTATTTTTTACGCTAAGTGATGCGGATTCCACTCGCTAGTGCAATCGGTGGTTTAATCCCACACATAATTTCATTGGGAGTTTTAAAATTTAAGCATTTTCTTGGGCGATTATTGCGTTTGTTCATGATGTGTTTCGTACCCTCTTCCGTCAAGAGATCAAAGCAAGAACCTTTCCCCTTGTATCTGTTATGGAATCTTCTTTCAGTAATGGTTCGATCGTTTCCAGTGGCCTGCGGTAATCTGGTTATGACAATGCAAGCGCTTTCTTTCTCCTGCTAATTGTTGTGCTTGCAGAGGGCGCGAGCCTCGCAAGC
>JBLHWO010000104.1:0-11845 GCA_047629215.1 Cellvibrionaceae bacterium | reverse complement strand
ACGCTCTACTATAAAAGGCCACTTCAATCACGAGGACTGCTTTGGTTTTGAATCAGCGAGCTGGTACTGGCATTTTGTCGATGTAGTTTGGGTGGGCTTGTTTATTTTTGTTTATATTCTTGGTTAAGTGTTGATAGAAAAAGTTTAATTAGTTGATTCCATCTGAGCTTTTATCGGCTTTGCATCCCAAGGGGCAGCACTACCAAGTTGTCCGGTGTAAAGCCCGTAAAAGATAGTTACCATCAATAAGGTGGCGAGTGTAATGCGAGTCCCTAATGCATAAAAGCCTCGCTTTTTAGGCGAGTCAATATCTTTTAATAGAAATACCAAACTGCTTGTCAGGCTAAGCACTACCCCGATAAATAACACTACCACTATAACTTTTAACGCCATCATTTCCCCCGTACAGATAACTATTTAATTCACTATTTAGATAATTTTTTAGATTACTATTTGAGCATTTTGGTTTTGTCGAACTCGCATCTAGCGCTAATTAAACAACACTGGCAAGTATCACTATTAGTGATACTGTTTTTGCCTCTTTTTATGCGCCTTGGCTTTTGGCAATTAGACCGGGCCAAAGAAAAACAACAAGAACTAGCAGTGTACCAACAACGGCAAGACTTACCAGTGCTTCCTTTAAGCAAGTTGTCTAATAGCGAAGCCGTAAAATATAGAACGGTGGAGTTGGAAGGCGTTTATGATGCCAGTCATTACTGGTTGTTAGACAATCAACCAAGATCGGGCAAAACCGGTTATGAGGTGATTATGCCTTTAGTCAGCGCAGAGGGAGTAATACTAATTAATAGGGGTTGGGTAGAAGCCTCTCCAAGGCGAGAGAGCTTGCCAAATATAGATACTCCGGTAGATAGGGTAATAATAACAGGGTATTTAAATACGGGCCAAAAAAACGCTATTTTTGATAAAACGCTTAGTGATTTATCCATTGATTGGCCTAAACGCGTATTACAAGTTAATGTGGAAGACGCAATGGGTATTATTGCTAAAATGAAAAATAATCAATATCTGTTAAGCGATTCATCATTGATGCTACGTATAGATTCGGCAAGTCCCGGCGCATTACGAACAGAATGGCCGCTAATCAACACTAAGCCAGAAAAACATCAAGGCTATGCGTTTCAGTGGTTCTCAATGGCGCTGGCATTATTAGCACTCTACATTTGGTTTTTATATTATTCGGGCAACAAAGAAGTAGTAATAAAAAAATGAACTCAGAAAAAAATCAATCAACAAATAATCAGTCAATTAAAAAACGCAACAAATTTTATGGGTTGTTAATTGTCGCCGTAATTGTGTTGCCGATGATTATTGCCTATACGGTATTTAAAACAGGTTTCGCTTATCCTACTGGTACCACCAATAAAGGTGAGTTGTTATTGCCTCCACAGCCAATACAAGGTTTGGTTTTACAAGAACGAGATGGTCTACTAACAACACTTTACTCTACCGAAAAGAAGCGTTGGCGTATATTAGTGCCGGTCTCCCAAGATTGCGATGAAAAGTGCAAAGCTTACCTGTACTTAACGCGCCAAGTTCATATTCGCTTGGCAGAAAAAGCCTATAGGGTAGAGCGTATTTTACTTTTATTAGATTCCCTGCCAGAAGCGCAAACTGAGTTGCTAATGCAAGAGCATCGAACCACGCGTTTAGTTAAATCCTCGCCTGAAAATCTTCAGGCTTGGTTAGCAGAAGTAAAATTACCATTAACACCTGAAAACTATTTTTATCTAGTCGATCAAGAAGGCTTTGTAATGATGCGCTATGACTCTGGACATACGGGTCAAGACCTCTTGGACGATATTAAAAAGTTATTGAAGTTTACTTACGATAAATAATGAATAGGTTTTGGTGGAAGAATAATGTTGATAAGGCAAAATAAAAAAAATGAAACACTGTTTAAATTGGCGATAAGCACTTTTTTACTGGCAATTGTCGTCGTAGTGCTAGGTGCTTTTACCCGTTTGGTAGATGCAGGTTTAGGTTGTCCAGACTGGCCCGGTTGCTATGGTCATTTGTTATGGCCCAATGAAAGCCACGAAATAGCTAAAGCGGAGCAGGCTTTTCCCGATGCGCCAGTAGAGTTAGAAAAAACCTGGCCAGAAATGGTGCACCGTTATTTTGCAGGTAGTTTGGGTCTGTTCATTTTGGCGATTGTTATTATTTCGATAAATCAATCGCGCAAGCTTAAAAATACAGTTCAGTCTATTCCCTTAAAGCTTCCGTTATTTCTGCTAGCTTTAGTGATTTTACAGGGAGCCTTTGGAATGTGGACGGTCACTCTTAAGTTATGGCCAAAAGTCGTGACAGCTCACCTGCTTGGTGGTTTTGCCACCTTATCGTTGTTGTGGCTACTAGTACAGCGTTTAGGTTTAAGGTATTGGCATGTTGAGGAGGCGCAAATCCAAAGACTTCGGTCGATCACGCCATTAATTATTTTCAGTTTAATTTTGGTGATTATTCAAATAGGGCTAGGTGGTTGGGTTAGCTCTAATTACGCTGCGCTGGCGTGCCCTGATTTGCCGCAATGCTTAGGTCAATGGTTGCCACCAACAGATTTTAAAGCGGGTTTTAATGTCTGGCAGGAAATAGGGCCGAATTATTTGGGCGGTCAGCTCGATAACCATGCCCGTACAGCAATTCACCTTACCCATAGATTGGGTGCACTCGCAGTAACGCTGACGCTCTTGCTTTTGGGGTTTAAGCTGCTAAGGCTGCAGTCGCCACAGTTGCGGTCTTGGGTTTGGTGGTTATGGGGTGTATTAGCCGTTCAACTCTCTCTAGGCCTCGCTAATATTTTATTTGCTTTGCCTTTAGTCATAGCGGTTGCGCATAATGCAGTAGGTGCAGTATTGTTGCTAACTATGGTGACGATCACCTACCGTGCGTTAAAAGTTAAGGTGAAAGGCTAAGAAAGACTCTATGTTTAGCGGCCATAGCTTTTGCCTACCGATTAACGTCCGCTAATTAGCAAGATGAAGTAAAAATAATTATGTCGAATTCAGCCCTACCTTCTGCAAGCTCTGCCGTCAATAAGCGCCGACTATGGGGAGATTACTTAGAGTTATGCAAACCGCGTGTAGTGGCGTTAATGTTGCTAACGTCGTTAATAGGGATGCTGCTTGCAACTCCAGGCTTTGTCCCTTTAAATGTGATTATTTTAGGTAATCTAGGCATTGCCTTATGTGCCGGCAGCGCAGCGACTATTAACCACTTAGTTGATCGCCATGTTGATTTAAAAATGCAGCGTACGCTAAATCGTCCTATTGCAAAAGGTAGGGTTGAGCCTCAGCAGGCATTTATTTTTGCGATGGTAACCGGCCTGTTGGGCATGGCTATATTATTGTTTTTTATTAACGCCTTAACAGCCTGGCTCACCTTAGCGTCATTGCTTGGTTATGCGCTGGTTTATACCATGTTCTTAAAGCGTGCCACCCCCCAGAATATTGTTATTGGCGGCTTAGCCGGTGCTGCACCTCCCCTATTAGGGTGGACTGCGGTAACAAACAGTCTTGATGGGCATGGTTTATTATTAGTGCTGATTATTTTTGCTTGGACTCCACCCCATTTTTGGGCTTTGGCTGTTCATAGAAAGGATGAATACGCTAAAGCAGATATTCCCATGTTGCCCGTAACCCATGGCGAGCGCTATACCAAATTACATATTCTACTCTACACTATCATTTTATGTGTCGTGACCATGCTGCCCTATTTAACGGGTATGTTTAATTGGTTATATTTATTGGGTGCGGTGGTATTAGGTTCCGGCTTCATTTATTGGAGCCTAGTTATGCTTATTGGCAAGAACCCAGATTCATCAATGGAAACGTTTAGATACTCAATTATTTATTTGATGGCATTATTTATTGTCATGCTTTTAGACCATTATTTACTTCCTGTTAATCCAATCCTTGCTGGATAAAATTTTATTTGATTCTAACGGTTTACTTTTAATGGAAGCTCAACAAAAAAATATTTTAAAAACCGTTATCATTATTGTTATGGTGATGGCGACAATACTCATCTTATTTTTTAATAAATTAATGACGCCGCGTTATCTTTCAGATGTAGAGTTGAAAATTAATGGTTTGGTCTTGCTCGATAATCCACCGCTAATTAATGTTGAAATAAATGAATCGCAATGGTTACTTGCGGCACACACGCAAGAGCAAAAGAAAATGTTGGACGAGTTAGAGTTGTCGCTACGAAAAGCAGTAAAGATGTCTACGAAAATAATCCTTGCGCCAATAGCGCTGCAGTCACAAATAAACAAAGAATTACCTAATTATTCGACTTTTATCAGCATCATTAATGCGGATAAAAAGCTAATGGGTTATTTTAAACCCCCTTTTGATGAGCATAAGATGCTGCTCACATACTCCTCTGTTCATGCTCATCGTTAATACCCTTTTAAAAATAATGTAATTAAATGACGGTTTAAAAAAGTTTACTCTGTTCCTGACTCTTTTATAAAATGTTTTAAGAAAGATTTCTGGGTACTTGAGAAGAGTGGTGATGCAGAATTGGTTTGTCTTGGGCCATGTCAACGACGAAAGTAAAGCGTGAAGGGAAAGTGAGTAAGGTTTCGTCAATTTCAAATTTAAATGAATAAACACCAGTGATCACATAACTCTGTTCCCTCGTTTGTTGGCACATCACCGTTTTTTCGTGAAGTTCGACTACGAGACCATCTCGTGATGCTAATCTAACAAAATAATCATTTAACTTTTCCACCGTATTAACAATATGGGGTGAAAAAGTTGGCATTAATACGAAATTATCATTATAAAGATCAATAACGTCTGTTAAATTATTTTCGTTGATGTGTTGAGCCCAAAGCGCGGGAAAATCCGGTGCTTGTATTTGAAAAGTCATATTCGTTTATTCTATTCCTTAGATTCAATTCGTAAGTGCAATTTTTAGACCGAAGGTCAGTTGATATAATTCTCGCCATTGCCTCGGGAAATTGTAGATGACTTATACGCAGCTGACCGAAATAGAACGATACCATGTTTACAAATTTTTGGAAGCGGGTCATTCGCAAACAGTAATTGCAGACGAGGTGAATTCGCGTTCTTATTTACGGTGTATGTTTTTTATAAAAAACCGAAATTCAGCGGCGTTGAGCGCTTAATGCGATTAAAAATAATAAGCTGGCACTGACTACTATCGACGGCCCCGCCGGTGTATCCCATATAAATGAACTGGCTAAACCGCCGCAAACAGATAGGCAGCCCAATATTGCCGTGCATAATACCATGTGTTCTGGTGTGCGTGAAAGGTAGCGAGCTCCTGCAGCAGGAATTATTAATAAGGCGGTAATTAGTAAAACACCAACAATTTTAATGGCCACGGCAATGGTTAGGGCTAGCATAAATAATAGAAGTAATTTAATGCGCTTAACGGGAACACCTTCGACCTGGGCCATGGCTTCGTTTACGGTAATAGCCAGCAGTGGTTTCCAAAAGCGCCACACCAAAACACCGACAAGAATGCCAACCGCTAATACAGTGAGCACATCGTTCTTTGTGGTCGATAAAATATCACCCAATAAATACCGGGTTAAATCTAAGCGGCCCGTGTCAAATATACTCACCAGAATTAAGCCAAGAGCCAGTGATGAGTGAGAAATAATCCCCAGTAAGGTATCCGTTGGCAATTGGCGTTGTGTTTGCCAGAGTGTGAGTAGGATAGCGACGACCAAGCAGCTTACAAGAATCGCCGCCTGAATACTGACAGAGAGCAGCAAGCCAAAGGCCACACCGAGTAAGGCCGAGTGGGCTAGGGTATCGCCAAAATAGGCTAGGCGCTGCCAAACAATAAAAGCCCCCAAGGGAGCACATATCAATGCAACACCAAGCCCCGCTAATAAGGCTAAAAGCAGAAAACCCATTATCGTATACCCTATTTAATACTGTCTATTCATTGCTGTGATGACAATCTGAATGATTGGGCTCAGTGCAATTCAGTACTTCGCCATGTAAATCATGATCGTGATCGTGGTGATGGGTATAGGTTGCCAGATTAGTAGCCGCATGACCAAACAGTTCTAAATAGGCAGGATGGTTGGATACGCTTTCTGGGTGCCCGTGGCAACAAATATGTTGGTTCAAGCAAATGACGTGATCGGTAGCGGCCATTACTAAATGCAGGTCGTGAGAAACCATCAGCACGCCACAATTTAATTCATTACGTAGCTCATTAATAAGTTGATAAAGTTGATTTTGTCCACCAATGTCAACTCCTTGTACGGGTTCGTCCAATACCAATAACTGAGGTTCTCGTAATAGTGCGCGCGATAACAGTACTCGTTGAATTTCACCCCCAGATAAATTATTCATATCACTTTGCTTGAGGTGAGCAACGCCGGTTCGCTTAAGGGCCGAATCAATAGTAGGTAGGGTTGAGTCTTTAGTATTTGTTGTAGGGGGTGATGCAACATTTACCAGCGCTAAAAATCGCTCAACGGTTAAAGGCAATTGCGGATTAAGTTGCAGTCGTTGTGGCATATAGCCAATTCGTAAATTGTTAATGCGCTTAACCTCGCCAGAAGAAGCTTTGCGTAAACCGAGTAAGATGTTTAATAAGGTCGTTTTACCGGCCCCATTTGGGCCAATAATAGTAATAATTTCGCCAGCGTATATGGATAAACTAATATCGTGTAATAGAGTCTTGTTGCCATCCTTTAAGCTTATATTGGACGCACTAATCAGCGTCTTGTCTACATCGCTTTGTTTGCATTCATCTTTGTTTTGTATATTTTTTTCTTTGATGGAGTCGGTCATATTATCGGCACTGCTTACATAAGCCAGTGACTTCTAGCCATTGCTGTTGTGGTAAAAAATCAATATCTTCACAGGCTCCTCTAATATTGTTGGCCAGTAACGGACTAATGATTTCCTGTGAATCATTACACTGGCTACAAATAAAAAAATAATTAGTCGATGCTTGTGCTTGGTCCTGGTGTAATTGTGGGTTGGTACAGCCGATATAAGCATTTAGTGAATTGATTCGATGAATTAATCCTAACTCCAGTAAAAACTCCAAGGCTCGATAAACCGTTGGTGGCGCAACACGCCGTTGTTCGCTTTGTGCCAACATATCAATCAAAGTGTAAGCGCCCAAAGGCTTATGGTTTTGCCAAATTAGCAGCAACACTTGCTTACGTAGTTGCGTTAATTTAGCTCCCTGCTCTTGGCATATAGCTTGTGCAGTTTCTAGGGCATCACTAATGCAGTGTTCATGGTCGTGACAAGCGTCGCTTATACCTGAGTTCTTAGAGTTACCCATAAAAATGACTCATAATCGGGGTCAAAACAAAAATTGGCTAGTGCCATCTATTGTTATAATATAACATTATGCTCCTGTCGGGTAAGTTTTGTTTATTAAAGGTATATTTGTGAAATCGATTGTTACAAGCTATTTACTATTAGCCATAGTTATTCTATTCAGTATTTCTATTCAGGCCAGTGCCGCTGATCATGCTAAAAAAACAGAGGTAATCGTAAAAGGGCTGATGATCGTCAGCAGCATCAAACCGCTTACACTGCTGATTAGAGAGTTGGCATCGCCCATTGATAAGGTTTCTCAATTATTAGCGGCGGACCGTTCGCCCCACCACTATCAATTGACGGTGTCAGATCGTCAACGCTTAGAACGGGCTGATCTCGTGATTTGGATTGGTCCAGAATTAGAAGGTTTTCTTGAGAAGCCCTTGAGGCAGCGACAGCAGGGCTTGATCACCGCCAGCGAACTGGCCGCAATTAATTGGCCGGAAGATGGGCATGAGCACGCTGAAAAGGGTGACCATCAGCATGAGCGCGACCCGCATTTATGGTTAGATCCTTATAATTTAGGTGTTTTAACTGAGGCGATAGCTTCAGCGCTAATGAAGCGGGCTCCACATAATGCGGACCACTATCAAGCCAATAAAAATAAGTTACTAAGACAGTTAGCAGCATTAGATCAAAAGCTTCAAAAGCAACTGCCGGATATTGCCAATACGCCTTTTATTGTTATGCACCCCGCCTATAACCATTTTGTCGAGCGCTACGCGTTAAACCAGCAGGACTATATTGTGACAACACCCGAACGAGGCATAGGCGCAAAACATTTGTATGAATTGAAGAGATTATCAGTCCAGTGTGTGTTTGGAGAGGAAGGTGAAAACGACAAGTGGGTCAAAAAGGTGGCCAAATACTCTAAAGCGAAAGTGGCTTTGTTAGACCCGCTCGGCATCAGGCTGGCTGACAATGCATCTGCAACGAATATTATTGAACAATTAGCTAAAGATTTATCACGCTGTTTAGCAACCGCTAACTAAGGTAGGGCGGCCCCTTACTCGGGCAGCCCCCTAGAGGCTCCTATTGATAGGAGGCTCTAGGGGCTAATTTTTGGCTAGGAACTACATTGCTGCTCGATGGTCGGTCATTGCGTGTATTTTGTCGAATAATACTTCGGGTAGCATCAAGCCGCGACCCTGTAAGTAGTCACGTTGCTCTACCTCTAACTCATTAGTAAAGCGACCAAAGTATCGAAAGATATTCGCATCTGGCGACGTAGAGCTATAACGCAATAATGAAATAACCGATTTTGGGTCTGATAAGCGGTGGCGAATACCCGTCTTGTCGCGTACGGCTTTTGATAACTGTTGCAATTGGTATATTGCGGTATGAGAAAAAACCAACGATTGCATTTGTTGCCCCTAATGGAAGTAAAAAAGTTGTAAAAAAGAAAAGCATAATTCGTACAGAACAAATACTCACTGCAAGTGTAGATAGACTTAAAGGTTTTGGTATGATGTATCGTGACAAAGTATGCGACCTGAGTCACAAAAGAGCCGCAAAAGTTAAAAATAGAGATACAGCGGTTATTAGCGTGTAAGTGTTTCTTTGGGTGAGGGTATAAAAAAGCCTGCACTAGAGAAATTAAAGTGAGGAGATAGATGTCCTGTGTAGGCCAAAAACCATACCCTACTAAGCTAACTATTAACTAGGAGGTGTTAATAGTTGCTTCTGGTAACTGAAGGCAGCAAAGCTTACGGTTGCATTACAGTAATACGCATCTACTTTTTTGCACCCACTATTAAATCAGGGCAAGATGGCCTGCTAGCCGGCTTTGCTTTATCCTTACGCGCACTTTCATTGTCCGATCCATCGTCCAATCCAAATATTTAAAAACTGAGAACACATTATGACCGACGCAACCACACAACCACTGGTCTTGGTTGATGGCTCTTCCTATCTATACCGTGCTTTCCACGCAATGTTTAAAGCGGATTTACGTAATGTGAAGGGTGAGCCGACGGGCGCGATCAGAACCGTTACGAGTATGCTGCGTCGACTTCAAAAGGATTATAAGGGCAGTGTGATCGTTGTTATTTTTGATGCCAAGGGCAAAACGTTTCGGGATGACCTTTATGCCGAATACAAAGCCAATCGCCCGCCAATGCCAGATGATCTGCGTTCTCAGGTTGGGCCAATCAATCAGATTGTTCGTGCCATGGGTTTCCCGTTAATCGCCATAGAGGGAGTTGAAGCGGATGATGTGATTGGTACCTTTGCGCGGCAAGCGACAGAGCAGGGAGTAAACGTCGTTGTGTCGACGGGTGATAAGGACATGGCGCAGTTGGTCAATCATCACGTCACCTTAGTTAATACCATGACGGAAACGGTCTTGGATATTGCCGGTGTCGAGGAAAAATTTGGTATCCCCCCTTCGCTGATTATTGATCTTCTCGCTCTATTAGGCGATAAGGTCGATAACATCCCAGGGGTTCCCGGAGTGGGCGAGAAAACTGCACTCGCCTTACTGCAAAATGTAGGTAGTATTGATGATATCTATCAAAATTTAGATTCTATTCGCGGGCTGGATTTCCGTGGCGCAAAGAAAATGCCAGAAAAATTAGTCGAGAATGAAGCGCTAGCCCGTCTATCGTATCTTTTGGCAACGATTAAAACTGACGTGGAAATGGACCTTGCGCTAAATGATCTAAAGCAGGGAGAAATCGATAAAGAGTCTCTTAAAGCACTTTATGAGGAATATGACTTTAAAAGCTGGATCGATGAGCTGAATTCAGGATCTGAGAGTGAGGGTAAAGGCAAGGCAGGAGCAGCGGTTAATGAACACAGCAGCACACGGTCTGCCGATTATGAGACTCTATTAGACAAAGAGCAGCTTCAAGGCTGGCTAGAAAAGCTAAAAGCGGCGGAGCTATTTGCTTTCGATACTGAAACCACCAGCCTCGACTATATGCAGGCTAAAATTGTAGGTGTGTCTTTTGCGGTATTCGATAACGCGTCGGGAACCATTCAAGCGGCTTATGTCCCTTGCGGCCACGATTATCTCGATGCTCCAGATCAGCTTCCGCTCGACTGGGTGCTAAGCCAGATAAAGCCTATTTTAGAAAATGAAAAGCACGCTAAAGTCGGTCAAAATATTAAATATGATCGTAGTGTGCTATTGAATTACGACATCGAGCTGTGTGGCATTGCCTTTGATACCATGCTTGAGTCCTACGTGCTCGATGCTACAGCCACTCGCCACGATATGGATAGCTTGGCCCTATTCTACCTTGATAAACAAACCATTCACTTCGAAGCTATAGCGGGGAAAGGCGCCAAGCAACTCACTTTTAATCAAATAGACCTAGAAGAAGCTGCTCCCTATGCGGCTGAAGATGCTGATATTACGCTTCAGCTGCATCGATGTTTATCTTCTCAGCTGCAAAAGCTGCCTGAGCTTAACAGGGTGCTGAGTGATATAGAAATACCTTTAGTCCCTATATTGTCCGATGTCGAGCGCAATGGGGCCCTAGTTGACGCTAAGTTACTAGGCGAGCAAAGTCTAGAGTTGGGTCAACGCCTTAGCGAGCTTCAGCTTCAAGCCTTTGAGTTGGCGGGGGAAGAGTTTAACTTAAGCTCACCTAAGCAGCTAGGCGCTATTTTGTTTGAAAAGTTGGAGCTACCCGTCATCAAAAAAACCCCAAAAGGCGCGCCCTCTACGGCAGAAGAAGTACTACAGCAATTGGCGCTGGACTATCCCTTACCTAAAATATTAATAGAGCATCGAGGCTTATCCAAGCTAAAGTCGACCTATACCGATAAGCTGCCGCAAATGATCAACCCCAAAACGGGCCGTATTCATACCTCTTATCATCAAGCGGTAACCGCCACAGGGCGGCTATCCTCATCTGACCCTAATTTACAGAATATTCCTATTCGTACCGCTGAGGGTCGTCGTATTAGACAGGCGTTTATCGCTCCCGAAGGTTATAAAATAGTCGCGGCGGATTACTCGCAAATCGAATTACGCATAATGGCGCACCTGTCTAATGATACGGGCCTCTTAGAAGCGTTTAATAATAACTTGGATGTTCACAGAGCAACGGCTGCAGAAGTATTTGATACCGATTTAGAGAAAGTGTCGGGGGAACAGCGCCGTAGCGCCAAAGCCATTAATTTTGGTTTGATCTACGGCATGTCGGCTTTTGGTTTGGCAAAGCAACTGGGTTTGGGGCGCAATGATGCTCAGCAATATATAGACCGCTATTTTGAGCGTTACCCTGGAGTGAAAGACTATATGGATCGGACCCGTAGCGTAGCCGCCGAGCAAGGCTATATAGAAACCCTCTTTGGTCGCCGCCTGTATTTACCTGAGATTAATGCCAGCAACGGTATGCGCCGCCAAGCGGCCGAGCGAGCGGCCATCAATGCCCCCATGCAGGGGAGCGCCGCCGATATTATTAAGCTCGCGATGATTCATGTCGATAAGTGGCTCAAAAGCTCAGATTTCGATGCCAGAATGATAATGCAGGTACACGATGAGC
>JBLHWO010000103.1:0-11920 GCA_047629215.1 Cellvibrionaceae bacterium | reverse complement strand
CTTGGATTTAAAATGTAACCTGTTTCCTGGCTATAACCGACTCGTGCAGCACCAATGGGGCCGCTAAAAGGAATACCAGAAATACTCAATGCAGCTGAAGTACCAATCATCGCAGCGATATCGGGATCGACATTCTTTTCTGCTGACATTACCGTACAAACGACCTGAACTTCGTTCATATATCCTTTAGGAAATAATGGACGAATAGGACGATCAATTAGACGTGATGTAAGAGTTTCTTTTTCGTTTGGACGACCTTCGCGCTTGAAGAAACCGCCGGGGATCTTACCCGCCGCATAGGCTTTTTCTACATAATGGACAGATAGAGGAAAGAAGTCTTGACCCGCTTTCTCACTTTTTGCGCCGACTACGGTAGTTAATACTTGTGTTTTACCAATGGTAACTAATACTGCACCGGTAGCCTGACGAGCAATTCGACCCGTCTCTAAAGTAACGGTATCGTCACCAAATTTGAACTGTTTAATAATCGGATTCACGTTTTTATCCTTTTGCCTATTTAACTTATATTGATTGATTCGAATAATATAAGTTACTATTTAGAGTTGATGTTAACGTTGATGAATAATCAATGCTAACGTTTTGCATTACTGACCATTTGGCCGGTAATGGCTTATAAAAACTACACTTTACCCTAAGTGTTTAGCAGAAAAGTAATTGGAGTCAGAGTCAACATTTCTCAAACATGCGCTTAACTGAGAAACAAGCCAAGAAATTTTGACTCTGACCCCAATTACTTTTCTGCTAAACCCTCAGGAAGATAATAGTTTTCATATGTTCAGTCTGATCGCTCTATTGAAAATTTATATACAAAGGAACCAAACAAAAAGAGCCCGCTAAAGCGGGCTTCTTTGGATATTAACGACGCAGGCCTAATTTCTTAATTAAATCAGCATAGCGGGTTAAATTTTTCTTCTTAAGATAATCCAACAACTTACGACGTTGGTTTACCATACGAATCAGACCACGACGAGAATGGTGATCTTGTTTATGGTCAGCAAAGTGACCTTGTAATTTATTGATATTAGCGGTCAATAAAGCAACTTGAACTTCTGGAGACCCTGTATCGCCTTCGGCTTGTTGATTATCTTTAACTATGACTGATTTTTCTTCTGCACTTAGTGCCATGATGCCTTCCTCTTTTAGTTAATATGCAGAGCTTAAAGAAAAAATTAATTGGAAAAATTAATTCTTTAAGCTCAATCTCGGCCCACCCATGCATATTTATAGGGGGGTCGAATTCTTTTAGTTAACAGTAAAACGAACAACGGGCATTAACTATAATGTCTTAAGAATTCACTATTCTTTTAGGCTCTATATTGCCTTCATGCAACTCACCGACGCCTAAAAACTGACCACTTTCTGAGCATACACGCACCATATCACCTTCTTTGGCACAACGGTAGGCTTGGGTACTCATAACCGGCTGGCCTTGGCGAAAATAGCTTCCCATACCTGTGGTGATTTCTACTTTAGCTATGGATGCTATCGGCGCATCTATCGGCAGTAGGTGATGATCTAAACATTCGGGCTCATCATCTCCTTTTTCTGCCTGTAGCTCACCCAATGAGACTGCGTGAGCATCTTCAAATGGCCCAGCCATTTGCCGGTGTAAACGAATAACGTGCGCGCCAACACCTAAAAGCTTACCCAAGTCTTCCGCTAAGGTTCTGATGTAGGTACCCTTACTACAGTGGACACTCACGTCCACTTCGGGATAGCTTTTTAAAACGCAATTATCAAAACCGCCACTTTCACACTGAGCGGCAGTTCGAAAGGCAAGCACCTCATATTCATAGATTGTAATTTCACGCTCTTTTCTTGCCTCTGGAGGCAAATCTGCACCTTCCCGCGCCCACTGATATAAAGGCTTGCCTTGATACTTCAGGGCTGAATATATTGATGGTGTCTGACGAATTAAACCTCGGAACTGCGGTAGTAAACTCTCAACCATTTGAACGGTAATATGATCAGCGGATTGCTCTTCAACAATCTTACCATCACAGTCACTAGTTTCGGTCTTGACTCCCAAACGAAAGGTACTTAAGTAACGTTTGTCTGCATCCAATAGATATTGTGAAAATTTAGTCGACTCCCCTAAGCATATCGGTAGTAGGCCTGTTGCCAATGGATCTAAGCTGCCGGTATGACCTGCTCGCTTGGCAAAAAATAAACGTTTTGCTTGCTGTAAAGCACTATTCGATGTCATTCCGCCGTCTTTATTCAACAACAGAACACCATCAATGGGCCTACCCCATTTGGGTCGTCTTCCCATTGTACTTACGCCTTATCGTCTTGCTTATCGCAATCAGCTAGAGTATCACCATTAGATGTCGAACTAACACCCTCACCATGACGAGACTCATCTTCAGCAAGTGCTTTATCGATAAGACTAGACAATGCTTGACCTTGAATCGGCGTCTTATCATAAAAAAATTGTAGCTTGGGAGTAGTCCTCAAGCTCATTTCTTTCGATAAAAGACTTCTTAAATAACCCGCTGCCTTATTAAGAGCCGCTGTACCTTGAGTACATTGAGTATCATCATTATGTCCAATAAAGGTGACATACACTTTTGCAATGGCAAGGTCACGTGTTACGGTAACATCATTAATATTAACCATACCAACACGCGGGTCATTAATTTCTTGCTGTATCAAAGTTGCCAATAAACGTTTAACAACATCCGCTACCCTGTCAGCACGTAAGAATTCTCTCGGCATAAAAACCCCTACTAAATAGCTCTATATTGTTAAGAAACACCGGCATAATACTTGGCCTACTAAGGTGTTGTTTCAATCTCATGCAAGTAAGCGCTTAACTTGAGTTACTTCATAGACTTCAATTTGATCGCCAACTTTCACGTCGTAATCTTTTACGCCGATACCACACTCTACGCCATTACGAACATCGGTAACATCATCTTTAAAGCGTCTCAAGGATTCAAGCTCACCTTCATAAATTACAACGTTCTCCCTCAATACGCGGATCGGCTTATTGCGGTAAACGTTTCCTTCAGTAACCATACAACCAGCAACCTGACCAAACTTCGGAGAACGGAATACTTCACGTACATCGGCAACCCCGACAATCGTTTCGACTCTTTCTGGATCAAGCATGCCCTCAAGAGCGCTTTTCACTTCATCTAATAGCTGATAAATAATACTGTAGTAACGGACCTCAACAGATTCGGCTGCTGATATTTTGCGTGCTGTACCATCGGCACGAACATTAAAGCCGATAACAATTGCGCCTGAAGTCAGTGCTAGATTGACATCGTTACCCGTAATACCACCGACACCAGATGAAATTACATTAATTTTAACTTCTTCATTACCCATTTCTCCTAGTGCAGCTAAAATAGCCTCTAGGGAGCCACGCACATCAGTTTTAACGACCACAGGCAGTATTTTTTTCTCGCCTGCGGCCATACCGGCAAACATATTTTCTAAGCTGGCTGCTTGTTGACGCTTTAAACGATCTTGCCTCTCACGTTCAGCTCTATACTCTGCAACATCACGTGCACGACGCTCATCGGGGACAACAACAAATTCGTCACCCGCATTTGGCGTAGCATCTAATCCTAAAATTTCAATTGGGGTAGAAGGACCGGCTTGTTTTATCTGCTGACCTTGCTCATTGGTCATCGCCCGAACACGCCCATAGCTTTGCCCGGCCAATAGAATATCTCCATAGTTAAGAGTACCCGATTGGACCAAAACAGTAATGACAACACCACGCCCTTTATCGACGCGCGCTTCAACTACCATGCCTTTCGCTGCTGCATTGGTTACCGCTGTTAATTCTTGCAACTCTGCCTGCAGTGAAACCGCTTCAAGTAACTTATCAACACCATCACCAGTATGGGCAGATACGTTGATAAATTGAACATCACCACCCCAGTCTTCAGGGATGACATCTTTAGCCGCTAATTCATTTTTAACGCGATCTGGATCAGCTGACTCTTTATCACATTTATTGACGGCTACAACGATCGGAACACCAGCTGCACGCGCGTGTAAAACCGCTTCTTCTGTCTGCGGCATAACACCATCATCAGCTGCAACAACTAAGATAACAACGTCAGTACACTTGGCGCCACGAGCACGCATTGCCGTGAATGCCGCGTGACCTGGAGTATCTAAAAAGGTGATCTCGCCAAGATCAGTCTTAACTTTATATGCACCAATATGTTGAGTAATTCCACCCGCTTCGCCAGAAGCGACTTTGGTATTACGAATATAATCGAGCAAAGACGTTTTACCATGATCGACGTGGCCCATAACAGTGACTACTGGGGCACGAGTAATCATTTCACCTGTTGTTGTCAAATCTTCAACAAGCTTTTCTTCAACGGCATTACTACTTACCAGCACTGGCTTATGACCTAGCTCTTCAACCACAAGCTGTGCTTCTTCTGTCTCTAATGGCTGGTTAATTGTCGTCATCACGCCTAACTTGATGAGCTCTTTCATTAATACGTTAGACTTAAGATTCATCTTACCGGCAAGCTCTGTAACGGTTATGCCTTCCGTAATCTCAACGTTATGAATCACCTTATCCGTTGGCTTTTTAAAACCATGCTTGTTAGAACGAGCCGTACGCGTACCGCGGGACCTTGTAGAGACCTCCTCTTCGTAGTCGTCACTTAAGCGTGTAATAGACACTTTATGACTACTTTTCTTAGGCCCTAGGCCTTTGTTACGGATCGTTTTGGTTTTACGCTGGTCTTCATTTGCTGCAGGTTCAACATGCTTTTCTTTCTTCTTGCCGTGCTTGCCACGCTCGTCTTCTTGCTGTGCTTTTAAGGCCCCAGCTTCGATGGCGGCTTGCTTTTGCTTTGGATCTAAAACCTCTTCGGCCTTGACTTTTTTGGCTGCTTTTGCGGCTAACAACTGTGCGTTGCGCTCTTTTTCATCTGCTTCAATCTTGCGTCGAGCGGCTATCGCTGACAGACGCTTTTCTTCCATGTCATCGACCCTACCGCTCTTTTTAACTTCCGGCACAGCAACTGGCTCAGCCACTGGCACTGGCACGGCTTCAACTTCAGGCTCAATAATTTCTTCTGGCTCGCTAACAATTACTTCGTCTTCAGTTACAGATTCACGCTTAATATAAGTACGCTTTTTACGAACCTCAACGTTGACTGTTTTACGCCCTGAACCGCTTCCAGCCTTTAATGTGCTAGTCGTTTTACGCTTTAAGGTAATTTTTTTTGGTGCATCATTATCTTCGTCACCGTGACTCGCTTTCAAAAAACTCAATAGGTTTTTTTTCTCAGCATCAGATACAAGCGCGTCTGCCGAACTGTGCGACAAACCTGCATCTTTCATTTGACCCAGCAATCTATCTACTGAGGTTCCCACTGACTTAGCGAGATCATTTACTGTTACATCCGCCATGCTATATTTCCCCGATGTGTTATTCACCAGCTCCTGTTTCAGCGAACCAAGGTTCACGGGCTTTCATAATTAACGCCGCAGCGCGCTCTTCTGTCATACCATCAATATCAAGCAACTCATCAACAGCTTGTTCAGCTAAATCTTCCATGGTAACAACACCACGTTTTGCTAAGATATTCGCAAGAGGCTTATCCATCCCCTCCATTGCCAACAAATCTTCTGCTGGCTCCGAACCTTCCAGTTCTTCTTCCGACGCGAGAGCTTTGGTTAACAAAGCGTCTTTCGCACGGGATCGCAGTTCATTAGCAATATCTTCGTCGAAGCCCTCAATGCCCAACATTTCTTCTAATGGTACATAAGCGACTTCTTCGAGACTGGCAAAGCCTTCTTCAACCAAAACAATAGCGGTATCTTCATCAACATCCAATGCTGACATAAATAACTCTACTTGACCGCCAGCCTCTTCCTGCTGCTTGTCCTGCCATTGCTCGATGCTCATGACATTCACGTCCCAACCAGACAACTCAGAGGCTAAGCGAACATTCTGGCCACCACGACCAATTGCCATTGCCAGATTATCTTCTGCAACAGCCACATCCATGGAGCCGGTTTCTTCATCAACAACAATAGATTCAATTTCTGCAGGCGCCATTGCATTAATGACAAATTGCGCGGGATTGTCATCCCACAGAATAATATCGATACGCTCATTACCCAATTCATTCGATACTGCTTGTACGCGCGCGCCACGCATACCAACGCAAGCACCTACTGGGTCTATACGTCCATCATTAGTTTTAACTGCAATTTTAGCGCGAGAACCAGGGTCACGGGCAGCCCCCTTAAGCTCAATAACTTCTTCAGAGATTTCAGGGACTTCTATACGAAATAATTCTACTAGCATTTCAGAGCATGCTCTACTTAAGAAAAGCTGAGGACCTCTTACTTCAGAGCGGATATCCATAAGTATTGCACGAATGCGATCACCCACACGATAAATTTCTCGACCAACCAGCTCTTCTCTAGGCAACAAACCTTCAGCGTTATTGCCTAGATCAACAATAATATTATCCCGCGTTACTTTTTTAACTGAGCCGCTAACAAGCTCATTGACCCTATCTCTATATTCATCAACTACTTGCTCCCGCTCAGCTTCTCGTACCTTTTGTACAATAACTTGTTTAGCGGTCTGCGCTGCGATACGACCAAAGTCAACGTTCTCAACTTTTTCAACATGAACGTCGCCCGGCTTAAGGCTTTTGTCTTTTTCAATGGCTTCTTCGGTTGTTAACTGGGTACCCAGCAAAGCTAAAACATCGTCGCTAACCACTTCCCAGCTACGAGTCGTTTCATAGTCTCCAGTATCACGATTAATTGTCACGTGTACATCTGAATCTTCATCGTAGCGCTTCTTAGTCGCCGTCGCTAAGGCAAGTTCAAGAGCTTCAAAAATAACACTTTTGTCAACACCCTTTTCATTGGATACCGCTTCCGCGACCAATAATATTTCTTTACTCATAGTTGTGCCTCTTTACCGGACATCCTTAATAAATCCTTACCCATTACTTACTAAAATCCGGGACAAGGTTTGCCTTATCAATCCACTCTAATGGTAAAACAAATTCTTCATCTTCAACTTGCACAACAATCTGATCTTCTTCGACTGCACTTAACAGGCCACGGATTTTTTTTCGTTTTTCAAATGTGCGGCTCAATTTAATCACAACATGCTCACCTATAAATTGTTGGTAGTGTTCCAACTTATATAAAGGACGATCCATTCCTGGAGAAGAAACTTCCAACGTATATTGACCAGCAATAGGGTCCTCGACATCCATTAAACTGCTTACCTGCCGACTGACTTTTTCACAGTCTTCCAAACCGACGCCATCTGCTTTCTCAATATAGATACGCAGTAAACTATGGCGGCCCTGAGAGAGAATATCCAAACCCCAAAGCTCGCAACCGAGAGCCTCAAGCACAGGGTCAATTAACTCGATTAAAGCCTCTTGTCTGGACGACACAATAAAATACCTACCAAATAAAACGAGAAATGGGCTCTAGGCCCACAAGAAAACAACTTACCCTGAGCCTGATGAACACCTACCTACCCACCAAAACAAAAATTTCAGATACAAAAAAACCCCATCAGGGGCTTTCTGCCATGCACGGAATTGCGCGCAAGATATGTCAATAGTATTAAAAATACTAAATTGGTAGCGGGGGCTGGATTTGAACCAACGACCTTCGGGTTATGAGCCCGACGAGCTACCAGGCTGCTCCACCCCGCACCGACATCAACATACTACAAACAAAAGAAAACTTTAATTTGCAGCGAAGACCGCTGACCTGCCTTCGACTTCACTGGCTTAAACCATCACAGCTCTTACTAGTACTCAGCGGCACCTGCCCAACCGAGGAGCAAGATTATAGTGATAGCTTAAGCTTAGGTCAACCTCTATTCTGATAAATTAACTTTATTACTTAGATATAATCGCCCTTAGCCGAAAATTGTATAACTAACACAGGAAAAATCCGTTAACAATACGCATTACAGCGATGCAAAACGGAAGAGAGCGGCTTTAAAATCTTTTACAAACCATACCCGACTTCCGCCACCAACCACTCAACCACAACATAAATCAAAAAAATGGTGCCCAAGGCCGGACTCGAACCGGCACAGCTTACGCCACTACCCCCTCAAGGTAGCGTGTCTACCAATTCCACCACTTGGGCATAAAGAGTTAAACTCAACCTACTTGCCTATCGGGACAATAAACCGACACAATACACTTTGCCGCTAACGGCTTCCTGCCTCACGCGACATTATCACTTCCTGTATTTCATCTACCAAACCCACCACCTAGGCTTAATTTTTACTTACTGCCGACTCACAACAGGAGCATCAGAATCAACACTACTGCCTTCAGGAGCAACAACCGGGATGTCGGTGGCGGAGTTAACTGACTCAGAACCGTTAATCGTGGGCACCTCAGATTCTGGCTGAAGCTCTTCAACAACGGGCAAACCAGAAGCACCCAAGGAAATTGACGCTGTATTTTTTGCAATAACCGCCAAAGAAAAGCTTGTAGCAAAAAAGATTACCGCTAGTATACCCGTCAATTTAGCGAAAAAATTCCCGCCGCCCTGACTACCAAAAAGAGTTTGAGAAGCCCCCCCCCCGAAAGATGCGCCGGCTTCAGCCCCCTTACCCTGCTGAAGTAAAATCAATCCGATAATAGCTAGCGCTACAAGAACATGAACTATGAGAACGATATTTTCCATCGATTTTTACCTAAAAAATAGTTGCCTTAAGATGTATATTAAACGAAGCAGCTTTTACTACACTGCCTTCGCAATCTGAATAAATTCATCGGCATCAAGTGATGCGCCACCCACCAATGCGCCATCTATATCTGGCTTAGAAAATAATGCTTTTGCATTACCTTCCTTCACGCTACCGCCATAAAGTAAAGAAACCTTATCTCCCGCAGAGCCCAGCTTTTGACGAATAAAACCATGCACTTCTTGAGCTTGCTCAGGTGTCGCAGTGAGGCCTGTACCAATGGCCCAAACAGGCTCATAAGCAACAACCAATTTTGACATTGCCTCGTCGCATAATACGGCCTGCACCGCTTGCAGCTGGCGACCAACAACATCCAATGTTTCGCAAGCTTCACGCTGATCCAATGACTCACCCAAGCAAACAATGGGAATTAACTTACTTTGAAATGCAGCCAAGGCTTTTTGCGCCACCAACAAATCACTCTCTTGATGAAATTGACGTCTTTCTGAATGCCCTACTATTACGTAATCACAACCGAAATCATTTAGCATAGAAGGCGCTACCTCTCCGGTATAGGCACCACTAACATGCGCACTCAGGTCTTGTGCGCCAAAGGACAGATTACTGCCCTGCAAAAGCTCGCTTATCTGGGGAATGTACACAAAAGGAACACACACAGCCAACTTAGCGTCAACGACTTCCGCTAACTGCGCTTCTATTGATGCTAATAGCTTGCTATTTTCAGCCCTGGAACCATTCATCTTCCAGTTACCAACGATCAGAGAGGAGCGCATAAACAGTTATTCCTAATAACGAATGGCAACCCTAACCGCCTATCAAACAAGTATTCCTATGATCAGGTTAGAGCTGAATTTGAAGCGGGGCAATATTAGCGAAGATATCAATAAGTTACAACTTACTTATTGATAGATGCACATTAAATCATCTCAGCACCGCCTATTTCGACAACCTCTAGCACCGAGGATGAATCCGATACCTTATCAGGACTTAACTCAGACTCCACGACATTTGCGAGCAGTTTAGCCAGCTCATTCACCAAAGCGAGATCTTCGCCCTCGACCATAACCCTAACGACAGGCTCGGTTCCAGAGGGCCGCAACAATACCCGCCCCCTACCCGCTAACTCTACTTCCGCATTTGCAATGGCTTTATCGATGATTCCATTACTCAACTTTCCGACGCGCTCAGCAAAGCGCACATTGATCATGGCCATAGGCAGCTTACTCATGCCTTTTTTAGCCTCAGCAAGCGGCGCCGCCAAAATATGCAAGGCATTGACGACCTGTAATGCTGACACAATACCGTCTCCCGTTGTTGTGACATCACCACAAATAATATGCCCTGAAGACTCACCACCGAGAAGCCAACCCTTATCTCTCATCATTTCAAGAACATAGCGATCACCAACACCAGCACGGTCGAAAGGTATACCCAATTGCTTAAACGCCATTTCCAAGCCGTAGTTTGACATCAAGGTACCTACGACTCCGCTACAACCTTTTTGCCGATGGCGCGCGGCAGATATAATAAAGAGCAATTCATCGCCATCAACTAACTCTCCCTGATGATCGACAAACAATACACGATCGCCATCACCATCAAAGGCAATACCTAAGTCTGCGCCAAGTTCTTGTACTTTATTTTGCAAAAGCTCCGGGTAAGTGGAACCGCACTTTTCATTAATGTTTAAGCCATCAGGGTTAGCATGTATTACATCGACCTGGGCGCCTAACTCCTGGAAGACACTTGGGGCAACCTGATAAGTCGCACCATTTGAGCAATCTAGAACGACATGATAGCCACCGAGTTTGAGGCCTCGAGGTAAAGTACTTTTACAAAACTCGATATAACGCCCTTTAGCATCGTCTATGCGACGAGCCTTACCCAACTCATCAGCACTTACCATTGTTTTTTCAAGTTCAATTTCGATTTCCCGCTCAACATCGTCGGGCAACTTAGTTCCCGAACCACTAAATAGCTTAATGCCATTATCAAAATACGGGTTATGTGAAGCACTGATAACAATACCCGCCTGCGCGCGGAAAGCTTGGGTCAAATAAGCAATCGCAGGGGTAGGCATCGGACCCAACAAACCCACATCAACACCGGCATTAATTAAACCTGCCTCAAGGGCAGATTCAAACATATAACCCGAGATACGCGTATCCTTACCAATTAGAACTAGCTTCTGGCCTTCAGTTCTTCGAGCAAAAACTCGCCCAACGGCCCAACCCAAACGTAATACAAAATCCGGGGTAATGGGGTATTCACCTACCCGACCACGAATACCATCCGTACCAAAATATTTTCTCGACATAGCGTTCCTGTAGTCTCACTTTGAATTTTGTAGAGCAGCCTAACGAAAATGAAAACAACTATCGCTGACTTACATCATGCATTAATTGCGACGAAGGTATCAATTATATCTCTAGTAGCAGCAACATCGTGAACCCTGAGAACTTTTGCCCCCCTCTCCAGAGCCATCATAGCCAACGCTAAGCTACCGGGCAGCCTATCATACACCTCACGCCCCAACAGCTGACCTATCATTGATTTTCTTGAAAATCCAGCCATCACCGGAAAACCCAAACTCACCAACTCCGGCATTTGCTTGAGCAGAATCAAGTTGTGCTCTAAAGATTTACCGAAACCAAAACCGGGGTCAATCCAAATATTGGCTCTGGGAATTCCGGCATCTAAACAGGCCAAAGTACGCTGCTGCAAGAATTGACTTACATCCACTATCACATTCTCATAGCTGGGGTTGACCTGCATACTCTCAGGAGAACCCTGCATATGCATTAAACAAACAGGTAATCCTGCTGCAGCTGCAACTGCCAATGCATTTGGCCGAGACAATGCACGCACATCATTGATTAAGTTAGCACCCTTATCGGCAGCTTCGCGCATGACCTCAGGAGTACTGGTATCAACTGAAACAGCCACTTCAAAATTTTTGGCTATCCATTCAACAATAGGAATTACTCGATCCACCTCCTCCTGAAGACTAACCGCTTGAGCACCTGGACGCGTTGACTCGCCTCCTACATCAATGATATCGGCACCCTGCTCGATTAAAGACTCCACCCTATCCTTTACCATACCCATATCGATACGATGACCCTTAAGCAACAAGCCACCATCCGCAAAAGAATCTGGCGTAGCATTGAGAATAGCCATTAAACGAGGCTGAGA
>JBLHWO010000102.1:0-11964 GCA_047629215.1 Cellvibrionaceae bacterium | reverse complement strand
AGATCAATGGATAAATCATTCGAAAATAAGCCACGGAGGCGTTTGGGAATTAACATGGAGTTATTTTTACCTAACAGTATTTTGTTTTATTTGTAGCGTGAATTAACATGGTATTTTAGAGATGATGTTAGAGTTGATTATCATTTTATTTTTACAGTAACTCGTAATAATCAGTTGGCTCTTACCAAATCACTAACTGCGTGAATAGCCAATAATATTTAAGTGGCGAGACTCTAACAATGACAGCTGTATTCGGCAAGATACAATTGGATAAACAAGGAGGTTTAGCACACTTTTATACGGTTTTTTTACGGTTTTAGCGGTTGCGGGCGGAAAAATACGCTAGAATCCCGCCCCTTAGTCTATCCCCCAACAATGTTGCACCATCTCACTTTTAAGGAATAACAAAGTGGGTATAACGTGGAGACCACCGTGGACGCAAATGAAATCGCTAAATTAGCTCAACTCGCTAAAATTAATATAGAAGATACTATCGCGAGTGACGTAGCCGAAAATATCAGCCGTATTCTAAGCTTGGTTGACCAACTACAAGCCGCCGACACTGATGGCATTGAGCCTATGTCTCACCCAATGGACGCTGTCCAACGCTTACGTGCGGATACCATAAGTGAAGCTAACCAACGCGATCAATTACAGGCATGTGCCCCTGCTGTTGATAAGGGCCTATTCCTTGTTCCTAAAGTCATCG
Organism: Cellvibrionaceae bacterium; assembly: GCA_047629215.1. Lineage (GTDB taxonomy): Bacteria > Pseudomonadota > Gammaproteobacteria > Pseudomonadales > Cellvibrionaceae > CANLBN01. Next base: position 11,255 of record JBLHWO010000102.1, on the reverse strand, counting down.
ATTAGCTCTGATCAATTAACGCTTATCAAACCACACAAAACTATTAATAAAAGCCAGCCCTTATGCATCAACTCACTCTCGCTCAACTAAGCCAAGGCTTACGTGATAAAGCTTTTTCCAGTGTTGAATTAACTCAGCACTATTTAGATCGAATTCAGCGTTTAGACAAGCAATACAACAGCTTCATTAGTGTTTCTCCAGAGCCGGCGTTACGCAACGCAAGACTGGCAGACAAAAGACTCTCTACAGGTGATGACAGCCCTACCCTTTGTGGCATCCCTATTGCTCACAAAGACTTATTTTGCACAGAAGGCGTTAGGACGAGTTGTGGCTCAAAAATGCTCGACAACTTTATCCCCCCCTACAATGCAAACATTGTCGATAATTGCCTCAATGCAGGTGCAGTCATGTTAGGTAAAACTAATATGGATGAATTCGCAATGGGCTCCTCGAATGAAAATAGCTTTTATGGGCCTACCAAGAACCCTTGGAATACAGAGTGTGTTCCCGGAGGCTCTTCAGGCGGCTCTGCAGCAGCCGTATCGGCTCAATTAGCGGCGGCGTGCACCGCTAGCGATACCGGCGGTTCTATTCGCCAACCGGCGAGTTTTTGTGGCGTAACCGGTTTAAAACCGACTTACGGGCGTGTGTCGCGCTGGGGTATGGTTGCCTATGCATCGAGCCTTGATCAAGCCGGCCCTATTACTAAAACGGCAGAAGACGCCGCTATCATGTTAAATGTACTCGCCGGTTTTGACGAGCGCGACTCGACAAGCATCAATGAGGCTACACCCGATTACACGCGCACCTTAAATGATTCAATTGAAGGCTTACGCATAGGCTTACCCAAAGAATACTTTAGTGATGGCGTAGACCCAGAGGTTGCCATACTGATTGAGTCGGCCATTAAGCAATACGAAAAAATGGGGGCGATCATCAAGGAAATTTCTTTGCCACACACACACTTAGCCGTTCCCGCTTACTACGTCATCGCCCCTGCCGAGTGCTCAGCGAACCTGTCTCGCTTCGACGGCGTTCGATATGGATACCGTTGCGAGAACCCGACTGATTTAGAAGACCTGTATAAACGCTCGCGCGCCGAGGGCTTTGGCGAAGAAGTCAAACGCCGTATTCTAGTGGGCGCCTATGTGCTGTCTGCGGGTTATTACGATGCTTACTATCGCAAAGCCCAACAGGTACGCCGCTTGATCAAACAAGACTTTGACCACGCCTTAAGCGATGTCGATATCATTGCCGGCCCAACAGCCCCGTCGCCTGCATTTGAGCTAGGGTCTAAAACTAACGATCCTGTAGCAATGTACCTTGAAGATATTTATACGCTGCCCACTAATCTAGCGGGCCTACCCGCCATCTCAATTCCCTGTGGCCTCAGCGCCGCGGGCAAACCCGTTGGCCTTCAGTTAACAGGGCATTATTTTCAAGAAGCTAAATTATTAAATGTGGCTCATCAGTTTCAACAAGAAACCGATTTACACAAACAAACAGCGCCGAATATAGACTGAATGGTTCCTTCAAACGGTTCTTAAAGAACATTCACTATTTAACACACACTTCTCGATAAGAGAATTTAAAACAAGAGACAAACAATATGGAATGGGAAACCGTTATTGGCTTAGAAGTCCATGTGCAGCTAGCCACCCAAACCAAGATTTTTTCTGGTGCGAGCACTGCCTTCGGTGCCGAACCCAATACACAAGCCTGCGCCATCGACCTTGCCATGCCGGGGACACTGCCAGTTCCTAATGAACAGGCATTTCGCTATGCCGTGATGTTTGGCTTAGCTATCGATGCCGATATCGGCAAACGCTCCTTCTTCGAGCGCAAAAATTACTTTTACCCCGACTTACCCAAGGGTTACCAAACGACCCAATTAGAGCAGCCCATTGTCGGCAAAGGCAATGTCGAGATTACCTTAGCGAATGGCGATACCAAGAGCATTCGTATTCATCACGCGCACTTAGAAGAAGATGCAGGAAAATCTCTACACGAAGGTGATTTGGGTGGCATGTCTGGCATCGATTTAAATCGTGCTGGCACACCGCTTATTGAAATCGTTTCTGAACCCGACATGAGCAATTCAGAAGAAGCCGTTGCCTTTGCGAAAAAGCTACATTCCATTGTGACATCACTCGGTATTTGTGACGGCGAAATGTCTCAAGGCTCAATGCGTTTTGATGTCAACATTTCTGTTCGACCTAAAGGCGAAACCAAACTGGGCACTCGTACAGAAACTAAAAACCTAAATTCTTTTAAGTTTATGGAAGATGCTATTGCTCTTGAAGTCGATCGACAGATCGATTTACTTGAAGCCGGCGAAACCATCGAACAACAAACTCGCCTTTATAATGGCGATACAAAAAAAGCAGCTAAGCTGCGCTCAAAAGAAAATGACGATGGCTACCGCTACTTCCCCTGCCCCGACTTACTACCCGTTATTTTAGACGACGCTTACATTCAAGAAATTAAAGATAACTTGCCAGAACTACCCGAAGCACGTCGTCAGCGCTTTATCGATACTTATCAACTCTCTGATTATGACGCTATTACACTGGCCGATGACGCAAGCGTTTCTATGTTTTTTGAAGCCGCCGTTAAACGCTGTAATGACGCTAAACTGTCTGCTAACTGGATAATGGGCGAACTCACCGCCCGCTTAAACAATGAGGAACTCCGCATTAAAAACAGCCCTGTCAGCCCAGAACAGCTAGCAGGCATTATTGAGCGAATTAAAGATAACAGTATTTCTAACAAAATTGCTAAACAAGTGTTTGATGCACTATGGAAAGGCGAAGGTAAGAGTGCCGATGAAATCATCGAGAGAAAAGGTTTAAAGCAAGTTTCAGACACCGGCGCCTTGGAATCCATGATTGATGAAGTTATCGCCAACAGCGCACAGCAAATTGAAAACTATCGGCAGGCGGACACAAACAAGCGCCCTAAAATGTTAGGCTATTTTGTGGGCCAAATCATGAAGCAATCAAAGGGCCAAGCAAACCCTAAAATCATTAACCAACTATTAAACGAAAAACTCAAAAAAATCGTAAGTAAATAGTTAACTGGGTATCTCTAAAAATAGTAATTATTTCTTGAGAGCAAGGAAGCACCGCGCGGAGAACCGCAGTTTACACGGAGTAAATGAGGATTCGAGCACGGTGTTGATGCCGCTATCGCGGAATAAGTGCATTTTTAGAGATACCCAACTGTTAAATAGTTAATTCAGCTCTTGGAGTAACAAAGATGGCATTAAAAAAAGACAAACAAAAAGTATTAGGCGAAGTCTTCAACGATGAACGCATACGTAGCTTTTTAAATTACGAAGCCTATGGCGACAACAATCCTGACTATCATTTATTAGAAAAAGCCTATCGTGGTATGAACGTAGACAACTTCTCTACTTTCATACATTTTTTTACAGAGGCCGGGTACGACCTTAATGCCAAAAGTCTACAGGGCAATACTTTTTTAGAAACAATCAGCACCCATCAGCAAGCTCAAAACTATATAAAAGTATTAAAACAGTCTGGCGCAGAATAAATGCTGGCACGTCAAAATACATTACCGACCGGTTTTGGTTACTTTGTTCAAGGCATGAGCTTATTGGCCCAGTCGGGAATGAAACGCTATGTGCTTATTCCAATCCTAGCCAACATTATTGTCTTCTTTATTTTAACGGGTTGGTTAATTCAATACTTTTCATCGATTACCGATTGGTTTAATGGGCTGCTCTCATTTGGGCCTTGGCTCGCCTATCTTGCCACCTTTATCGCCACACTATTATCAGGCGTGATTTTTTTTACCCTTTTATTAGTTTATGGTTATAGCTTTAACCTAATAACGAATATTATCGCCGCACCTTTTTATGGCCTATTGGCGGCAAGAATTGAGGCGCACTTAACCGGCGCCACCCTCCCTTCTGAATCATTTAGTAAAATGGCAGCCAGAACGCTGCGACGAGAAACAACCAAACTTTGGTACTTTATTACACGCGGTATTGCCGTGGCTATTGGCTTATTTATATTGGCGTTTATCCCTTTCGTAAACCTCTTAGTCCCTTTTCTCGCCTTGCTATGGGGAGCCTGGGTGATGACATTACAATATGCCGACTACCCTGCCGACAATAACAAGCAGTCTTTCATTGAATTACGAAAAAAACTAAAGCAACGATCTTATTCAACGACAGGCTTAGGCAGCACAATCATGCTTGGCAGCATGATTCCGATTATAAATATATTTGTCATGCCGATTGCTGTTGCTGGCGGCACGCTGTATTGGAGTAATGAACTTCGAGGGACACAAATGCTTAATTGAGGATAAACACCAAGAGCTTTATGGGATTTGTCCCTTACAAGGCAGTTGCAGCCGACTTAAAACGGATATACTACTGATGACTCAGCTCGAAAAGTCGTCTACTTTGCTATAAAAGATGAATCAAAAAAGTGGTCATGCCTATTCGGCGATGAAAAAAGCGCTGAATCATTTTATTATTGAGTTCAACGAATGCATTACTGACTACGTTAACAGAATGCAGTTACACAAAATTGTTTACACTCTCGCAACAAACCCTAACAATCATTCGCGACGGACATAATTCAAACCTTTTTGAACATTTTTATTTTACCCTAACCTACTCACTGCAATCGATATTCGCTTTTTCGTATCGGTCCTTGTACTCAACTAGCTTTCCACTTGTTTCATTTTTACGATGACCCCAATCATTTTTCCAACGCTTATCTCGCGGTTTATTCGTCTCAGTGTAAAGAAGCCTGAGTATTAGTGCATCGCCTTTTTGGGTAAAGATGATACCGCCATGGGCTAACCACTCATTGGTATCTTCATAACAAATTTTTCCAACGCCCCATCCTTCCTCGGCATTATAGTCCCCAAAAAAATACCCGCTATTGGTTTCACCTGCTTCTTTGTAGGTGTAAACACCCTTATAACGATCCTGAGAAACAGTAACATATAGGTAAGAATAATAACCTCGGGATTTGACCATGTAGAATCCATCGACGATTTCTGACACCTCTTGCTCTGTCCCCTTGACTATGTTGGACATTTTAGCTGCAATAGTCTCTGGGCCAGCAAACACATGAGAGGTGTGGCCGCCAATAATGAACAGCACGCACAATAGAAGCCAATGTGAACCAGCTTTTACTAAAAAAATTGTCATAGTTAAATTCTCTAATTCGCATCGTAAAATTTTTTTGATCTGTAATAACCTTAGCATTCCTTTCCTCTCTGTGACATTCTTTTAGAGTATAGTAAATATAAACGCTCTATCCACTCGAAAATCAGAATACTACAAGCTGCGTCTGACGCCAATACCATGGGCTTATTTTGTTAGCCCGAAGCAGTAATGCCCCCTTTGTCCCAAGCTAAAATGTCCCCTTTTGTCTTTCGGAGGGGGAATGACAAAGGAGCCTTTAACATGAGCCAGCAAGAACTTAATCGACTCTCCCTAGTGGAGTCCATCATCGCCAAACACATCACTCAACATCAAGCCGCCATCCATCAATCTCGGCCACGGCGCTCTTGCCTAGGTGAGCTGATACAAATAGATGGTTCTCCACACGACTGGCTTGAAGAGCGAGCCAACTCAACGCTGCAAGATAGGCTCGTCAAAGAGATGCGCTTGCAAGGGATCAATACAATAGCGAAAGCCAACGCTTTTTTACCGACGTTTTTCCGTGGCGCTTCAGTGTGATGATAATACCCATCGGCCACTGCTGCATGCCGCAGAAGAAATGGCGGTAATTATGACCCGCCACCATGCGCGTAAACTCTCTAAAAACCTGGCCTTTCAATTTAAGAACACGGAATATCAGCTTCAAGGTTATGGTAACGGTTATCGTCTTCTAGGGGTGACTATTTCCATATGCGAACCCTTTACCGGAGATGTCACCCTCCTGCATGAAGGCAAGACATTAGCTTACCGACAAATCGCCAAAGGCAACGACCTGTCCCCATTGATGACGAAAAGACCATCACTGCTCGGATAGACCGGGTAAAGCAGCAGCAGCAAAAGCCTCAATGGAAACCGTCAATTGATCATCCTTGGAAAGGGAAGATAAAAGTACAGCCTGCTGAAAATCCACTGAGAGCCCCTACCCATTTCTTCTCAATGTAGGACGCTATCCGTTTTCAGCATGAGTGAAGCCCTACAGTCTATTTCTGTATTTGCACCAATATGGACCTATGAAGTCAGCCGCTCAGCCAAACAGGTCCGGTTGTGGTGGAGCACGTTCGGCTGGCTGGCGATGAAGACTAGCGGGGTTGATGGCGGCCTCTTTTTACTTGGGATGTTTCAGAATCTGCTCAATGACTGCCGGATATTCATTAGTCACATCACTGTGCATCTAAGCCTTCGCTGTGCAAATCGGCTATCCTGCCGATTGCTCAATACTGGCGATGACATATGCCGCGGGTGCGGGAACTGCCTATATTGAATAGTCGTTTGAACCAATGCATACAGGTTATTAACATGGATGGAATGTATGCCGGCTTTACAGGGGCAAAAACCAGTCATTAACCGATGCCGATGTTGGCTGTTGGGGGCGAATACAACGTGATAAATTCGTCTGGAACGAATTTATCCAGCGCTAGTTGCTCGCAAAGTGAGGGGCTGGGGTGTTCCGCACATAAACGTGTGAAGTTTACGCGCAGTTTGGATACCAATGCCGCAAGGGCGAGACAACATCGAGGCATTTTTTTCGGCCTTCTGCTGGAATATTATCGGCTTTGATTGGACCTGCCTTTAACCAACTTTCGTATAAAAAAAAGACAGCGGTTTAAGTTTACAAATTTTCAAAGGGCTATTTACTTTAGTTAGTGTTCTTTCCAAGCTATGGTATATATAGATATGTAAATGAGACAGAGGTCCCATGTCGATTGAACAGCGAGTTTTAATTTTTTTATTACTATCGGTCTTGACGGCCTGTGGCGATGTATCCGTGGGTGGAGTAGGCGCCTCTGTTGTACCAAAATCTGGCGAGACCTTGCACGTCGTCACTAGAATGGGGGGAACTACTTATTTTGAAGGTCGCGATCAAGTTCCAGTGGGGCCGGAGGTTTTTTTAATCAATAGTTTGGCTAAAGCACAAGATTGGAAAGTGGTTTGGGTGATCGAAAACTCAACTGCCCAGGTGCTAGAAACGTTAGAGCAGGGTAAGGCACACATTGCAGCGGCAGGATTAACTTTCACTGAAGCCCGAGACGACAAGTTTACTCGTGGCGCCTCGCACCTCAAGGTAACTGAGCAAGTTATTTGTCCACAAAAACTTGAGAACACTCCAAAAAAACTCGAAGATTTGGCGATCATTAATTTGGTTGTAGCTGCTAGAACAAGCTATGTGGATACCTTAGAATCCTTAAAACAAAAAATCCCCGGTCTGACCTTCGAACAAAGTGAAGAGGAGTCCACCGAGATGTTATTAGCGCGTGCGGGCGAGGATAAAATTTGTGTGGTGTCAGACTCAAACATCGCCGATAAAAGCCGTCGCTTGTTTCCCGAACTTAGAGTCACCATGACACTGCCAGGAAAAAGCCAACTAGGCTGGTATTTACCCAAAGATGCAAATAAACTAGCTCAACTAACGAAGTCTTGGATCCAATCATCTGAGGGTAAAGTAGCCGTCAATTTAATGCATCAGCGGTATTACGCGTATTTAAACAATTTTGATTTTGTAGATTTACGCGCCCTGAGTCGCAGCATTGATGAGCGTTTGCCTAAATACAAAAAGTATTTTCTCGAAGCGGAGGAGAAAACTGGAATACCCGCAGACTTGCTGGCTGCCCTATCTTATCAAGAGTCGCATTGGAATCCTAAGGCAGTCTCACCAACTGGCGTTAGGGGCATAATGATGCTAACACGAAATACCGCGAAGTCTTTGGGCGTAGATGATCGCCACAACCCCAAGATGGCCATCTTGGCTGGCGCTGATTACCTAAGAGATCGCTACGACCGCCTTCCCGATAGTATTCCGATAGAGGATCGCTGGTTTCAAGCCATGGCGAGTTATAATATTGGTCGCGCCCACGTTTTGGATGTCAGGCTCTTGGCGCGGAGAATGGGTAAAAACCCAGACTCTTGGCAGGAGATCAAAGCGCTTTTACCATTGAAGTCCAATAAAAAATACTATTCCAAAATGAAGCATGGCTATGCTCGGGGGCATGAACCTGTTCTTTATGTACAACGCATCCGAAATTACCGCGATGTTATTCGTCAGTCTTTCAACGAAGGTTAGAGCCTAGGAGGAAACTCCTAGAGAAAAGGACAGAACTACATCATTCTGACCTTGCCAAATTCAGAATCCCCACAGCAGAATCGACACCACCCTAAAAGTGTAATACCCGCAATCAGGTCTAATCCGATAATGAAGCGCTTGAGTATAGGAAGTATAAACGCCCTTTTCACTCGAAAGCCAAAATACTTCAAGCTGCGTCTGGCGGCATATTTTTTTTGCGATAGTGCCCCACACTTTGCGGCGCTCTCCAACTAATATTTCTTATTCGGAGGCAATATATATCTTATCGTCTAAACTAAAAAAAGGAATCGATTATAGGTGTAGATTGAAAATAAATGACCGTATCCAACGAAAAAGCTAATTATGCCCAAGGTGTGTTGGTTTTTAATATTACTGAAACACAACACTTTGCCTTAGGTACACTCAAGGTGAGAGAAATCGTGCCTTATAAGCCAATGCATGTATTGCCTAGCTCCGATATTACGGTTAAGGGCGCCATTGAAATGCGCGGACAAACAATACCTGTTCTTGATTTAGCGGCCGCCATCGGCTACACCCCGCTCACCGAAGAGCAAATAAAAAAGTGTGTCATCGTTGTTACCGATTGCCAGCGTAAAACAGTTGGGTTTTTAGTGCGTTCGATTGATCGTATTATGGAATTGAATTGGCGAGAGGTTAAAAAACCACCCCACTCATTAGGCCGCAATACCTTTATTACGGGTATTTGTCGTGTTGATAACGAGTTGATACAAATGGTTGATCTCGAGTATGTCATGTCCAATGTATTTCCCGAAGATAATAGTGAGGACCATGCCGTACTCACAGATATTCAGCGAGAACAGCTCAAGCCACTGAATATTTTATTGGTCGATGACTCAATGGTTGCACGTAAACAACTCACCGATGCGCTCAGCTATATAAATGTGCCCTTTAAGGTCACCAAAAATGGGGACGATGCGTTAATAATTATGCAAGCCGAGGCGGCCAATGGGTCACCTATTGACCTATTGGTGAGTGATATAGAGATGCCTGGTTTAGATGGCTATGAGCTGGCTTTTGAGGTGCGTGATAAGCCAGCTTTGGCAGCCGCTTACATTGTTCTACATTCATCATTATCAAGCGATATTAGTGTTAGCCAAGCAACACAGGTGGGCGCAAACGAAGCGTTAACCAAATTTAATGTACAGGAACTTATCGCATCGATGTTGAGAGGTGCTGAATATAAGGCATCAGCCAACAATCAGCCCGAAAAGTAATAGAGGGGCCGGGTAGGTTCATTAACACCGTCAACCGCGTCTTAAGGCCGCTACACGAGCACGCGCACAAGAACATATATGGACGCGCCCCAAAGCATAAAACCAATAATAGGTTGACTTTGACGCCAAAGCGCATACAATTTAATCATACTGTGTATTATTTGATCTTATATGCATTTGCCTCGGCAGGCTCTCGGTATAAATAAACAGCGCCGATATAGGTAAATATTTTCATATTAATGAAGTCATCCGTGCGGACAACCATGTTGGAGACTCGCTAGTAAAAGCGTGTAAGTGACTTCGCCCAACACAGAATCATCAACTAATTGGGCACGTGAAAACCCTGAGTTTACCGAAAGTGGGGGGGGTTACGGTGTTGGCCGCGATGGGAATAGAAGTTATCAGCATTGATTATTTTATTGCTACAAAAAGCAGCTATAGATAAACCGCTTTGTACTTGCTGTTCAATCCAATCTAGCCATCACTGCTTACTGACGATCGGTCTCATTAGGTGCTCCAGTAATATGAGGTGCGGAGATAATAACTGACTGCATGGACTTTGATTAGGGTGTGGTTGGTTAGCAGATTACAACAGAGTAATTCCTTACTAATTTTTATCGAACTTAATAAGTTTATAATTCACTTAAGTAGGCAGGTAACTTGGTTAACGGGGTAGCGCTGACAGTTATTGACTGCGAAATATTTGCCTAACAACCGTCAAAAATGACAAATTTAAATTTTTCTACTCAAAAAATATTAAAGTAACAATTTATCTTTTCTTCAACCACGAAAAATATAATGATATTACACAAAACTGAGGAGACCATAATAAAGTAGATTCGATATTCAACTGTATGGATGATAATTTGAGAGAGGTAGACAACATGTTTTTTACGTCACGAAAACAGCATTTAGCGGAAAAAGCCAGAGAGATTCACGTTAGTGAACTTTCCAAACTCACCCAATTACACGGACTTTGTTCTGGTTTCGGGTTTGCAGTACTCAGCCTTGAAGGCATATCTGCGACACCTAAAAAATACGTTTTGTGCGATGTCGGCTTAACAAAAGGTAATACCGAGTCTCTAGAAAAGGTCACTCCTGAGTTTGACTCCCTAATAGAACTGGAAGCTCACGCCGAAGAATACGTTGTTGAAATTGTTCAAAAATATATTTTTGGCAACGATGATTCATTTGAAGGTACGCACACTTCCGTTTTTTGAACCCTTAATTCGTTAACAAAACGCCAGCTCTTAGTTATCGAACAGAAGGCGACGAAGAATATATTTTTTAATTAATTTGCTTGCCTAACGCCGTCGTATATTACACCTCATCCGTGACCCAGGGCATTAATTCAAAACGTTTCACTGACTACCCTTTTTTATTTTTTCTGATCTTTTTAATTAAAATAATTACAGCAGCGAATGCGAAAAGTCATGCCTTTCAGATTTTGTTTCGGAAAAATAACTTCCCGCGAAATCATCTAAAAAAACGCAATCATTTCTTGTGCGGTGGCCGTCACCACAAGATTACGACACTAGCCTTGCTGCACCAGTCGACTTTAACGTTGTCATAATATCTTACTTGCAGTTTCGTTAAATCTTTGAATAAACATGGGGTTCCGGGGACATCCCCGCCTAATGTGTCACCTATTGCTACAGCCCACGTCTCACCAAGCCTACAGAGGCCCCTCAACTTAAAAATCGCTGTGATTTCCAGCTTTCAATTAGTACTTATG
>JBLHWO010000101.1:0-11971 GCA_047629215.1 Cellvibrionaceae bacterium | reverse complement strand
CTAGAAGTGGATGCTGATGGCCGAGTAACTAATTATATGCTGAGACAAAAAGACCCAAAGCGACAGTCTATATTAGCGCTTCAAGGACTTTACTATCGTATTATTGCAGCGGGTGATTCTTATAATGATACGACCATGCTAGGGCAGGCGGATGCAGGTATTCTATTTAAATCGCCGCAAAATGTAATCGATGAATTTCCACAGTTTCCGGCGGTGCATGAATATGATGAACTGAAACAAGAGTTTATTAAGGCGAGTGAGCGAGATTTATCTTTATAGTAAGGCTCGTCTATCTCGAGCTACTCAGATTGCTCTTAATCGTTTGCGGCAAGTACTTTTAATATCGCATTAATCTTATCTAAACTCTCTTGGTATTCATCATGGGGGGTGGAGTCGGCAACGATACCTCCTCCACCCCAGCAGTAAAGGCTTTCGCCATCACAGCTAACGGTGCGTATGGCGATATTCGTATCCATGTCGCCATTGTGGTTGATGTAACCAATACTGCCGCAATAAACACCTCTAGATCGATTCTCAAGCTCCTCGATAATTTCCATGGCTCGCTTTTTGGGTGCACCGGTAATAGAGCCGCCGGGAAAACAGTCCCGAAGTAAATCGATACTGTTCGCATCATCTTTTAACGTACCTACAATATCGCTTACTAGATGATGCACATTTGGAAAGCTTTGCAGGCCGAATAAAGTTTCAACTTCAATGCTGCCTGGTATGCAATGTTGCCCCAAGTCATTGCGCAATAAATCGACAATCATTAGGTTTTCGGCACGGTTCTTCTCACTCTCCTGAAGTTCAATCGCATCTTGTTGATCTTTACTTTTCAGGCTATTCCTAACAGCAGTTCCTTTAATGGGTTGTGTCAGTACCGAGCTCCCGCGGGTTCGCAAAAAGCGCTCTGGGGATAAAGACATAATGGCTCGTTTACTCGATCCTTTTTCATCCGCTGTTTGTCCATTTAGCGATAAATATGCCGAGAAAGGCGACGCCATTACCTTTCTTAGTTGGCTGTAAGCAGAGTAGGGGTCGCCATGGTATGGCCCTTGAAAGCACTGAGCGAAGTTAACCTGGTAACAATCGCCGGCCAAGATGTATTCATTAATCTTTTCGATTTGCGTAAGGTATTTATCGCGATCAAGCGATGGCGTAAGCGCTTTAACTTTAAGTGGGGGAGTTTGGTGATCTGGGTCGTATTTTTGTTCGAGACGCTGCTTTACTATGGGTATGATACTTTTATCGCACTCAGGAAGGTTTACGATAAAGGCTTTCTGGCGTTCATGATCTTGGATAATGGCCCAGTGATAGATGCCAATATGCATATCGGGGAGGCTGCTCTTGGGCTTGTTGGTATGGCTATTGTCGTTATGGAAATGATGGTTAAGGTCGTAACCAAAGTAACCAATGACACCACCTGAAAAAGGGATGTTATCGATAGGCTTATTTTGAGCTAGTTTATTCAACTCTTGTGACAGAAGCGTGAGTGGATCACTTTTGTGTTGCGACGCCAAAATGTGACCGAAACCATCACCTGTACTTCTAAAAATTGAGGTCTCTGAACCTTCAGTGACTAATCTTACATCAGGTAATGCACTGATAATATCGTATCGGCCATAGTGTGATTCGGGCTTGCCGCTATCGAGCCAGCAGGCATAGGAAAGATCTTTAATCTTATTAAATAGAGCTTCGCTATTTTCTTTGTAGGGGATAGCCGTTATCGTTGTCATTACTGTGTTGTAGCAACTATTTTAGGAAAGGTTATTTATGGCGTTTTGTAGATTGGAACATTTAACCAGCCTATACGATGGCTACCGTCAGTCATTCTCTATTAATGGACTCTCTTTGCTATTAATACAAGATGAGGGGCAGCGTTATCTTTTCTTAAATCAATGTCCGCATCAGCAGGCACCTTTGAGTAATGGGGCGGTTACCAATGGTGAAATCCATTGCGCTTACCATGGTATGCGTTTTAACTTACAAACAGGCTCGACATCAGACGGCTGCAATGAACGTATTCAATTTTTCAACCTGGTTTACGATGGCTCTAGCCTTGGCGTAGATCTGTAGGGCTTTTCAAGGTATATAGTTGTTTATAAACTACTGTAAATAAAATAGTTGACTACAGTATTTTGCTTTATTGTCTATTTAATCGACTTTGCTTGTGCAATTGCATTACCGATATAGCTGGCTGGCGTCATTTTTCTAATGGATTCTTTAGCTGGCTCTGGAATATTCAGCGGCTCAACAAAATCACTCAAAATCTCAGCTGTAATAGTTTGGCCTCTAGTGAGTGCTTTTAACTTTTCATAAGGTTCATCAACACCGTAGCGACGCATAATGGTCTGAATCGGCTCTGCCAATACTTCCCAGCTGTTATCTAAGTCTTGCGCAATTTTAGCTTCGTTGATTTCTAATTTCCCCAAACCTTTAATAATCGAAGCGTATGCAATAGCGCAATAGCCGAAGCCAACGCCCATATTTCTTAAAACTGTTGAATCGGTCAAATCACGTTGCCAGCGAGAAACGGGTAACTTACTGGCTAGATGTTGGAAAACAGCATTGGCGAGACCTAGGTTGCCCTCTGAGTTTTCAAAATCGATAGGATTGACTTTGTGTGGCATGGTTGAAGAGCCGACTTCACCGGCAACCGTTTTTTGCTTGAAATAGCCAAGTGATATATAACCCCAAATATCACGATTGAAATCGATCATGATGGTGTTAAAGCGAGCAATTGCATTAAACAGCTCAGCAATATAATCATGCGGTTCGATTTGAGTTGTGTAGGGGTTCCACTCTAAACCTAAACTCGTCACAAAGGTCTCGGCATTGGCTTGCCAATCAATATCGGGGTAGGCCGATAAATGCGCATTGTAGTTACCAACGGCACCGTTGATTTTGCCCAATAAGTTAATCTTTTCAATTTGCACGAGCTGACGTCGTAGGCGAGCTACCACGTTGGCGAATTCTTTACCGACAGTGGTCGGCGAGGCGGTTTGCCCATGAGTACGCGAGAGCATAGGAATAGCGGCATAGCTTTCCGCGAGGTTGGTCATCTTGGTAATCGTTTCTTGTAGTTGGCTGGCTAATATACCGCGGCCTGCTTTTAGCATCAAACCGTGGGATAGGTTGTTAATGTCTTCAGAGGTGCAAGCAAAATGAACAAACTCTTTAATGGCCGCTAGCTCAATATGGCCTTCAAGCTGCTCTTTAATGAAATATTCAACGGCTTTTACATCGTGGTTGGTAGTCGCTTCAATCGATTTAATCTTTTGGGCATCGGCTTCACTAAAATCACTAACAATAGTATCAAGTGCGGCATTGGCCTTCTCGCTCAATGCGGGAACTTCATCAATAGCTGAGTGGTCAGCTAAGCACTGCAGCCAACGTATCTCGACTTCTACTCGAAAACGAATCAAGCCAAACTCGCTAAAAATATTTCTGTAATCAGATGTTTTACTTCCGTAGCGGCCATCAATAGGTGAAACAGCGGTAAGAGCAGAAAGGTCGGTCATGAAGTATTCCTAACAAAAGGCTAAAAGATAGAAAGTCGAACGATTCGAAAAGGCAGCATCATACCGGAAAAGGGACTTTGTGGCTAAGGTAATGTGCATGAGCAGTTTTGTTTTCCATACTAAAAATTAGCCCAGACTTAATCAGAGGCTATATAGATAAGACGTACAAACATGAAGGTTAATTGGCACCTTTTATACTCTGAACTATGCTCTAAGGATAATGTTCAAAAATATGGAAAAAATATGGATATGAGTCTTGTCATTACTGGCGATAAGTCTGAATTTCTTGAACAGTTGCATCACTTTATTCAGGAGAAACTACAGCAGCCGGATGCTGATATTTTGTCCATATTTTCCGATGAGTTTTTTGAGCAATATCCGTTGTCTGAGCTAGAGGGCAGATCCTTAGTTGATATCTTTGGTTTGGTGAATGATGCCTTTGAAGCCATCGGTAAGTTTAGTAAGCGGCCTTTGGTCCGGGTTTATAGCCCCAGCATAGAAAATGACTGTTGGCAGTGCGCCCATTCGGTGCTTTTAGTTCACTGCAAAAACATGCCATTTTTGATGGGCTCAGTGCGCATGGCGTTGACGAATAACGGCATAGTGATACATGCGGTTAACTTTACCTCGCTTATCGTTGAGCGCGATAAAAAAGGCATCTTAGTCGAGCTGACCCCATCCGCCAATGCCGCTCATCTTGCTAGTGATGAAGCGCTGCTGTATTTTGAAATTACTCATTTAAGTAAAACGAAAGACCTCAAGGCGGTTGAGGTTGCCGTTCGAGACGCGTTAAAAGATATTACGCTGGTGAATAATGGTTACAGCGATATGCTCAATGAGCTACAGGTGATACGAGACAATATTGATAATGCGCGTAAGCATCATAAAAAAGAAGAAATAGGCGAGGCCAATCATTTTTTGTCTTGGCTTATGGTCAATAATTTTACGTTCTTGGGATATGCTTTTCATGAAGAGAAGCCTTTAGCTAGTGAAACACGCTTAGCGGGTAAAATACCCATTACATCGCCTTGCGTGAAGTTACTGGGCCTACTAACAAATGAAACCGCAGCAGCATGCATTAATGAAAATGTGCAGACGTATAAAAAAGCGAAGAAAAAATTATTAACATTCAGTAAATTACCTATCCGTTCTAGCGTGCATCGTAGAGCCTATCCCGATCATATTATTATCAAAGCCTATGACCCCAAAGGTCAATCAATAGGGGAGCATCATATTATTGGTTTATACACTTTTGGCGTTTACCGTGCGAGTGTTATGGATATACCGGTATTGAGAGAGAAGATAGAGACTATTTACGAAAATATAAACACTAATATTGGTAGTTACAATGGTAAGGTCATTCGTCAAGTATTGGAAACCTATCCGCGAGATGAGTTATTTCAAAGTAATACTGATGAGCTAACCAAAACGATTACCAGCGTATCACAAATTAGTGAGCGCCAATTGGTACGCTTGTTTATGCGCTGCGACTCGATGAATAACTTCGCTTATTCTATGGTGTACATCCCTAGGGATGTCTTTTCAACGCGTTTACGCGAACAAATAATAACCTTGTTGAGTGAAGCGGTAGATGCCGAATCACATGATTTTTATACCTACTACTCAGAATCCATTTTATCGAGAACCTACGTTATTTTTCGTTTACGGTCTGATCATAAGACAAACTGGAAAACGGAAGACCTTGAGCTTAAGGTAAAAAACCTCGCTCGAACGTGGTCATCATCATTACATGAAGCATTAATCAGTCACTGTGGGGAAGCGCAGGGTATAGATTATTATAAGCTTTACGAAAAAAGTTTTTCTAGCGCTTATCAAGAGGAGTTTGGCGCGTCTCAATCAGTTAAAGATATAAAGGTTATTGAAGGTTTAAGTGATGATAATCCACTTGCTTTAGACCTATGCGAACCCCTTAAAGATTCCAATAACCGCATTCACTTTAAGATATTCCATAAAGGATCACCTTTAACATTATCAGAAGTGATTCCTGTATTAGAGCGGATGAATTTGAAAGTATTAGGTGAGCATCCTTACAAAATTAAAACGCCAAAGGGTCTGGTTTGGCTGCATGATTTTGAGCTTAAAAGTCGGCTGATGGCAGGAGCAGAATTCAGTGAGCTAAAAGAACGCTTTGAAAATGCATTCGAAAACATTTGGTCTTATAAGGCAGAGAACGATGGTTTTAATGGCTTAGTATTATTGGCCAATATTCATTGGCGTGAGGTTGTTGTATTAAGAGCCTATGCGGCTTATATGAAACAAACCTTATTTCCATTTAGTAAGCGGTCCATTACGAAGACATTGATGGCCTATCCAGGCATCACACGCAAGCTAGTCAGTCTTTTTCATACATTATTTGACCCCGCTTTTAATCCAACTATTGATAAGGGTGCCCCTCATAATATCAATAAAGTTATTTTGGCTGATTTAGATGAAGTGAGTAATCTAAATGACGACCGTATCTTACGACGCTATTTAGATTTTATTAATGGCACTTTACGCACTAATTTTTATCAGTTTGATGAATCAGGTGATCATAAAGAATATGTCAGTTTTAAATTTAATCCTCGTGAGATATCAGGCATCCCTGAACCACGGCCACAGTACGAAATATTTGTGAATTCACCTAGGGTAGAGGGTGTGCATTTACGTGGTGGCAAAGTCGCCAGAGGCGGCTTGCGCTGGTCAGATCGGCACGAAGATTTTCGCACCGAAGTACTTGGTTTGGTGAAAACTCAGCAAGTTAAAAATGCGGTTATCGTACCTGATGGTGCCAAAGGCGGCTTTATTTCCAAAAAAGCGTCTATGGCAAAAGGACGAGAATCATTTTTAAACGAAGGCATTGCTTGTTATAAAACGTTTATTAGTGGTTTATTAGATATTACCGATAACTTGCTAAAGGGTAAAGTCATTCCACCTATTAATGTCGTTCGCCGAGATGAAGATGATACTTATTTAGTGGTTGCTGCCGATAAAGGTACGGCAACATTTTCTGATATCGCAAACGAAATATCGAAACAATACAATCATTGGTTGGGCGATGCTTTTGCATCGGGCGGTAGCCAAGGCTATGACCACAAAGGTATGGGCATCACTGCTCGCGGCGCTTGGGTTTCGGTTCAGCGACACTTTAAAGAAAAAGGAATTAATGTTCAAAAAGAAGAGTTTACCGTTGTTGGCGTTGGCGATATGGCTGGTGATGTGTTCGGAAATGGGATGTTAATGTCAGAACATATTTGTTTAACAGCCGCGTTTAATCACCTGCACATATTTATCGATCCTAAGCCTAATGCAGCGGCAAGTTTTAAAGAGCGACAACGTTTATTTTCCACCCCCGGCACCAGTTGGGAAGATTACAATAAAAAGCTTATTTCAAAAGGAGGCGGGGTTTTTGGTAGAAATGAAAAATCAATTTCACTTTCGGCAGAAATGAAGGCGAGTTTTGATATTCATGCTGATAAGTTAACGCCAACCGAATTGATATCTGCCTTATTAAAGTCCCCAGTAGATTTAATTTGGAATGGTGGAATTGGCACCTATGTTAAATCGGCCAGCGAAAGCCACATCGATATTGGCGACAAGGCCAATGATGGCTTGCGTGTTAACGGGGCAGAGCTGCGCTGTAAAGTGTTTGGCGAGGGCGGTAACTTAGGGTTAAGTCAAAAAGGGCGAATCGAATTCGCTATGCATGGTGGTGCTTGTAATACAGACTTTATTGATAATGCAGCGGGTGTTGATTGCTCTGATCATGAGGTCAATATAAAGATATTATTAAACAAAGAAGTGAATAAAAAGCGCCTTACAGAAAAACAGCGTAATCGCTTATTAGTGAGTATGACAGATACTGTAGCTCAGATGGTGCTAGAGAACAATTATTATCAAACTCAATCAATCAGTCTGGCCGAGCAAGAATCACTAACTCGAATCAATGAATACCGTCGCTTAATTAATACATTGGAGAGCAGTGGCCGATTGAATAGGGCCTTAGAATTTATCCCTAGCGATGAAGAGTTATCAGATCGAGCCGCTGATGGTGAAAGTCTAACTAGGCCCGAACTAGCCGTTCTTAACTCTTATGTAAAAGTACAGCTAAAAGAAGAGCTAGCGGTCGATGAAATTGCGGACAACCCGTATCTATCAAGTTGGGTTGAAAAAGCATTTCCCAAACAGTTACTCAAAAAATACAAAAAACAAATTCATTCTCACATTCTACGCAAAGAAATAATTGCCACGCAGTTAGCTAATGATATGGTTGACAATATTGGCATTACCTTCTGTCATCGTTTAGTTGAAGCAACCGGAGAAACACCAGCGCAAGTTGCGATGGCGTATGTTATTGCGCGAGATGTTTTCCAGTTCGATAACTTCAAAGAAAAAGTAGAGTTCTTAGATTATAAAGTACCTGCATCCGATCAATTGGCCTTGCTTTTGAGCATGATGCGCCGAGTTCGTAGAGGGACTCGTTGGTTTTTACGCAATAGGCGCGGAACACTCAACCCTGTTAACGATGTTGCTATATTTGAGCCGCAAGTCGCTGAGGCAATAAAAGCAACCCCTGCGGTATTGAGTGAAACTGAAAAGCAAAAATGGGAAGACAAACGCCAATATTTTTATAAGCTAGGTTTAAGTAACGAATGGGCAAATGTGATGTCGATGCCTGGACACTTATTTTCCGGCCTTGGTGTGGCTGAAGCGGCAATAGAAAGTAAAACCT
This sequence comes from Cellvibrionaceae bacterium, assembly GCA_047629215.1. Lineage (GTDB taxonomy): Bacteria > Pseudomonadota > Gammaproteobacteria > Pseudomonadales > Cellvibrionaceae > CANLBN01. The sequence continues at coordinate 3,718 of JBLHWO010000101.1, read as the reverse complement.
CTATTGCGCGTGCCGTTGAAATACATCATTTGTTAGGCGATAAATTAGGTCTGTATTGGTTTGCTCATGCCGTTACAGATGTACATGTAGAGAACCATTGGCAGGCAATGGCAAGAGAGTCTTTTATAGACGAAATTGATAAAGTATTACGTGTCATGAGCGTCAACTTACTCAGATTAGCCGGCGATGAATATCAGTTAGAGGAATCTTTACAGTTATGGATGCATGAAAATCCACAAATGGTATCTCGTTGGAGAACCATTGCACATGACCTGCAAACGAATACTGCAACTGAATTCGCGATGTTCTCTGTGGCCATGCGTGGGCTAATTGATTTAATGGAAGCCTGTAGAGATTGCAAAAAATTACAGTTTGGTTAGAAAAATATTTTTTCATGTAGGGAGGAGGAGTAGGCTGTTCCCACCCAGTCACCTTTATGTAATAAAAAACGAAAAAACACTATTATTAACTACGAATAAGAATAGAATTATGTCCAACGTCATTGTCTCACTCACTATAGCGGCCGATGAGTATATTAAGTTGTACCAGGGCTCAGTAAGATCAGTTTATACGCAAACTGCTGAAGGTCGTAGTATCCGATTTCCCGCTAATATATTACAGCCTTTCGTTACCCATGAAGGTATTAAGGGTCACTTTTCGATTGAGTTCGATCAAGAGAATAGGTTTAAAAAAATTTGTCGTGTATAAAGCGTAGATTTATCCTGCGCTCGACAGTCTCCTTGAGTATGAATTTATTTTGAAAGGGATTAATTGGCGCAACCTCCGCTTTTTAGCACGCGAAAAGTCGATGTAGGGTTATTTTTCAGTAACTTTTTGGGGAGAATAGGGCGATTATTGAAATTGCTGCCACAGTCAGACCGCACCCTTTCAATACCTCTGTTGTACAGGATATACAAAAAGTTCATGCAAAGGTGAAAATCATAACGTCGGTAGTATCAGGCGGTAAGTTCTCATCACAATATTCGAAATTAGGTCTTAGTTCCAACATGATTTCTATCCTAAGGTAAAAATGACAGGAGTAGTTTTTTAAATTCACTAACACTTTTAGTGCGCCACTTACCGTTACTGAGTCTAGTGTTAAGGCGAGTTCTTTGCGGTTTTGACGAGGCATTCTTCTGAATAAAAATAGTAGGGTAGCCAGCGCCACCTAACGATTTAAAAAAACTATTTTCACTAGCCCCATCTTCTGGTGATATTTGCACGGTAATAAAGGGCCTTAAAGCGTATTTGGCTTCAGCCTTATGCAGGAGTTCTGTTTCTAGTTTTCGGCAATAGCTACACCAGTCAGCCTCAAAAAATATAAATAATGGTGCATTATAACGTTCGCTAACTTTTAATGCCTCACGATAACCCTGTGAGTTAAAGAACCACTTCGAACTATTATATTTTGTATTGGCGCCATTACTGGCAGTAGAGTTGATGGGGGGTAGAGAGACGACTTCTCCATTACAGGGCACATCTGTATAAGTGAGGCGGCCATTTATGTTACATTTATAGATGTCGGCGGCTAATGATTTTTCGAAAAGCAGTAAGAGAGAAAATATAAAAATAAAATATTTCATAACCTTTACCCAAAGATGGATTTGAAAAAACTACGCTCATAGCTGACAATAAAGTTGGTATTTTTGGCATCGTCAAATGCGGCCAAGTATTCAGAGTGTTTAAAAGAATTTTTCCTATATGTTTCGTATTCTGCCAAGCTAGAGAAGGTAAATAATACTAAAGCAATATTGTTAACTCCTTCATGGGGTAAAAAATATCCATGATGCTACCCACCAAATTTATTGACTAGCGGAATCCATAGTTTTGCATAGTGCTCAAGCTCTTCAATTTTGTATGGATCTATTACGTATCGTAAATAACATGTAACCATTTAGTCTCCTCCTTAAAGTAATGAACTATAACGAGACCGCATTAAAAAAACAATATGCAGCGCACCTCTAAAAATAGTAATTTTTTACTTTCATTTAATCTCCATTTTTCCGACGATATATGTCTTCGCGAACTTCAATGCATCCACTCTGTTTCCAAAAATACGGTCTTTACCAAGACAATTCGGAACATCGGTTCGCTCCAGCGCTGCTAGCATGGCCTCGAGGACGCGAAATAGCACTACGGCTTCTCAATCTTAAGCTAATTTGTGAATCACTTCTTTAAGTGCGTCCGAGGCCGAACTATCAATAAAAGGCAGGTCACTCAGGTCATTGCGAGAATATCTTTGTCAATATCGTTTTGTATGAGTTTTGCAACATCGCGTGCAAATCCAAAGCTTAATGGACCTTCTATTTGAAAAAGTACCAAGCGTTTATCATAGTCTTCTAGCAATGTTCTTCCTTCTTTACTTAGGGCATCAATTTGCTCATCACCAAAGTGGAACCTTGCACTTTGGACTAGCCGGCCGAGATACTGGAAATTTTTTCAGATAAAAAACTGCTTAGTAGCCTTTCCCCCAATTCACTTTGCCAGAGATTGAGTTGCCGATGTGTAAGCTGCCAATTTTTTCGGCTATTTGTTTACAGCTTTCCTCCATCAATGTAACCGCTGAGTTGTGTGGCGTAATAGATAAATTTTCTACAGAATATAAGTGGCTATCTTCTGGCAGTGGCTCTAATTGAGTCACATCAATTTGTGCCCCATTTAATTCTCCAGAGTTAAGTGTTTGAACTAAATCTTTTTCTACAACATGCTCTCCTCGTGCTAAGTTAACAAGATAAGAGGGTTTCGATAAAAGTTTCAATAAAGAGCCATTGATGATGTGGCGAGTATCATTGTTGAGTGGCAGTAGGTTAATAAGTAGATTGCTATTACTAATAAAGTCTGACAATTGTGAGTTGCCAAAATAGGATTTCATACCTGTAATTGATTTCTCCGTACGGCTCCAAACATTAATACTAAAGCCTAGATAAGCCAATCTTTTAGCAACTTTTGCGCCAAGCTCACCAGAGCCCATAATGCCGACCTTAAAGTGTGATTTTGAAATGGATGGTAAGGATTGCCATGAGTTCATTTTGTCGTATCGATCAAATTGACGGAAAAATTTGAGAGTGGCGTAGGTTGCATAATCCATCATTTGCTCTGACATGCCCGCATCTTCTAAGCGATAGCAATTTACCTTGTCTAGCATTTTACACTGATTTGTTGCCTTCAAATCTAAAAAATAATCGATACCCGCTGACAGAAAAAAGATAGCTTTTAAGTGATATGTTTGTTGTAGTAAAATAGCGGGTGGATTTCGACAAACGAAGTAGTCGGCAGATTTTATGGCTTGCTCAGACCAATATTCTATAGTGGCTTGTGGTAATTGAGCTTGTAATGTATGTATCCAGTCGGAAGACTGTTTCTCATAACCAAAAAATACAATATGCATGATATTAGCTCAGAATTAAAATATTATTTAATTGATATATGTTGAGACAATTCAGATTCGTCAGGAATCTTAACGGGAATGCCACTTTCATTCAAGACAGAAAATTTCAAGACAGAAAATTTCAAGCTATCCTCAGTCACTTTTCTCGATTACCGAGACGGTCTTTTTGAATCAGTGAAGATAGTTACGTTAGCACATGAAAAATAAAAAATATAAATTAATCTAATGGTGTATAGCGTTCGGCTACCGGTAAATATTTGATGGCGATTTTTATGTGGGTCTTTGACAAAAAGTGACAACGAAAATTTGTCCATTTGAGTTGCTGCTTAT